>CAZCFA010000005.1:0-69558 GCA_964497825.1 uncultured Conexibacter sp.
GGCGGGCCGCGGTTGCTTCCAGCCCAGCGGCCGGCGGGCCGCGGTTGCTTCCAGCGGCTCGTCCGACGGGCGCGCGGCGCGCGGCGCGCGGCTCGGGCGGGAGACGGCGGCTCGCCGGTCCCTGGGGCGCGGCTACCCGAGCCGCCGCCGGGCCCGCGCCAGCGGCCCGCGCGCCTCGCGGATCACCTCGCGGGCGCAGTTGCGGCCGTTGGCGCCGCTGACGCCGCCGCCGGGGTGGGTGCCGGCGCCGCAGAGCCAGAGGCCGTCGATCGGCGTCCGGTAGTCGGCGTGGCCGCGGACCGGGCGCAGGGTGAACAGCTGATCGAACGACATGTCGCCGTGCAGGGCGTGGCCGCCGCTGATCCCGAGCAGGCCCTCGAGGTCGACCGGGCTCAGCACCTGGCGGGCGACGATCGAATCCGCGAGGCCGGGCATGTAGCCGTCGAGGGTCGCGATCGCGCGGTCGGCGACGGCGTCGCGGTGCTGCTCCCAGCTGCCCTCGCCCGGGGCGAGCGTGTAGGGCTGCGAGTTGATGTCGATCGTGAGCACGTGCCGGCCCTCGGGCGCGAGCGATGGATCGTGGAAGGTCGGGATGCAGACCTCGACGTGGGGGTCGCCGCCGAGCCGGCCGCAGCGGGCCTCGAACTGGGCCCGGTCCATGTCGGCGATGAAGCCGCCGAACTCCATGATCCCGCCGAGATAGGGCTCGCGGCCCGCCGGCATCCCGGCGACCTCGGGCAGCCGGTCGACGCCGAGGTTGACCTTGACGCTGGTGCCCTCGCAGCGGTAGTTGCGCAGCGCTGCGGCGAACGGCTGCGGCAGCAGCTCGGCGCCGACGAGGTCGAAGAAGGTGCGCAGCGGGTCGGCGTTGGAGAGCACCCGCTCGGCGCCGATCACCGAGCCGTCGGCGAGCTCGACGCCGTCGGCGCGGCCAGCGGCGACGACGACGCGCTCGACCTCGGCCCCGGTCCGGATCTCGGCTCCCGCCTCGCGGGCGGCGTCGGCCATCGCCGCGGTGACGCGGCCGATGCCGCCGCGCACGAAGCCCCAGGTGCGGAGACCGCCACCGGCCTGCTCGGCGGCGTGGTCGTGGAGCAGCACGTAGGCGGTCGCCGGCGTCGAGGGGCCGGCGACCGAGTCGTTGATCGCGTGCCAGCCGAGCGCCGCCTTGACCACCTCCGACTCGAAGAACTCGCCCAGGTACTGGCTGCAGGAGGTCGCGAACAGATAGAGCGCGTCATTGACCTGAGCCCGGTGGCGGCGCCCGGTGGCGGCCAGCCGCAGCAGCCCCGGCAGGTCGGCGGCCCTGACGTGGGCGGGGTCGGGCGGGGTCGTGTCCATCATCGGGCCGACGGCCTCGGCGAGGCGCCCGAGCGCCGCCTCGAACGCCGGCAGCGCCCGGGCGTCGGCGACCGAGAAGCGGCGGATCTCGGCCTGCGAGGCGGGGATGTCGTCGCCGAGCAGGAGCCGCTCGCCGCCGGGGAAGCCGTACAGGGACGGCCCGGCGGTGTCGATCTCGATCCCGCGCTGGGCGAGCCGCATATCGCGCCAGACGGGCTCGCGCAGCATGCTGATCACGTAGGCGCCGGTCGAGGCGCGGAAGCCGGGCGCGAACTCCTCGGTGACGCAGCAGCCGCCGACGATCTCGCGGCGCTCGAGGATCAGCGTCCGGATCCCGGCGCGGGCGAGGTAGAAGCCGGCGACGAGGCCGTTGTGGCCGCCACCGACGATCACGGCGTCGTAGCGGTCGCTGGCCGCCATCAGCTCTCCAGCCGGTTGATCCGGGCGAACCGGTAGGCGACGAGCGCGAACAGCGCCGACAGCGCCAGCATGATGATGCTCATCGCGGCGCCGCGGTTGAGGTCGCCGGATTCGAGCACGAGGTCGTTGACGACGTTGCCGAGCATGTAGCCGCTGGTGCCGCCGACCAGCGCCGGGCTGGCGAAGTCGGTGAACAGCGGGATGTAGACGAGCAGCAGCGCGACGAAGACGCCGGGCGAGATCAGCGGCAGCAGCACCCGCCGCGTCGTCGTCCACCAGCCGGCGCCGAGGTCGCGGGCGGCCTCGAAGACGTTCGAGTCGATCGCCTTCATCGCCCCGTAGATCGGGATCACCGTGTAGGTGATGTAGCTGGTCGCCAGCACCAGGGTGACGGCGAACTGGCTGAACAGCAGCGCGTCGATCGGCTGGCCGATGATCCCGAGCCGCATCAACCCCTCGTTGATCAGGCCCTCGCGGCCGAGCAGCATCCGCCAGGCGTAGATCCGGACCATCGGGTTGAGCTCGTCGGCGAGCACGAGGAACAGCAGGATCGGCAGCTGCCAGCGGCCCGCCTTGAAGGCGATCACGTAGGCGAGCGGGACCGCCACGAGGAGCTGGGCGAGCATCGCCGCGGTCGCGATCTCGAACGTGGTCAGGGCGACGTCGCGGTAGAGCGGGTCGGTGATCACGTCGCTGAAGTTGGTCAGCGTGAAGTTGAAGCCGACGCCGCCGTCGAGCAGGCCGCGATCGAGGGCGACCCCGAGCATGACCAGCATCGGGCCGAGGAAGAGGACGAGCAGCAGCGCCGTCGGCGTGCCGAGGAAGGCGAGCGGCCGCAGCCAGCGGCTGCCGCGGGAGCGGCGCGCGGCGGCCGGGGCGGGCAGCGCGGCGGACTCCATCAGCGCGTCCCCCCGGTGAGCAGGCCCTCGATCCGCTCGTCGCCGTCGCCGCCGGAGCGGGTCAGCCGCTTCATCAGCCACCAGGCGCCGAACACGGCGAGGATCTGCGCCGCCGCGATCACCGTCGAGACCGCGTTGACGACCGGCAGGTTCTCCGACTGGCGCAGGATCGAGAACACCCAGACCGGGAACGTCTGCTCGAAGCCGCCGGTGAAGAACGAGATCTCGAAGTTGTTGAACGACCAGGCGAAGGCGAAGATCGAGGCGGCCGCGATCGACGGTCCGACCTGCGGCAGGACGACGTAGCGCAGCATCTGCCGCTGCGTCGCTCCGAGGTCGATTGCCGCCTCCTCGAGCGAGCGCTGGAAGCGGACGAGCCCGGCGGAGACGATCGCGACGACGAGCGGGAAGGTGACGACGAGGTGCATCAGCATGATCGTGTTCAGCGACAGCGGCACCTCGATCTGGCTGAAGAAGATCAGCCCGGCAACGCCGATGATCAGCCACGGCACGACGAGGACGGCGCCGTTGAGCCCGGCGATGAAGGCGCGACCGCGGAACCGCAGCCGGGTCAGCCCCCAGGCGGCGAGCGTCCCGAGAACGACCGACAGCACCATCACGATCGTCGCGACCAGCAGCGAGTTGACGACCGCGTCGCGGGCCTGGCCGTTGTTCCAGGCCTCCTCGTACCACTTCGTCGTGAAGCCCTCCCAGGGCAGCGAGATGATCGAGGAGTCGTTGAACGAGAACAGCGCCAGCATCAGCACCGGCCCGAACAGCACGACCATCACGAACGCGACCAGCAGGCCGCCGCCGAGGCCGGGGAGCCGGCGCCGCAGCCGCAGCCCGAGCGGGCGCACGACCGGCGGCGCGGCATCGCGCCGCGCCGCGGTCGCCGCCGGGACGGCGGTTGCTAGCCGGCCTGGACTTCCTGCCATGCGCGCTCGTAGACGTCGGCGTTGTCGGGCTCGGTCTGCGGGATCGCGTTCTCGAGGTTGCGCGGGTCGGCGCTCTTCTTGAACTTCGGGCTGACCAGCGGCAGCGCCTCCGGGTTCATCGCGACGAAGCCCATGTCACCGGAGATCGCCTGCGCCTCGGGCGAGGCGTAGTAGTTGATGATCTTGTAGGCGGCGTCGATGTTCTGCGCCTTCGAGGTGATCGCGAGGCCGCAGACCCACGACAGCGCGCCCTCCTTCGGCGCGATCCACTCGGCCGGAACGCCGTCGTCGACCATCGCCTGCACGGTGCCGCGGCCGCCGTCGGCGATCACCGCCTCACCCGACTTGAACAGGTTCACCATCGAGGCGTCGGAGTCGGCGAACGCGCGGATGTTGTCGCGGTGGTCGAGCAGGAACTGCTTGACCTGCTCGACCTGATCGTCGCTGAGGTTCATCGGATCGTCCATTCCCATCGCCAGCGCCGCCTCGCCGATCGCGGTCAGCGGCGTCGCCTCGAGCGCGACGTCGCCCGCGTAGGTGTCGCTGTAGAGGTCGGCCCAGGAGTTGACCGCCCCGGGGTTGACCTCGTCGCTGTTGACCATCAGGCCCTGCGGGCCGGCCGAGGCGGGGACGAACAGCACGTTGCCGTCGGCGTCACGAACCTGGGGCGCGTCGGAGAACGCGAGCTGGTCGAATCCCTTGACGGCGCTCTCGTCGAGCGGGCGCAGCAGATCGCGCGCCAGCAGCGGCTGCATCTCGTCGGTGCAGACCTCGACGACGTCGGCCTCGAAGCCGCCGGCGAGCTTCGCCGCCGCGGCCTTGTTCGAGTTGAAGCTGGCGATCTCGAGGTTGAGGTCGGGGTTCTGCTGCTCGAACGGCTTGATCATCTGGTCGACGACGGTGTCGCCGTAGGCGAACACCTTGAGCGTCCCGGTCGCCGGCGCGTCCGGGTCCTTCGGTGGCGGCGCGACGTTGGTGTCGCCGCTGCCGCCGCCGCAGCCGGCGACCGCGATCACCGCCAACGCCACCATCAACCCCGCTGGAATCCTGCTTAGCATCGTTCCTGCCTCCTCCTTTTCGTGGTTCGACGTGGTTCGGGTCTACTCGGCCTGGAACTCACGGAACGCCCGCACCCAGTCCTGGTAGTCGGGCGGCTCCGTCTCGGCGATCGCGTCCTTGATCGAGCTCGGGTCGGCGATCCTGCGGGCGCTCTGCGGCACCAGCGGGATCGCCTTCGGGTTGGTGACGACGTAGCCGTTTTCGGCCCGGATCGCCTGCGCCTGCGGCGACGCCTGCCAGTTGATCAGCTTGTAGGCGGCGTCGATGTTCTTGGCGTCGCTGGTGATCGAGAGGCCGCAGACCCACGACAGCGGCCGCTCGACCGGGGCGACCCAGCGCGCGTCGACGCCGGTACCGCGGATCCGCTCGGTCAGCCCGGGGCCGCCGTCGGCGAGCGCGATCTCGCCCGACTTGAACAGGTTGACGACGTCGGCGTCAGAGCGCCACAGCGAGCGGAACTGGTCGCGGTTGTCGATCAGCTTCTGCTTGACCTGCTCGAGCTGGTCGGAGCTCAGGTTCATCGGGTCGTCGAAGCCGAGCGCCAGCGCCGTCTCGGCGATCGCCGGCAGCGGGTAGTCGCCCTCGAGCGCGGTCCGGTCCGCGTAGGCGGGGTCGAACAGGTCGGCGAACGAGTCGATCTCGCCGGGGGCGATCTCGTCGGCGTCGTAGATCAGGCCCTGCGGTCCGGCCGAGAGCGGCACGACGAGCACGTCGTCGCCGTCGCGGACGCCGTCGGCGTCGCGGAACACGAGCTGGTCCCAGTCGGTCACCCCGGCGGGGTCGATCGGCCGCAGCAGGCCGCGCTTGGTCAGCGCGCTCATCTCGTCGAGGCAGACCTCGACGACGTCGGCGCTGAAGCCGCCGGCCATCTTCGCCGCCGCCTCCTCGTTCGAGCCGAAGCTGGCGGTCTTCACCTCGAGGTCGGGATTGGCCTCGCGGAAGGGGTCGAGCATCTCGTCGGTGACCGTGTCCTGGTAGGCGAACACGGTCAGCGTGCCGCTGACCGGAGCCTCGGGGTCGGCCGGGGCCGGGGCCACGTCGGAGCTGCCGCCGCCGCCACCGCAGCCGGCGGCGACGAGCGCAGCGGCGGCGAGCGCGAGGGCGAGGGCGAGAAGCCGGGACGCGCTCATCGCATCGGCTCCGCGCCGACGACGAGGCTGTGGCGGGTCGGCCAGGTCAGCGTCACCGCGTCGCCGGGGCCGATCGTCGAGGCCTCGTCGTCGTTGAGCTCGTGAACCGCGAGCCGCTCGCCGCCGGGCAGCTCGACGACGGTCTGCGAGACCGAGCCGAGGTAGACGCGCTCGGCGACGACGCCGCTGACCCGCGAGCCGTTCGCGGCGGCGCCTTCGGGCGTCCCGGCGACGATCGAGATCTTCTCCGGGCGGACGCTGATCTGCAGCAGGTCGCCGACCGCGCAGGGGGCGTTGACGACGACCCGGACGCCGGGATCGGGCTCCATCACCGCAAGCTCGCCCTCGCGCCGGTCGACGCAGAGCCCGAGCGCGTTCGAGGTGCCGATGAAGTCGGCGACGAACGCGTTGTCGGGCTGTTCGTAGAGGGTCTTGGGATCGGCGAGCTGCTGGACCCGGCCGCCGTCCATGACCGCGATCCGGTCGGACATCGTCAGCGCCTCCTCCTGATCGTGGGTGACGTAGACGAACGTCGTCCCGGTTGTCTTCTGGATCCGCTTGAGCTCGAGCTGCATCTCGCGGCGCAGCTTCAGGTCGAGCGCCCCGAGCGGCTCGTCGAGCAGCAGCGCCGCGGGCCGGTTGACGAGCGCGCGGGCGAGCGCGACGCGCTGGCGCTGGCCGCCGGAGAGCTCGGCGGGACGGCGCTCGCCGAGGCCCTCGAGGCGGACCACCGCGAGCATCTCATCGATCCGGGTGCTGATCTCGGCCCGCCCGACCCGCTTCAGCTTGAGGCCGAAGCCGACGTTCTCGGCGACCGACATGTGCGGGAACAGGGCGTAGTCCTGGAAGACCATGTTGACGTTGCGATGCCGGGGCGAGACGAGCGTCACGTCCTCGCCGTCGAGCATCACGCGGCCGGTGTCGGGCTCCTCGAAGCCGGCGATCATCCGCAGCGTCGTCGTCTTGCCGCAGCCGCTCGGCCCGAGCATCGAGAAGAACTCGCCGCGGGCGATCTCGATCGATACGTCGTCGACCGCGAGCGCGGCGCCGAACCGCTTGCTGATCCGCTCGAGGCTGATCATCGCGTCCATCAGGTCGTCCCCCGCTCGGCGATCGCGATCACGAACAGGTCGTTGACGTTGGTGTGGGTCGGGCCGGTGAGGATGCCGTCGCCGAGCGCCGCTGCCGCCTCGCCGCTGCGATGGCCGGCGAGCGCCCGGCGCAGGTCGACGCCGGCGGCCCGGGCCCGGGCCATCGTGTCGCCATCGCAGATCGCGCCGGCGAGCGCGGAGCCGCCGTCGGAGCCGTCGGTGTCGAGGAAGACGGCGGCGATCGGCAGCCCCTCGATCGGCCCGGCCGCGGCCAGCGCCGCCTCCTCGTTCGGGCCGCCGCGCCCGAACTCGTCGCCGGGTCCGAGCCGCACGGTCGCCTCGCCGCCGCAGCCGATCAGCACCGCGGGTGCCGGGAACGGCCGGCCGCGGACGACGCTCTCGGCGGCGAGGCCGGCGAGGATCCGGCCGATCGAAGCCGCCTCGTCCTCGAGGCTGGTCGAGATCACGACCGGCTTCGCGCCGGCGCGCTCAGCCTCCGCCGCCATCACCTCGCAGGCGGTCTCGCCGGTCACCAGCAGGGTCGAGTGGATCTCGATCGCGCCGAGGTCGGCGGGCGCCAGCCGCGGGTCGGAGAGGTGGGCGCGGACGCTCTCGGGGACGAGGTCCCAGAGCCCATGTCCGCGAAGGACCGCGATCGCATCGGCCGGGGTCGAGCGGTTCGGGACGCTGGGATCGGTGATCGCATCGAGCGCGTCGCCGGCGACGTCGGAGACGGTCAGGTTGATCAGCCGCGCCGGCGCGGCAGCGAGGGCGAGCCGGCCGCCCTTGAGGTCGGAGACCTGCTTGCGGACCGTGTTGACCTCGGAGATCGGCATGCCGGCGGCGAGCAGCAGCCGGTGCAGCTCGCGCTTGTCCTCGCCGCTGACCCCGTCCGGCGGCAGGCTGGCGAGGGCCGAGCTGCCGCCGGTGAAACAGGCGATCGCAAGGTCGCGCTCGCCGAGCGAGCCGGCCCGCTCGAGCAGCCGCCGTGCGGCGGCGAAGCTGCGCTCGTCGGGCAGCGGGTGCGACGCCTCGAGCAGCTCGATCCGCTCCAGCGCCTGGGCGGCGTCGTCGTCGCGGACGACGATCGTGCCGCCGTCGAGGCGGTCGCCGAGGATCCGCTCGAGCGCCCAGGCGATCTTCAGGCTCGCCTTGCCGGCGCCGAGCACGACGACGCGGCCGTCGGGGTCGATCCGGTGGACGCGACCGTCGACGACCAGCTCGTCGCCGCGGAGCTCGACCAGGCGCTCGACCGCGAGCGCCGGGTCGCAGGCGGCGAGCCCGGCGCCGGCGACCCGCAGCGCCAGCGTCCGGCCGTCGCGCTGGCCGTGCTCGAGCAGCGCCTCGGCGTTGCCGATCGACGCCGGGCGCTCGGCCTCCCCCGCCGCTCCGTCGCGCTCGATCGGGAGGGCGGGGTCCATCGTCAGGCGGCGACCGGCGCGGCGAAGACGTCGCCGGGATAGGTGGCGGTCGCGCCGAGCTGCTCGCCGATGTCGATCAGCCGGTTGTACTTCGCGGTGCGCTCGCCGCGCACCGGGGCGCCGGTCTTGATCTGGCCCGCGTTCAGGGCCACCGCGAGGTCGGCGATGATCGGGTCCTCGGTCTCGCCCGAGCGCTCGGAGACGACGACGCTGTAGCCGCCGCGGTGGGCGATCTCGGCCGCGTCGAGCGCCTCGCTCAGGGTGCCGATCTGGTTCACCTTCCACAGCAGCGAGTTCGCCGCGCCGGCCTCGAGGCCGCGGGCGAGCCGCTCCGGGTTGGTGACGAACAGGTCGTCGCCGACGATCTGGATGCCCGAGACCCGGGTCAGCTCGGCGAAGCCCTCGTAGTCCTCCTCGTCGAGCGGGTCCTCGATCGTGACGACGTCGAAGGCGGCGATCAGCTCCTGGTAGAGCTCGATCATGCCGGCGGTGTCGCGGCGCTCGCCGGCGATCTCGTAGACGCCGTCGGCGTGGTAGTGGGTCGCCGCCGCATCGAGGCCGTAGCGGAAGCGGCCGCTGTGGCCGGCGTCGGAGACCGCCTCGTGCAGCAGCCCGAGCGCCTCGTGCGGGCTCGAGATAGCCGGCGCGTAGCCGCCCTCGTCGCCGGTGTTGAGCGCGCTCTTGCCGTAGCGCTCGAGCAGGATCTCGGCCAGCGCCAGGTTGACCTCGGTCGAGATCTGCAGCGCCTCGAGGATCGAGTCGGCGCCGACCGGGATCACGATGAACTCCTGGAAGTCGAGATCGTTGGAGGCGTGCTTGCCGCCGTTGATCAGGTTGACCAGCGGCACCGGCAGCACGTGGCCGTTGCCGTTCAGGTGGCGATACAGCGGCAGCCCGGCGGCGGCGGCGGTCGCCCGCGCGGCGGCGAGCGAGACGCCGAGCAGCGCGTTGGCGCCGAGCCGGCCCTTGTTCGGGGTGCCGTCGATCGCAACCAGCGCCGCGTCGAGGGCGCGCTGCGATCCGGCGTCGAAGCCGGCGAGCTCGCCGGCGAGCTCGCCGTTGACGGCCTCGACCGCGCCGCGGACGCCGAAGCCGCCGAAGCGCTCGCCGCCGTCGCGGCGCTCGACCGCCTCGTTCGATCCGGTCGAGCGGCCCGAGGGCACGTCGGCCCGCCCGCGGGCGCCGCAGGCGAGCTCAACGTCGGCCTGCATCGTCGGCAGGCCGCGGCAGTCGAGGACCTCGCGGGCCCTCATCGAAGCAATCTCCAAACCGCTCAAGCGGTCACCTCCTTGCGCGCGTTCAGCGCCTTCGTCAGGTTCTCGGTCGCCTCGTCGAGGTGCGCCCGGAAGCGCTCCCCGGCGAGCTTCAGGTCGCCGCCGAGCAGCGGCTCGAGCAGGTCGCGATGCTCCTGGGCGACCTCGTCGGGATGGTGGTAGTGGGGACGCAGCTGGGCCATGCAGAGCAGGATCTCCGCCTGCACGGCGGCGTAGGCGCGGTCCATGCGCTCGCTGCCGGCGGCGTCGATGATCGCGCGGTGGAAGCTCATGTCGGCATCGACGATGCTGCGCCAGGAGGCCGAGTCGCCGAACTGGTTGAGCCGCTCGACCGCCGCCGCGGCGCCCTGGATCTCGGCCCCCGAGGTGATCGCCAGGCGCACCGCCTCGAGCTCGAGCGCGGCCCGGATCCGGAAGATGTCGGCGATGTCGTCGGCGTCGAGGACGGCGAGCTGCACGCCGCGGTTCGGCGAGCGCCGCAACAGCCCCTCGCCGATCAGGATCTGGGTCGCGGCGCGGAACGTGTGGCGGGCGATCCCGAGCCGGCGCGAGAAGTCGGTCTCGCGCAGCCGCTGGCCCGGCTCGAGGACGCCGTCGAGGATCATCTGCCGCAGCGCGTCCGCCGCCGCGTCGACGACCGACACCGTCCGCAGCTGGATCTCGTCGCCGGCCGGCGCCTCGTCCGCATTCCCCGTAGCTTTCAACTCAATCCCCTCAGTGGTAAATTGTTCCACAATTCGACCATAGCACAAGTTTCAGCGTACAGCGGAAGGAGCGATCGATGAGCATCGATCCCGGTCTGGTCAAGTCCCTGCACGAACGCGAGCAGCGCCTGTTCGAAGAGCTGCACCCGCGCTCGGCCGAGCTCAGCGCCGGCGCCGAGGCCGACCTGCTCTCGAGCGTGCCGATGAACTGGATGACCCGCTGGCCCGGTCGCTTCCCGATCTACTTCAGCTCCGCCGCGGGGGCCGAGGTCAGCGACGTCGACGGGATCAGCTACGTCGATCTCTGCCTCGGCGACACCGGCGCGATGTGCGGCCACTCGCCGGCGCCGGCGGTGGCGGCGATCAGGGCCCAGGCCGAGCGTGGGATCACGACGATGCTGCCGAGCGAGGACGCGGGCGCGGTCGGGGCGCTGATGGGCGAGCGCTTCGGCCTCAACCACTGGCAGTTCACGGTCTCGGCGACCGACGCCAACCGCTTCGTCGTCCGCCTCTGCCGCCAGGTCACCGAGCGGCCGAAGATCCTCGTCTTCAACCACTGCTATCACGGCAGCGTCGATGAGACGGTGGTCACGCGCGCCGACGACGGCGCGGCGGTCCCCCGCTACGGCAGCGTCGGGCCGCCGGTCGATCCGGCGCTGACGACGCGCGTCGTCGAGTTCAACGACGTCGCCGGCCTCGAGCGCGAGCTCGGCAACGGCGACGTCGCCTGCGTGCTCGCCGAGCCGGCGCTGACCAACATCGGCATCGTCCTGCCCGAGCCCGGCTTCCACGACGAGCTGCGCCGGATCTGCACCGAGACCGGCACGCTGCTGGTGATCGACGAGACCCACACGCTGAGCTGCGGGCCCGGCGGCTACACGGCCGCGCACGGGCTCGAGCCCGACGCGATGACGATGGGAAAGCCGATCGCCGGCGGGATCCCGACCGGCGCCTACGGGCTCAGCGACGAGCTCGCCGCCCGGGTCCTGAAGCGCACCGCCTGGGACGCCGCCGACGTCGGCGGCGTCGGCGGCACGCTGGCCGGCAACGCGCTGCAGCTCGCCGCCGTCCGTGCGACGCTCGGCGAGGTCCTCACCGCCGAGGCCTACGAGCGGATGATCGCTCTGGCCGAGCGCTACGAGACCGGCGTCAACGAGGCGATCGCGCGCCACGATCTCGGCTGGAGCGCGATCCGGCTCGGCTGCCGGGTCGAGTACATGTTCGCTCCCGAGCCGCCGCGCGACGGCGGCGCCGCGGCGGCGGTGATCGGCGGCCCGCTCGACGAGCTGATGCACCTCTACATGCTCAACCGCGGAATCCTGTTCACCCCGTTTCACATGATGGCGCTGATGTCGCCGGCGACGACGACCGAGCACGTCGACCGCCACACCGCCGCCTTCGACGCGATCGCCTCCGAGCTCGCCGGCAGCCGCGCCGACGCGGTCGCCGAACCGGCGCCCTAGCAACGGGGGCATTCTCCGGGCGCGCCCGCGCCGCCGGCCCCCGCCCGCGCCGCCGGCCGGCGCCCGCGGCCGGGCGGCTGCCCGAGCGACTCAAGGCCTTTCAGTTGGATTGTTGAACAATTCCTCTGAATCAGCTATCGTGCTCGCACCCGCTTCCGCTCGCGACCGTTCCGCGGGCTGAGAGCGGACCCAGCGACCAGGAGGAGAGAAGGCAATGGCCCACACGAGGAACCTCGACGGACCGATCCCCGAGGGCGAATCGGGGATGACCCGGCGCGAGACGCTCGCCAACGGAGCAAAGCTCGTGATCGGCGCCGGCATCGGCGCCCAGATCATGGCCGCGACCGGAGCCGACACCGCGGTCGCCAGGCAGGTCCGGCACGTCGCCGCCCGCGCCGCCAACAAGCCCGGCTACGGTCCCCTGGTCAAGACCGGCCCGATGAAGCTCCCGGCCGGATTCACGGTGATCCCGTTCGGCGCCGCCGACAAGACGCGGATGAGCGACGGGCTGCGGACGCCGAACGCCGCTGACGGGATGACCGTCTTCAAGGCCAAGCAGGGGCGGCTGACGGTGATCCGCAACCAGGAGCTCGCCGGCCTCGGCCACTCGATCGGCAAGGAGAACGCCTACGACCGCAACGCCAAGGGCGGCGTCACCAGATGGCTGTTCGATCCCGGCACGGGCCAGGTCGTCGCCAGCTCGCTGGTCCTCAACGGCACCGACAACAACTGCAACGGCGGCCGCACCCCCTGGGGGAGCTGGCTGACCTGCGAGGAGTCGACGGTCGGCAAGTACAAGGGCTACGAGAAGGAGCACGGCTACGTCTTCGAGGTCCCCGGCGACGCGACGCGCCCGGTCGATCCGAAGCCGATCAAGGCGATGGGCCGGTTCCTGCACGAGGCCTGCGCGATCGACCCGAAGACGGGGATCGTCTACATGACCGAGGACAACGGCCCCGACGGCTTCTACCGGTACCTGCCGCACAACCGGCGGCGGCTGCATCGCGGCGGCAAGCTGCAGATGCTCTGCGTCCACGGCCGCTCCAAGTACAACACGGTCAAGGGCCAGAAGGTCGGCAAGAAGCTGCGCTGCGAGTGGGTGACGATCGACGATCCCGATCCCGAGAACGCCGAGCGCCACCCGGACAGCGTCTACCGTCAGGGTCGCGCCAAGGGCGCGGCCCGGTTCATGGGCCTCGAGGGCGCGATCTTCGCCCAGGGCAGCGTCTGGTTCACCGCCAGCGAGGCGGGCGACATCCTCGCCGGCCAGGTCTGGAGGTACACGCCGTCGAAGAACCTCAAGCACGGCACGCTCGAGCTGATGTTCGAGTCGACCGACCGCAAGGTGCTGGACGAGCCCGACGCGATCTGCGTCAGCCCGCGCGGCGGGGTCGTCCTCTGCGAGGACGGCGACGGCGAGGACGGCGGCACGAACTTCCTGCGGGTGCTGACCCCCGCCGGGAAGATCGAGACGTTCGCCCGCAACACGACGCCGATCGCGATCGGCAAGGGTGAGAAGGGCGTCACCGAGTGGGCCGGCGCGACCTACAGCCCCGACGGCAAGTGGCTGTTCGTCAACCTCTACCACCCGGGGCTCAGCTACGCGATCACCGGTCCCTGGGAGAAGGGCTGGCTTTGAGCCGGTCGATCGTCGTCTCCTCCCCGCTCGCGGTCGAGCTGGCGGAGGAGGCGCTCGATCCGGCCGACGTGCTCGGCGGCGACCCGGTGACGGCGGCGGCTGAGCTCGCCGCCGCGCCGCTGCCGGGCGGCGGCACGCTCAGCACCGGCGTCTGGCGCTGCACGCGCGGGCGGGTCCGCGACGTCGAGGCCGACGAGACCTTCGTCGTCCTCTCCGGCCGGGCGACGATCCTCCACGACGGCACCAGCCACGAGGTCGGCCCCGGCGACGTCTGCGTGCTGCCCGCCGGCGCCGCGACCGAGTGGACGATCCACGAGGACCTGACGAAGGTGTTCGTGATCGCCGAGCCGGCCTGACCGGGAGCGCGGCGAGCGGGCCTGCGGGTCCGCCTCCGCCGCCGCACGCGGCGGCGAGCGGGCCCGGGGGTCGCCTCCGCAGCCGAACGCGCCGGATATCGGCGTGATATCCAGCGCTATCGGTCGCGCGCCGAGCATCCCGCAACGGACCGTCCGCCGCCCACTGCGGGGCGGTTGCCGCGATCGCGTCGTCAGGATCCCTCGGCCGTGATCCCGATCACCCTTGCGATCATCGCCTCGGCCGCGGCCGGCATCGCCGCCGAGCGCCGCCGTCCCGAGCGCGCGATCGACGGCTCGCGGCGCGCGCTGCTGTTCGTCCTCTACGTGGTGATGCCGCCGACGACGTTCTTCAACCTCGCCGCGCTCGACTTCGACACCGACCACTCGGCCGGGATCGCGATCGGGATCGTCGCGACCATGATCGCCGCCGCGGCCGCGGGCGCGATCGGCGCCGGGGCGCTGCGGCTCGACCGGCCCCGGACCGGGGCGATGATCACCTGCACGCTCGTCGCCAACACCGGCTACCTCGGCTACCCGCTGACGGCGGCGCTGCTCGGCGCCAACGAGCTCGGCGAGGCGGTCGCCTACGACGTCGGCGTCGTCGCCCCGGCGATGCTGATCGGCGGCTTCGCGGTCGGCGCCGCGTTCGGCGCCGAGGCCGGCGCCGGCGCCCGCCAGCGCACCCGCTCGTTCTTCGCCCGCAACCTGCCGCTGTACGCGGCGCTGCTGGCGCTCGTGGCGCCGGACGCCTGGGCGCCCGACCTGGCGGTCGAGATCTCGCGGGTGATCGTCGTCCTGATCCTCCCGATCGGCTTCTTCGCCGTCGGCGCGGCGCTCGCCCGCGGCTCCGACGAGGGTGCGGTGCGGCTGCCGCCGCCGATCAGCGCCGCGACCGCCGCCGTCACCTTCACCAAGCTGCTGCTGCTGCCGGCGCTGCTGTACCTGCTGGCGGCGCCGTTCATCGAGCTGCCCGGCACCTACCTGCTGATGGCGGCGATGCCGGTCGGGCTCAACTCGATGATCGTCGCCCACGCCTACGGCCTCGACCTCGAGACGACCGCGGAGGCGATCACCTGGACGACGGCGCTGGTCGTCGTCGTCGCGCTCGTCGCCAGCTTCGTCTAGGCAGGCCCCGCGGGCTCAGCCGGGCGGCCGGCTCACGCCGGCCCGCGCGATCGCGACCAGGACGACGATCGGCGCCACGACCATCAGCCCGAGCGCGATCACGTTGGCGACGGTGTCGAAGGCGTCGTAGGGGCCGAGGTTGAGGTAGTGGTAGATGGTGTGGGGGATCGCGAAGGCGAGGAAGGAGACGAGCGCGACCAGCACGAGCCGGCGCTCGAGCCAGATCGCCGCCGCGAACAGCACGACCGCGGTCGCGAGGAACAGGCCGCCGACGTCGCGGACGAGATGCTCGCTGTAGGCGGGCAACGCCTCGACCCAGCCGCGGCCGAGCGGGAAGTCGTCATAGAACGAGCGCGGCGCGAGCAGCGCGTAGAGGCCGTCGGTCGCCTGGATCGCGCCGAGGCCGGCGAGGATCGCGCGCACGACCGGGTCGGGGAGTCCGAGCCGGCCCATCGCCTCAGCCGCGCTGCTTGCGCTTGCGCTTGCGCTTGTTGTCGCGGCGGGCCGGCCGCTCGCGGGCGACCTCGCTCGCGGTGCCCTCGAAGTCCTCGGGCGCGGCGGCCTGCTCGGGCTCGGGCTCGGGCGGCGCCGCGCGCGGGTCCGGCCACGGCACCGCGGTCCCCGTCTCCCAGGCGGGGAGCGGTCCGCCGAACCAGCGGCCGTTGCCGACCAGGGCGACGTGGACGAGCCACAGCAACAGGCCGAAGAAGCCGATCGGCCCGAGGATCTGGGCGAGCAGGAAGGCGGCGCCGAAGGCGATCCCGAGCGTGCCCCAGAAGCGGGTCAGCAGCCCGGTCCGCATCGCCCACAGCGACGAGTAGATGACCCCGAAGCTGAACGCCGCGATCCCGGCGAGGCCGGCGAAGGCGCCGACCTGAAGCGCCGTCGAGCCGCCGATCAGGTCGCTGGCGCGGTCGACCGCGGCGTCGCCCGTCGTCGGCAGGCCGGAGCCGGTGAAGTCGCCGGCGACCGAGTCGTAGCCGATCGCGGTGACGACGCCCGAGATCGCCAGCAGGGCGGCGCCGATCGCGACCAGCGGCCGCAGCGACGCGCGCACGCTCTCGCTGCGCCTGGCGGCGGCGCTGAACAGGAACAGGACCGTCCCCGCGAGCAGGATGTAGCCGAGGCCGGAGAGGATCGAGCCGGCGATGATCGTGCCGAAGTGATCGACCCGGTCGAGCAGCCGCGCGGCGTCGTCGTCGGGGCTCGGGTCGAGCCCCGAGGACTGGACCACCAGCCCGGCCATCGTCGCGACGACGCCGAGGACGGTGATGATCAGGATGATCCGCGACTGCCGCCTCTCGGCCGCGACCACCTGCGTGTCAACTTCGTTCGCCATCGGGATCATCCCGCGGCACCGGCGGCGGCGGGGCGCTCATCTTAGGCGGGCGCGACCGATCTCGCGGCCGGCGCCGCGCCTACTCGTCGCGCTCGGGCGCGGCGGCGGCGAGGCCGTCGTCGCCGTCGTAGCCGGGCTCGCCCGGCAGCGCCACCCGGCCGCCGGGCCGGATCGGGTAGTACTCGTGATCGGTCGGCTCGGCGATCCGGCTGATCCGCTCGCCGACCCCGAGGACGGCGTCGAGCAGCGGCGCGGCGAGGCCGATCGCCCGCTCGAAGCGGCGCTGCATCGCGATCTGTCCCGGGGTCAGGGCGGCCACCGATCCGAGTGTAGGCGCCCTAGCCGCGCTCGTGGAAGAAGAAGTCGGGCAGCGCGCCCTCGATCACGTCGGCGGTCATTCGCTGCGCGACCTCGAGGTTGCCGGTGCGAACGGCGATGTCGTCGAGGGTGACGATGCCGGCGAGCCGGCCCGCCGCGAGCACCGGCAGCCGCCGGATCCGGTGGCGGACCATCAGCGCTGCCGCCTCGTCGAGCTCCATCTCCGGCTCGCCGGTGATCAGCGGCGCGCTCGCGCAGGCGCCGATCTGCGTGGCGGCCGGATCGCGGCGCTCGGCCAGCACCCGCAGCGCGAGGTCGCGGTCGGTGACGATCCCGGCCGGATCGCCGCCGCCGTCGGTGACGACGACCGAGCCGACGCCGCGGTCGCGCATGATCCGGGCGACCGCGGCCACCGCCTCGTCCCGGCCGGCGGTGATCACCGCCGGCGTCATCAGCTCACGCAACCGCATCAACCCAACGATACGCCCGCCGCGGAGGGGCACGCGGGTCCCGGCTAGGCTCCCTGAAATGAGCGCGGCGGCGGGCAAGCGGGCGACGGCGGGACCGATCGTGGTCTACGGCGCCAGCGGCTTCACCGGCAGGCTGATCGCGGCCGAGCTCGGCCGCCGCGGCGCCGAGATGACGCTGGCGGGACGCTCCCGCGACCGGCTCCAGGCGCGCCCGGCGACGCTGGGCGCCGCGCCGGTCGCCGCGGTCGCGCTCGACGACGGCGCAGGCCTGCGATCCCTGCTCGAGCCCGCCGCGGCGGTGATCGCCTGCGCCGGCCCGTTCACGCTGCACGGGCGGCCGCTGATCGAGGCGGCCGCCGCGACCGGCTGCAACTACCTCGACACGACCGGCGAGCAGCCGTTCATCCGCGACTCGTTCGAGCTGCACGACGCCGCCGCGGCGGCGTCCGGCGCCGCGCTCGTCAGCGGCATCGGCTTCGACTACGGCCCCGGCGACATGCTCGCGGCGCTGACCGCCGCCGGGCTCGAGCCGCTGCGCGAGCTGACGATCGCCTACTCGGTGCGCGGCTTCGAGCCGACCCGCGGCACGGCGCTGTCGGCGCTCGAGATGATCGGCGGCGGCGACCTCGAGTGGCGCGGCGGCGCCCACCGCGTCGCCCCCCGCAACGTCGGCGCGGGCACGTTCGAGTTCCCCTCGCCGATCGGCTCGCGCCGCGTCGGCCGCTACCCGTCCGGGGAGCCGATCACGGTCCCGCGCCACGTCGAGGTCGAGACGCTCCGCGCCCTGATCGACCTCGAGGCGCTGATCAGGGCACCGCTCGGTCCGCTGGCGGCGCCGGCGCTGACCCTGGGCGGGCTGGCGATGCGAACGCCGCTGCGGGGCGCGCTCGGCGCCCTGATCGCGCGCGGGCCCGAGGGGCCGGGCGAACGCTCGCGCAAGGCGGCGCGGTTCACGATCGCCTGCGACGTCGCCGCCGCCGACGGCCGCCGCCGGCGCGGCGTCCTCCGCGGCAGCGACGTCTACGGGACCACGGCCGCGATCGCCGCCGAGGCGGCGCTGCTGCTCGCCGATCCCGGCTACGGCCGCGCCGGGGCGCTGGCGCCCGCGCAGGCGTTCGACCCCGCCCGATTCCTCGCCACGCTGGAGCCGTTCGGCGTCGCGCTCGACCTCGAGTCGCCGCGATGAGCGACTCCGTGGCCGACGCGATCGACTACCCCTGCCCGGCCTGCGGGTCGCCGCTGTACGGATGGGTCGCGGCCCACGACCCGCTGCGGCGCGGCGAGAAGGTCGTGATCGACCGCTGCGAGCGCTGCCGGCTCGCGGTCACGCGCGCCGCCGCGCCGCCCGACGCCGACGCCGAGCTCGACGCGGTGATCGAGCGCCGCGGCGACGGCACCGTCGTGATCGAGGCCGCGAACGTCGCCAGCGTCCAAGCCGGGCTCGGCGGCGCCCAGTGGGCGGGGCTCGAGCCCGAGCTGCGGCGGCTGCACCTCAGCCCCGACTCGGTCCGCAGGCTGCTGGCCCGGCGCGGGGTCGAGGTCGTCGACGTCGGCACCCCCTACCGGCGCGCGAGCTTCGGGCTGATGCGGCAGACGCTGATCAACGCGTTCACGCTGCGCGACAACCTGCTCCGCAACGCGCGCGCCGGGCGGCTTGAGGCGCCGACCTCGATCCGGGGCCGGTTGCTGTTCGGGCTCGACTACCTCGTCTCGGTGCTGATCTGGGTGCCGTGCGCGCTCGTCGCCTACCCGCTCGAGCGCGGCGCCGCGAAGCTCGGCCGCGGCGGCACGTTGCGGGCCGAGGGCACCGGCACGGGCTGAGCGCCGAGCCGAGCGCCGCCAGCGCGTATCCTCGGAGGGCGATGGAAGGCGGCTTCGGAATGTTCGGCGACCCCGACGACTTGCAGGCGCGGCTCGGCGAGCTCGCCGAGTCGATGCAGGGCGCGCAGAAGGTCGCCTGGGCCGACAACGCGATCCAGCTCGCGGTCTCGATGACGGTGGCGGCGATCAGCCAGATCGAGCTCGAGGGTAGCCCCGACGAGCAGGCGCACCAGGTCCGCGACGCGATCCGGATGATCTTCCCGGAGGCGGTGACGCTGGTCAGCGAGGCCCGCCAGGGCCTCTCCTGAGCGGCCCGGCGACCGTCAGCGGACGCCGATCAGGTCGACGACGAAGACCAGCGTCTCGTCGGGACCGATCACGCCGCCGGCGCCGCGCTTGCCGTAGGCCATCATCGGCGGGATCGTGATCCGGCGGCGGCCGCCGGGCTTCATCCCGGCGACGCCGCGGTCCCAGCCCTCGATCACCTGGCCCTTGCCGAGCGCGAACTTGAAGGTGTCGCCGCGGTCCCAGGAGGAGTCGAACTGCTCGCCGGTCGACCAGGCGTGGCCGACGTAGTGGACCTCGACGACGTGGCCGGCGGCGGCCTTCATGCCGTCGCCGATCGCGATGTCCTCGATCTCGAGCCGGTACGACGGCGTCTCGCCGACCGGCACCTCGACCGTTGGCTTCTGCGACCGCGCTTCCATCCCGGTGCAAGGTACCCGCTCGCGATCGCAGGCGGGGATCGGCCGATCCGGTGGCTCAGCCGACCAGGCCGGCGCGCCTGAGGCCCTCGAGCGCCTCGTCCCCCCGCTCCTCGATCCGCTGCTCGACGACCCACTCGAGCAGCTCGCCGAGCCCGGCGCCGAGCTCGACCGCCGCCTCGAAGCCGAGCAGCTCGCGGGCCAGGGCCGGGTCGGCGATGCAGTGGCGGATGTCGCCGGCCCGGAACTCGCCGGTGATCTCCGGCTCGAGCCCCGGAGCGAGCCGCTCGCAGAGCATCCGCGCGAGCTCGGCGATCCGGATCCGCCGGCCGGTGGCGACGTTGATCGCGTGGCCCGGCGCCCCGGGCGCGTCGATCGCCGCCAGCGTCGCGGCGACGACGTCGGAGACGTGGACGAGGTCGCGGATCTGGCCCCCGTCCTCGAACACGCGCGGCGCCCGGCCGGCGAGCAGCCGGGCGGAGAAGATCGCCGCGACGCCCGTGTAGGGGTTGGCGAGCGCCTGCCGCGGCCCGTAGATGTTGAGGTAGCGCAGCGCCACGGCCTCGAACCCGTAGGCTTCGCCGAGCACCAGCGCGAGCTCCTCGGTGTCGCGCTTGGAGATCCCGTAGACGCTGACCGGCCGCAGCGCCGCGGTCCGCTCGCACACCGCCTCCGGCGTCGCCTCGCGGCCGCAGCGCGGGCAGGCCGGCTCCCAGCGGCGCTCGCGCAGCTGCGCGGCGGGCCGCAGGCCGGGCGTGAAGATCCCGTGCTCGGCGCAGCGGTAGGAGCCCTCGCCGTAGACCACCATCGAGGAGGCGACGACGACGCGGCGGATCGTGTCGCGGCGGGCGATCACCGCCTCGAGCAGGGTCGCGGTGCCGCCCGCGTTGCAATCGATCGCCTTGCGCGCGTTGACCATCGACTCGCCGTTGCCGACGATCCCGCCCAGGTGGAGGACGCGGTCGACGCCCTCGAGCGCGGCGCCGACGTCGTCGGCGGAGCGCAGATCGCCGATCACGAGCTCGGCCTCCGCCGCGAGGTGCGCGGGCGGCTCGCCGCCGGGATGGGCGAGCGGATCGAGGTTGTCGAGGACGCGGACCGCCTCGCCGCGCCCGAGCAGCGCGTCGACGAGGTGCGAGCCGACGAACCCGGCGCCGCCGGTGACGAGGACGCGGCTCACCAGATCGTGAACAGCAGCAGGGACGAGGCCAGCGCCTGGGCGGCGAGCAGGACGAGCAGCAGCGGCATCCGCCGCAGCGGCACGAGGCTCGCGGCGGCGACGGCCGCCGGCGGCCCCATGAACAGCCAGATCCGCTCGGTCTCGGCCTTGGTCAGCCCGATCACTACCGCGACCGCGACGATCGCCGCGAGCCCGACCGCGGCGGCGTCGCCGGTGCCGAGCGCGCGGGCGGCGAACCACGCGGTCGGCAGGCCGAGCGCGACCGCGAACGCGACCGGCGAGCCGAGCAGCCAGTAGAGGTAGGGGCGGGCGTTGGAGATGCCGAGATCGTAGGCCTCGCCCGCCGCCCGGACCGCCCCGACCGGGTCGAAGCCGGTCGCCGCGTAGAGGGCCGCGTAAGCGACGAGCAAGACGACCGCGATCAGCAGCCCGACCGCGAGCGCCGAGCGCAGCCCCTCCCTGATCGCGATCACGACGGCGGCGAACGCGCCGAGCGCGAGCAGCGCCCAGGAGAAGAACGACGCGGCCGCGAGCGCGACGGCGCCGAGCGCCCGGCGCGCGGGCCCGGCGCCGAGCAGCAGGCAGGCGGCCGCGGTCCCGAACGTCGCGAACATCACGTCGGTCGAGGCGACGCCGTAGAGCAGCGCCGACGGCGACAGCGCTAGCAGCAGCGCCGCCGCGCGGGCGCGCGCCGGCTCCAGCCCCAGCGCCCGGCCGAGCGTGTGGGTGAGCGGCGCCGCCAGCGCGCCGATGCCGATCACCAGCGCCGCCATGCCGCCGGCGGAGCGGATGCCGAGCGCGTCGAGCAGGAGCAGCGTTCCCGGCGGATGCGCGGAGGGGTGGATCGGCAGCGTCGGCGACAGCTCCGCGAAGCGGTCGAGGAAGGCGCCGGCACCGAGCGAATCGAGCGCCGGCAGGGCGGGCAGGTACTCGTTCGCCGCCTCGGGATCGGCGCCGAAGACGGCGTAGAGGCCGTCGCCGCCGTCGCGGGCGGCGGCGAGCGCGAGCCGCGCCAGCAGCGTGACGGCGAGGACGCCGGCGAGGAACGCGCCGGCGCCGACGTCGGCGCGGGCGAGCGCGATCGCGCCCGCGACCGCGCCCGCGAACAGCGGGATCGCGACGAGCCCGGCCGGGTCGACCGCCGGCATCCAGTGCACGAAGAACGGCGGCAGCGGCACGCCGAGGTCGACCCCGGCCGCCTTCGCGACGAGGCCGTAGGCGACGGTGAGCAGGCCGACCGCGGTCAGCGCGAGCGCGGTGCCGGTCCCGGGGAGCGCGCGCCGGGAGCGGCTCGGTGCGACGGCGTACGCCTCCACCCGATCAGCTAAGCACAAGCGCGGCCCGCGGCCCGCGCGCGGCCGCCGCAGCGAGCGCATACGCTGCGCCGGCGTGGAGCGCGCCCGCGGCATCGACGTGGTCCTCCCCGTCCTCGACGAGGTGGAGGCGATCCCGGACGTGCTCGCCGCCGTCCCCGAGGGCTTTCGCGCGATCGTCGTCGACAACGGCTCCAGCGACGGCTCCGGCGACGTCGCGCGCGAGCTCGGCGCCGAGGTCGTCTCCGAGCCCGTCGCCGGGTTCGGGTCCGCCTGCTACGCCGGCCTGCGCGCCGCCCGCTCCGACGTCGTCTGCTTCATGGACTGCGACGGCTCGCTCGACGCCGCCGAGCTGCCTTCGGTCGCGGCGCCCGTGGCCGCCGGCGGCGCCGACCTCGTGCTCGGTAGCCGCCGCGCCGAGCCCGGCGCCTGGCCGGCTCACGCCCGGATCGCCAACCGGGCGCTGGCGCTGATCGTCCGCCGCCGCGCCGGCCGGCTCAGCGACATCGGCCCGATGCGGGCGGCGCGGCGGCGACCGCTGCTCGAGCTCGGGCTTCGCGACCGCCGCTTCGGATGGCCGCTGGAGATGATCCTGCGCGCCGCCGACGCGGGCTGGCGGATCGAGGAGGTCGCGGTCAGCTACCGGCCCCGGGCCGGCGGCCGCTCGAAGGTGACCGGGACGGCGCGCGGGACGCTGCTCGCGGTCGCCGACATGTCGCGGGCGCTGCGCTGGACCGAATCGGCGCCGCGCGGGTCGGAACCACCGTGAGCGCCGGCTTCTCCCTGATCGTGATCGCCAAGGCGCCCGTCGCGGGCCGGGCGAAGACCCGGCTGATCCCCGACCTCGGCCCCGAGGGCGCCGCCGCGATCGCCGAGGCGTGCCTGAGCGACACGCTCGAGGCCGTCGCCGCGACGCCGGCCCGGCGCCGGGTGCTCGTACTCGACGGCGAGCCCGGCGCCTGGCTTCCGGAGGCGGGCCTCGAGGTCCTGCCGCAGCGCTCCGGCGGCCTCGACCGGCGCCTCGCCGGCGCCTTCGCCGACGCCGCCGCGGCGCCGGCGCTGCTGGTCGGGATGGACACCCCGCAGCTGACCCCGGAGCTGCTGGGCACATGCGGCGACCGGCTCGCGGCCGCCGGCGCCGACGCCGTCATCGGCGGCGCGCCCGACGGCGGCTACTGGGCGATCGGCCTGCGCGAGCAACCGCCGCCGCGCGCATTCGAGGGCGTGCCGATGAGCGCCGCCGACACCGGCGCGCAGCAGCGGCGGCGCCTGCGCGAGCTCGGCCTGCGCTACGAGGAGCTGCCCGAGCTGCGCGACGTCGACACGATCGATTCGCTGCTCGCCGTCGCCTCCGCGGCCCCCTGGACCCGCTGCGCCGCCGCCCTGGCCCGGCTCGACCGGGGGGCGCTCCGATGAGCCGGCGGCGGCGGTTCGGCGGGCTCGGCGCGACCGCGTCGGCCGTCGTCGTCGCGCTGGCTTCGCCGGCGCTCGCCGGCTGCGGCTCCGCCGACGGCAACCCGCCGCCGGCCGAGCCCGCCCCCTCGCCGCGCCCGGTCGATCCTCCGGCGGGCGCGGTGCTCCGGCTCGAGGGCGAGGCGGAGGGGGTCGCCGTCGACTCGATCGACGGGGTCGCGGCGGTGGCCTACCGCGACCCCGACCGGGTCGAGCTGATCGACGCCGGCCGCCTGCGGCCGCTGGCCCGGCTGCCGACCGGCGGTCCCTCCCGGCACCTCGCGATCGGCCGCGACCCCAGGACCCTGCTCGTTCCCGTCGAGTACGAGGACCGGCTGCTCGTCGCGGACCTGCGGCCGCTCGCCTGCGCGCCCGGCTGCCGGCCGCGGCTCGGGCCCGGCCGGTCGATCGCCACCGGCGACTTCCCCCACGACGCGGCGCAGGCCGCGAACGGGACGATCTTCGTCGGCGACGAGGGCGCCGATGCCGTGACCGTGATCCGCGGCGGCCGCGTCGGTGCCACGCTCGAGGTGCCCGAGCAGCCCGGCGGCGTGGCGGTCGCCGGCGGCGTCCTCGCCGTGGTCTCGGTCGCCGCCCGCGAGATCTCGTTCTTCGACGCCGCCTCGCTCGAGCCGCTCGCCACGCTCGGCGCCGGCGCCGGCCCGAGCCACGTCGTCGCCGGCGCCGACGGCCGCTTCTACGTCGCCGACACCGGCGGCGACGCGATCCTCGTCTACGACGCCGCGCCCGCCGGCGGCGGCGAGCCGCGGCTGGTCGACCGCACCAACGTCCCGGCGAGCCCCTACGGGCTCGCCATCGACCGCCGCCGCGGCCTGCTCTATGTGACCCAAACGGCGCGCAATCGCGTAGTCCAACTCGAGCTCACCAACCTGGCACCCCGAATGACCGCTAGCTTCCCAACCGTGCGAGGGCCCAACAGCGTTGGGGTCGACGAGCGCGACGGCCGCGTCGTCGTCGCCGGCCGCGACGGCGGGACGGTGCAGGCCTTCGATCCGGCGAGGGCGGGACGATGAGCCGGCTCGAGCGGCTCGGCGATCACCTCGCCGAGAGCGAGCGGGCCCGGCGGCCGCCGCTTCCGGAGCCGCCCGAGGCCGGCCCGTTCCGGCGCCGGTTCTGGCGCAGCCCGCTGCGCGGCCAGTGGCTGACCTCGTTCCTGGGCTCGATGATGCTGCCGCTGTTCGTCGTCGCGGCGCTCACCGGCTTCCTCTCCCACGCCGCCTACAACCCGGGGCTCGGCGCCAACGACCTGACCGGCGGCTTCGACGTCGATCTCTACTTCTTCGACTGGCCGACGAGCCCGGCCTGGCTCTACTCGCTGACCCAGTCGCTGCACGTGATCGCCGGCTTCGCGGTGATCCCGATCCTGCTGGCGAAGCTGTGGTCGGTGATCCCGCGCCTGTTCGAGCGGCCGCCGCTGCGCTCGCTGGCGCACTCGCTCGAGCGGCTCAGCGTGCTGCTGCTGGTCGGCTCCTCGATCTTCCTGCTCGTTACCGGGGTGATCAACGTCGAGTACTGGCTGGCGCCGCTCGGGTTCCCGTTCCTGTCCGCCCACTACTACGCGGCGATGGTGTTCGTCGGCGCGCTCGCCCTGCACCTGGTCCTGAAGCTGCCGATCGTCGCCCGCACGTTCCGGCGCGAGGGCGCCTTCCGGCCGCTCGGCGAGGGGATCTCGCGGATGCGCAGGGCCGATCCCGAGGTCGACGACCTCGCCTCCCCGGACCCGCATCAGCCGACGATCTCACGCCGCGGGCTGATCGGCGTCGTCGGCGCCGGCTCGCTCGCGCTCGCCGCGATGACCTCGGGCGCGAGCCTGCTCGGGAGCGTGCGCGAGATCGCCCTGCTCTCGCCGCGCGGTCAGACCGGTGGCCCCGCCGGCCCGAACGACTTCCAGGTCAACAAGACCGCCGCCTACGCCGGCGTCAGCGCCGAGATGGGCGGCCCGCGGTGGCGGCTGCGGCTGCGCGGCGGCGGCCGCGACCGCGATCTCAGCCGCGAGCAGCTGCTGGCGATGAACCTGCAGACCGAGCACCTGCCGATCGGCTGCGTCGAGGGCTGGACGACGTGGCAGACCTGGACCGGCGTCCGGCTCGCCGACCTCGCGGCCCTCGCCGGCGCGGCCGCCGGCGCCGACGTGCTGGTCGAGTCGCTGCAGGAGGCCGGCGCCTTCAAGCAGGCGACGCTCGCCGCCAACCAGATCGAGGACGAGCGCTCGCTGCTCGCGCTGCGGGTCAACGGCGCCGACCTGACGCTCGACCACGGCTACCCGGCGCGGATCATCGTCCCGGCGCTGCCGGGGGTGCACAACACCAAGTGGGTCTCGCGGATGACCTTCTCGGGGGCCTAGGTGGGAGCCGGCGCACCGACCGGGGGCGGCCGGGCCGAGAGCCGCTTCGCCTACGAGTACGGGGCGCGGCCGCTGCACCTGATCGCGGTCGTCGCCGGCCTGCTGCTCTGCGGCTACGGGCTGCTGCGGATCGACAACCTCGACAACAGCGTCCGGATCTTCCTCTGGATCGGGGCCTGCGCGCTACTGCACGACCTCGTCGCGCTGCCGTTCTACAGCGTGCTGCTGCGGATCGCCCGGATCCCCGCCGGCGCCGCCTTCAAGTCGCGGGCGATGGCGGTGCGCGCCTACAACTACATCCGCGTGCCGGTCGGGCTCTCGCTGCTGCTGCTGGTCGTCTACTTCCCGCTGATCTTCCGGATGGCGCCCGACGAGTACACGGCGACGACCGGCCGCAGCGTCGACACCTACCTCGGCCGCTGGCTGCTGCTCAGCGCCGCGATCTTCCTCGTCTCGGGGGTCGCCTACGCGATCAGCCTCCGCCGCCGCCCGGCCGAACCCGACGCGAGCCGCCCGCCGCGCGCCGCCGGCGCGTCGGGCGCGGCCGCAAGCCTGCCCTGGCGGATCGGCGCCAAGCTGGTCCTCGCGCTCGCCGCCGTGGCGACGCTCTGGGTCGCGGCGGCGCTGATCGTCGGCCTGCTGACGAGCGGGCTCAACCCGTAGCGGGCCACGACGGCGAGGAACCGCCGTCATCCCGGCCCCGCCGTCCGCCGCATGCTGCCCGCAGCGTCGGCGGCCCGACGCGTCAGCGGACCGGTTCGGCCGCGCGGCCGCGTAAGTCGGCACACCCTCGCGCGGCGAAATTCACCCGGGATCCGCCATCGGCGCGCCGGGGCCTCCTAGGTTCGGCGCATGGCCCCCGTCCCTGCACCCGATGGCGAGCGCGGAGCCGCCGGCGTCGAGCACGCGGCGCTGGCGCTGTTGATGGCGCTCTGCGCGGTCGCGGTGATCGCGCTCGTCGCGGGCCGGGCGCCGGGCGACGAGACCTCGCTCGCCGCCCGGATCGCGTTCAAGCAGCGCTGCGCCGTCCGCTTTCCGGACCCCTGCTGGCGCGATCCCCTGACCGAGGCCTACGGCCGCGGCCTCGCCGGCGCGATCCGGGCGCTGGCGCCGGCGCCGGCGGCGCGCGAGGGCCTCGTCGGCGTCGATTACCGGCGCTGCCGGCGGGCGAGCTGCGCGACCTGGGCGGGCCCGCACCTGACCGCGTCGAACCGGCGGACCACCGCGTTTACGAGCGTGCGCGAATCGGCCGCCGCGATCGCGATCGACTACTGGGTCTACCGGCCGACGATCGGCTGGGAGCAGATCACCGAGCACGTGGCCCGTGGCGAGCTCGGCGCCTACGCGAGCGTTCCCCTGCTCGACGGTGCCGACCCGGCCCTGGTCCCGCTCGAGACCCTGCTCGGCCGCGACGACGCCCGCTTCCCCGCCGGCGAGGAGCCGCCCTGGCGGAATCGGGTCGAGAGCCGCTGGGGGCGGTGAGCCCGGCCCGGCCGGCGGCGCTCACCAGACGGCGTCGTGGCTCTCGATCACGCCGATCCCGGAGGCGAGCTCGATCCCGGCGAGGGCACCGCTGAAGGTGCCGAACGGCTGCCGGTAGGTGTAGCGGGCGACGATCCGGTTCTGCTCGTGGCGGCGCTCGGCCTCGGCCCGGAAGTCGAGCCGTGAGCCGTCGGCGAAGTCGATCGCCTCGAGGCCGTCGAAGCTGACCGGGCCCGGCTCGGTGACCGGCTCGCCGTCGACCCAGATCGCGCGCTCGCTGCCGCGCTCGGGGTCGTTGACGCCGGTGACGAGGTTCCAGCCGACCAGCCTACCGTCGGCGGCGGTCCCGACCCCGGCCGACCAGGTCCAGGCGGTGTGGCGCGGGTGATAGCCGGCGGACTCGTCCTCGACGCCCCGGGCCGACTCCCTGATCCGCCGCTCGCCCGGGAGCCGGACGTCGACCTCGACCGGGGCGACGCGCTTGCGCGTCCAGGTGTAGCGGCGCTCGTCGCCGTCGGGTGCCGCGCAGACCGCCTCCTGCCAGACGCCGGGGCCGATCGTCAGCTTGCCGCGGATCGGGCCCGACTGGAAGCGGCCGACGGCGCCGCGCTCCTCGGCGCCGATCGCCAGCGGCCGGCCCTCGCCGTTCTCGTTCCAGACCTCGCCGCGCGCCGACGGCAGCCGCGTTCGCGTGCGCTCGTGCAGCTCGCCGCGCTCGCGGTCGAGCACCGCCCAGAAAGTCTGCGCCGCGGGGCCGACCTGGACGCTGGCAGCACAGACCATGAGCTGCTCGCCGAAGGCGGAGACGTAGCGCCAGCGCTTGCGCCAGCCGCCGGCGAAGCGCAGCGGCATCGGCCTGGGCGGCAGCGGCAGCGCCGGCCGCTCGCCGCCGGGGCCGCGCCAGGGCAGCGCGGCGATCGCCGCGCGCCGCTTCTCGTTCACCGGCAGCTCCTCACGGTTCCGCGGAGGCTCCCAGATCGAGCAGCTTCGGCACCTGCTCGAGCGGGTTCGGGGCGTCGAGCAGGACCACGCCGAGCTCGCGGCCGCCGCGCTCGGCGGTGGTCACGTAGCAGCGGCCGGCGGCATCGGTGTAGCCGGTCTTGAGCCCGGTGATGCCGCGGTCGCCGGCGCGGATGAACGGGTTGTTGTTCCAGAGGTCGAGGAAGCCGCCCCTGATCGGGAACGGCAGCCGGACGTGATCGCTGCGGGTGATCGCGCGGATCCGCGGCTCGGAGAGGTCGGCGCGGGCGAGCAGCGCGAGGTCACGCGGGCAGGAGTGGTTGCCGCGGTCGATCAGCCCGTGCGGGCTCGTGAAGTGGGTGCAGCGCAGTCCGAGCCGCCGGGCCGCGCGGTTCATGCGGGCGACGAAGCGCGCAACCGTGCCCGCGTCGTATTCGGCGAGCGCGGTCGCGGCGTCGTTGCCGGAGACCAGCAGCAGCCCCTTCAGCAGCGCCTCGAGCCGCACCTTCCTGCCCGCCGGCAGGACGCCGACCATCGAGCCGCCGGTCCGCGTCGCCGCCCTCGAGATCGGCACCCGCTCGTCGCGCCGGTGGCGGTTGACGATCAGCCACGCGGTCATCATCTTCGTCAGGCTCGCGATCGGCAGCTCGCGATCGGGGTGCCGCTCCCAGAGGATCTCGCCGCTGGCGACGTCGAACATCAGCCCCGCCCGCGGCGGACGCCTGAACTCGTGCCGAACCGGTAGCGTCGCCGGCTCCGGCCGCAGCGCGAACCGCCTTCCCAGCGGCGTCGCCGGGGAGCCGCCGCTTCGCGCCCCGCCTTCCGGCGCCAGCGCCGAGCCGAGCGGCGCCGCGGCGACCACCCCCGCCCCGTCCGGCTCGCCCTTCGGCTGCGCCGCAACCACCGCCGCCGCGGCCAGGCCGGCCAGCAGCACGAGGATCGCGACGCCCTTCCGCATCGCCCGATGATCGCGGACCGATCAGCCGGATCCAAGCGACGAGCGCACGCAGGCCGGGCGGCGGGCGGGCTGCGTCGGGGAACGAGCGTGGCGGTGGCGGCCGCGCCGCCGCCTTGGCGTGCTCCTACTCGATCGTCGCGATCGGGTCGCCGGCGTTGATCGCGGCCCCGAGCTCGACGGCGAGCTTCGAGACCTTGCCCGCCTTGTGCGCGGTGATCTCGTTCTCCATCTTCATCGCCTCGATGACGACGAGCAGCGCGCCCTCCTCGACCTCGTCGCCCTCGGCGACCTCGACCTTGAAGATCGAGCCCTGTAGCGGCGCGATCACGTCGTTGCCGGAGGAGGCGGCGGCCCCGCCCGCCTTGCGCTCGCGCCGCTGCGGTCGCTTGCCGGCGGGCGCGGCCGCGGCCGCGGCGCCGTTGCCGCCGAGCGCCTCGCCGATCACCTTCACCGGGTAGAGCCGGCCGCCGACCTCGACCTTGTACTCGCGCTCGCTGAGCTCGGGCGCCTCGTCGCCGCCCTCGACCGCCGGATCGCCGGTCGGCAGGGACTTGATCCACTCCGGGTCCTCGAGCAGGTCGCGGCAGGTCTCGCCCCGCGCCCACTGCTCGGTGGCCATGATCGTCTCGTGGAACGGGATCAGCGTCGTCAGGCCCTCGATCCGGTACTCGCCCAGCGCCCGGATCATCCGCCGCGTCGCCTTCTCGCGGTCGACGTCCCAGGTGATCAGCTTGGCGACCATCGGGTCATACAGCGGCGTCACCTCGCCGCCCGCCTCGAGCCCGGAATCGACCCGGACGCCGGGGCCGGAGGGCTCACGGTAGGCGCCGATCCGGCCCGGCGCCGGCGCGAACTTCTTGTGCGCGGCCTCGGCGTTGATCCGGCACTCGATCGCGTGCCCGCGCATCTCGAGCTGCTCCTGGGTGATCGAGAGGGTCTCGCCGGCGGCGATCCGGACCTGCTCGCGGACGATGTCGATGCCGGTGACCATCTCGGTCACGCAGTGCTCGACCTGGACGCGGGTGTTCATCTCGAGGAAGAAGTAGTCGGCGCCGAGCTGCATCCCCTCGATCGTCCCGGCGCCGCGGTAGTCGACGGCGATCGCCGCGTCGGTGGCGATCTTGCCGATCCGCTCGCGCATCTCCTCGTCGACGTGCGGCGCCGGCGCCTCCTCGATCAGCTTCTGGTGGCGACGCTGGATCGAGCAGTCGCGCTCGCCGAGGTGGATCGTGTTGCCGTGCGAGTCGGAGAGCACCTGGACCTCGACGTGGCGCGGGTCGTCGAGGTAGCGCTCGAGGTAGACGGTGGCGTCGCCGAAGAACTTCTCGCCCTCGCGGGCGGCGCCCTCGAACGCGGACTCGAGCTCGTCGGCGCTGATCGCGACCCGGAAGCCCTTGCCGCCGCCGCCGCCGGCCGCCTTGCAGGCGATCGGGAAGCCGATCTCCTCGGCGAGCTCGCGCGCGTCGGCGACGGTCGCCGACGGCTCGGTCGCGCCGGGGACGATCGGCACGCCGGCCTCCTGCATGATCTCGCGGGCGCGGGTCTTCGACCCCATCGCGTCGATCGCGTCGGCGGGCGGGCCGATCCAGGTGATCTCGGTCTCGCCGATCGCCCGCGCGAACGGCGCGTTCTCGGCCAGGAACCCGTAGCCGGGGTGAATCGCGTCGGCGCCCGCCTCGGCGGCGACCGCGAGGATCCGCTCGATGTTCAGGTAGCTCTCGGCCGGGACGGCGGGCCCGAGCAGGTAGGCCTCGTCGGCCTCGCGCACGTGGCGGGCATCGCGGTCGGCCTCGGAGTAGACGGCGACGGCGCCGATGTCCATCTCCTTCAGGGTGCGGATCACCCGCACCGCGATCTCGCCGCGGTTCGCGATCAGGACCTTCTCGAACACGGCGGCGCAGGATACCCGCGCCGGGCGCTACCGGGGTCGCGGGATCAGCAGCCACGCCGCTATCCCGAAACGGATCGCGCCGATCAGCGTGCCCCAGGCGGCGAGGGTCGCGCTCAGCGCCTGGTCGGTCGCCGGCGAGACGAACGAGGCGACGGCGCGGGCGGCAAGGCGTCAGTCGGCCGGATCGTCTCCCGGCCAGTAGCCCGTGGCGCGCTCGAAGCCCTTGGCGCCGGCGCGGCGGACGAGCGCCTGGACGACCTTGACGATCGCGCCGGCGACGGCCGCCGAGGCGATCACCTCCGCCCAGCTCGCGTCGCGGTCGTCGGGGTCGCGCGGGTCCTCGTCGGTGATCGCGCCCCAGACCTGCTCGAACGCCTTCCTGCTGATGATCCCGGCGACGAGGCCGACGATGATCGCGAACGGCTTGTAGATCAGCTTCATCGCATCCTCCTGCGCTCAGGCCGCCCTCAGGGCGGCGGTCTCGTGGTCGCCGACCCAGATCACCTGCTCGCGGCCGGGGCCGACGCCGATCAGCGTCACCGGGACGCCGACGAACTCGGAGATGTAGCGCAGGTACTCACGCGCCGCCTCGGGCAGGTCGGCCTCGGAGCGGGCGCCGGAGATCGCCTCGGTGAAGCCGGGCAGCTGCTCGTACTCGGCCGTGGCGTGGTGGAGCACCGACTGGTGGTAGGGGAACTCCTCGAACAGCGCCCCCTCGGCGCCGCGGTAGCGGGTGCAGACGCGCAGCGGGTCGATGCCGCTGAGCACGTCGAGCTTGGTGATCGCCAGCCCCGTCATCCCGTTCAGCCGCACCGCGTAGCGCAGCGCGACCAGGTCGAGCCAGCCGCAGCGCCGCGGCCGGCCGGTCGTCGTCCCGACCTCGCCGCCGGCCTCGCGCAGGCGGTCGCCGGTCGCGTCCTCGAGCTCGGTCGGGAACGGGCCGGAGCCGACCCGGGTCGAGTAGGCCTTGGTGATCCCCCAGACCTCGTCGATGTCGCGAGGGCCGACGCCGGCGCCGACGCAGGCCGAGCCCGCGATCGGGTTCGAGGAGGTGACGAACGGATAGGTGCCGTGGTCGATGTCGAGCATCGCCCCCTGGGCGCCCTCGAACAGGACCGAGCGGTCGCCGTCGAGCGCCTCCCAGCAGAGGTGCGCCGTGTCGGCTATGTAGGGCTCGAGCCGGTGCCCGTAGGTGACGTACTCCTCGGTCATCGCGTGCAGGTCGAGGGCCGGGTCCTTGGCGTGCGAGCGCAACAGCTGCCGCTTCGGCTCCAGCGCCGCCATGATCTTCTTGCGCAGGATCTTCTCGTCGAGCAGGTCCTGGACGCGGATCCCGAGCCGCGAGGACTTGTCCGCGTAGCAGGGCCCGATCCCGCGCCGCGTCGTCCCGATCGAGAGGCTGCCGAGCTTCTGCTCGCCGGTCATGTCGAGGACGATGTGGTAGGGCATGATCAGGTGCGCGTTCGCCGAGACCTTGAGGTTGCCGGTGCTGATCCCCTGCCGCTTGAGGCCGTCGATCTCGCTGGTCAGGATCTTCGGGTCGATGACGACGCCGTTGCCGATCGCGCAGACCGTCCCCGGGTGCAGGATCCCGGACGGGACCAGGTGCAGCTTGAAGGTCTCGCCGTCGCGGACGATCGTGTGGCCGGCGTTGTTGCCGCCCTGGAAGCGGACGACGAGGTCGGCCCGCTCGGCGAGCAGGTCGGTCACCTTGCCCTTGCCCTCATCGCCCCACTGGGCGCCGACGATCACGATTCCCGGCATAGGCGGTTGATTATGGACGGTCCGGCGCCCTCGCCCGGAGCTCAGGCGGACGAGGGGCCGCGGCGCTCGCGCCAGTCCTCGCCGAACAGCGGCCGCTCGACGTCGCACATCTGCAGCAGTCGCGAGACGGTGCGCTCGCCGATCTGCCCCTTGAGCTCGTCGGTCTCCATGTTCGTGGTGACGACGATCGATCGCCGTTCCTCGTAGCGGCGGTCGACGATCGCGTAGAGCTGCTCCAGCACCCAGTCGGTCCGCTTCTCGGCGCCGAGGTCGTCGATGTGGAGCAGATCGACCGAGCTCAGCCGGTCGAAGAAGGCGAGGTAGCCCTCCTCGCCCGAATCGGCGTCGTAGGTGCGGCGGATCCGCGCCAGCAGCCGCGGCATCGAGTAGATCGCGACGCTGTGGCCGGCCTCCAGCGCGGTCCTCGAGATCAGCATCGCCAGCGAGGTCTTGCCGGTGCCGGCGCCGCCGTGCAGCCAGATGCCGTTGCCCTCGGCGAGCTCGCCGTCGATGTTGTCGCAGAAGGCGCGGATCTCGCTGACGACCGCCGCCGTCCCGGGGTCGGCCGCCATGTCCGAGATCGGCGGCCGGTCGAAGGAGACGCCGCGGTAGCGCTCGGGGATCGTGCTCTGCATGCCGCGCACCCGCGCCCGGCGGACCCGCCGCTCGCGGCACTCGCAGGGCCGCGCCTCCTCGTCGTCGCCGATGATCCAGCCCGAGCCATCGCAGACGCCGACCGCGCAGACCGCCCGGGCCCGCACCTCGCCGCCCTCGCGCAGCCCGCCGCCGAGCGGGTCGGGTCCGGCGAGCGGCAGCCCGAGCGGGTCGGTGCCCGGCGCCGGCTCGCCGGCGGCGGGCGGCCGCAGGCCGCCGAGCGGACCGCGCCGCGGCTCGCTCACGGCGCGCCCCCGTCGTAGCCGCCGCCGTCGGGCGCCGAGCTCGAGAGGCTGACGAACTTCGGGAACTGGTCCTGGAAGGCGAGCGGCACGGTCCCGATCGGACCGTTGCGGTGCTTGGCGACGATCAGGTCGGCCTCGCCGGGCCGCTCGCTCTCCTCCTTGTTGTAGTACTCGTCGCGATAGATGAACGAGACGATGTCGGCATCCTGCTCGAGCGAGTTGTGGACGACGATCTCGTCGGCGACGAAGTTGGCGTGGCCCGTGACCGTCAGGTCGAAAACCTCGGCTTCACCGGCGGGCTCGATCGAAACGATCGGATCCCAGTAGACATCGCTCCCCGCCAGGGTTCGAAGCCAGTCCGACCCGACGACGGTCGCCACCCGTCCCGCGCGATCCCTGCTGAGATTCGACTTGTATAGGGTCGTTCCGCAGTACCTCGTACCGATTCGCTGCTGCACCAAGCGAGTGCTCAGGCCCGACGCCGCCATCGCCGGCTTGACGATCTCGCTCCACGTCGCCTTCGGGATCACGTCCCGGTTGACGTTGGCTCGCCCTGGGGCGGCTGCGAATGCGTCGAGGATCGAGACGCCGGCGTTGACCTTGCTCTCGCCGAGCGTGCCGACCACCCTCAGGAAGGTCTTCATGTCCTCTCGTCCGCTCACGTCGACGTGCCATTTGCCGTGTCCCCGCTCGGAAGTCCGGCGAACGATCGCGTTGACACCGACCCGCAGCAGCAACGACTGCAGGTCACGCGCCAGCCGGTGGCTGCTCGAGGCGTAATAGATCGTTGGGTGGCGGGCTCCGCTGGGGAGGACGACGCAACCGTCGGTCGACCAGAGGTGACGCAGGAACCGAGCAACAACGATGAGCGGCTGCTCGAAGACCCGCGCCGGAACCCGCTTCTCATGACTGCGTAGTCCGAAGGCCCCGAGCTCGTCGAGCCAGCTCGCGATCGGGTTGCGGACGCCGTGGGTGAGCCGGTAGGAAGCCGGCAGGTAGACCTGCCACCAGTTCCGTTCGCGGACGATCCGCGGCCTGATCCGATCACCGAAGATCTCGAGCGCCAGCTCGACCACGACCTCGGCGAGGGTACGGTCGTTGGTCGTGTACTGGATGGTGTGCCGGGGCAGCGTGCAACCGTCGCCGATCAGGCTCCCGAGCAGCGCTGCCTCGGACTCGGTCATCTCGGTGCTGTGCCCAGGGGACAGCTGACGCGGCAGGGCGAGCGACTCACCGGCCTCGAGCTCGTCGAGGCGGCGCCATCCGCCGAACGACCGGAAGCGGTGGTTGCCGGTCGCTCGAATCGTCCGTCCGAGCCTCGTCTTCAGCTCGAACACCGGCTTGGTGCCGGTCGAGAACGCGTTCGTCACCTGGGCCGGCTCGAGAGTCATCGTGGCCTCGTTCAACGCGAGCACCCGCGGAAGCCGCTCCGGCCCCGCGGCGACGATCTCCGCGATCGTCGCCCAGCCGCCGGTGTCGGGGAGATGAACGCGGCTGTCGCCGGTGATGCAGCCCGACTCGCGCAGGTCCGACAGCATCGGCACTCCCTTCTCCCTGCCGGTGCGCTGCTCGGGCGCGCGGCTGAGCTGCGAGAGCGCGACCACAGGGGTGGCGAGCTCGCGGGCGAGGATCTTCAGGCCACGGCTCATCTGGCCGACCTGCTCGACCCGGCCGATCCGCGGGTCCTCGGCCCGCATCAGCTGGATGTAGTCGACGATGATCAGGCCGAGGCCGCCGGCGGTGGAGTGCAGCCGCCGGCACTTCGCCCGCAGGTCGAGCAGGCTGAGATCGGAGGAGTCGTCGATCCATAGCGGTGCCTCGGCGAGCTCGTTGCAGGCCTTCAGCACCTTCTTCCAGTCCTTGTTGTTGACCTGGCCCTTGCGCAGCCGGTCGGAGGCGATCCGCGCCCGCGAGGCGATGAACCGGTGCGCGAGCTCGGTCTCCGACATCTCCAGCGAGAAGAAGGCGACCGGCAGCTTCGCCTTCCAGGCGACGTTCTCGGCGACGTTGCAGACGAAGCTCGACTTGCCCATCGCCGGGCGCGCGGCGAGGATGATCAGGTTGCCGGGCTGAAAGCCGCCGGTGATCTCGTCGAGCCGCTTGAACCCCGACGGCGTCCCGGTCATCGTCGCGTCGCCCGAGGCGAGCTTGTGCAGGCGCTCGGTCTCGGCGTCGAGGATGTTGGCGATCGAGGAGAAGTCGCCGGCCTGCTCGGCGCGGGCGACGTTGAACAGCAGCTTCTCGGCCTGCTCGACGAGGTCCTGCGGCTCGCCCTCGCGGGCGTGGACGGACTGCTGAATCCGCTGCGCGGCGCCGAGCAGCCGCCGCAGCATCGAGTTCTGCTTGACGATCTGGGCGTAGTGGCCGGCGTTGCCGGGCACCGGCGTGCTCGAGGCGAGGGCGGCGATCGCGTCGCGGCCACCGACCTCGTCGAGCTTGCCCTGGCCGCGCAGCAGCTCGGAGACGGTCAGCGCATCGACCGGCTCGTTGCGCGAGTAGAGCGCGTGGATCGCGTCGTAGATGACGCCGTGACGGCCGCGATAGAAGTCGTCGGCCTTGAGCCTGACGTCGGCCACGACCGGGTCGATCGCGGCCTCGGAGACCATCATCGCGCCCAGCACCGACTCCTCCGCCTCGAGGTTGTGCGGCTGCAGCAGCGGCGCCTCGGCGGCGCCGTTCCCGTTTGTCTCGATCAGCTCGGTCATTGGTCGCGATGCGAACATGCGTTCCCATCTAAGCCGTTGCCGCGGACGGACCCGGCCGGCTGCCTAGACAAGCACGGGCGGCGGCGTGACGCGAGCGCTGAACGGGCTATTTGCGGCAACGTCGTCGACCGGGCCGGCCGCGGCTTCGGCGGCCCGTGCGGCCACGGTGTGGCGGGCCGCGATCATCGGCCCCTGCGGCCGCGGTCGCCGGCTGTGCGGCCGCGGTCGCCGGCCGGTACCGGCGCGCTCCGCGCCGGTGTCAGCGCTGCTCGGCGACGATCGTCTTGACGCTGGCCGTGGCGCCGCCCGGCACCTCGACCTCGACCATGTAGGTGCCGGTCTCGCGGATCCCCTCGTCGAGCTTGATCCGCTTGCGATCGATCCGGATCCCGCGCGCCTCCCCGATCGCCTCGGCGATCTCCTTCGAGGTGACGGAACCGAACAGGCGGCCGTCCTCGCCGGCGCGGTGGTTGATCGTGAGCACCGTCTTCGACAGCAGCGCCGCGGTCTCGCCGGCGCGCTCGAGCGCCTCGCGGGCGGCCTTCTCGGCGGCCACGCGGCGTCGCTCGGCCTCCTCGAGCGCGGCCCTGGTCGCGGGCTGCGCGAGCTTGCGGGGGACGAGGTAGTTGCGCAGGTAGCCGGGCGCGACGTCGATCGCCTCGCCGGCCTCGCCGAGGCCGTCGACCTCCTTGAGCAGGATCGCCTGCGCCATCGCGATCAGCGATCGCCGACGTAGGGCAGCAGGGCGACCTCGCGGGCGCGCTTGACCGCCACCGCGAGCTGCTGCTGGTGGCGGCGGGAGAGGCCGGTGACGCGCCGCGAGCGGATCTTGCCGCGGTCGGAGATGAAGCGGCGGATCAGCGCCAGGTCCTTGTAGTCGATGTGGTCGACCGGCAGCTTCGTGTACTTGCGCGGCCGGTTCTTGTCGAACGCGCGTCGGCCGCCGCGGCGCGGTGGGGACTGGGTCGCCATCAGCGCGCGGCTCCGGCGTCGGTGTCGTCGTGGCGGTTCACAAGCGGTCGCGATTGTAGGGAGCCTCGCGCATCGGCGCGGTCAGCGGGCGCCGGCGGACGCTGCCGTCGCTCAGAACGGGATCGCGTCGTCCGAGGAGCCGGCCGCGCCGACCGCGACCGCCTCCGCCGTCCCGAGCCCTGCGGTGTCCGCGGGCGCATCCGACGCCGGCGGAGCCTGCTCGCCGGTCTCCTCCGCGGTGTGCTCCTTCGCCTGGGAGGCCGCCGAACGCGGCAGGAAGTGGACGTTCTCAGCGACGATCGTCACCGCCTCGTGGTGCTTGTCGTCCTTGCCCTCCCACTCGCGCCAGTCGAGCCGGCCGTCGATCGCGACGCCGCGCCCCCGGCTGAGGAACTCCTCGCACAGCCTGCCGAGGGCGCCCCATGCCACGACGTCGAAGTAGTTCGGTCTGTCGACCCAGCCGTCGCCGTCCTTGCGCCGTCCGTTGACCGCGATCCGCATCTCGCAGACCTGCGGCCCATCGCCGCCGCGGATCGCGTGCCGGTCGGGGTCCTTGGTCAGGTTTCCCGTGATCACTACCCGGTTGATGTTGGCAGCGGACATCCCATGCTCCTTCGCTCGTGGCTTCTTCGAGCATGGAAACCCCGGCCCGCGCCGGCGCGCCCCCGGTCGGCGTCAGAACGGGATGTCGTCCTCGGAGCCCGTCCCAGCGGAGACCGGCGCCGGGTTGCTGAAGTCGGAGGTGTCGGCGGGGACGTCGGACTGCGGCGCGTAGGGCTGACCGCCGCCGCCGGGGTTGTCGCCCCGGGAGCCGAGGAACTGCACCGTCTGCGCGACGATATCGACCTTCGAGCGCTTGCCGCCGCCGTTCTTGTCCTCCCATGAGGACCAGCGCAGGCGGCCGTCGATCGCGACCGGGCGGCCCTTCGACAGGTACTGGGCGCAGTTCTGACCCTGGGCGCCGAAGACGGTGACGTCGAAGAAGTTCGGCTCCTCCTCCCACTGTCCGGTCTGCTGGTTCTTGCGGCGCCCGTTGACCGCGACGCCGAGGCGGCAGACCTCGGTCCCGCTCGGGAGCGCCTGGAGCTCGGGGTCGCGGGTCAGGTTGCCGGTGATCGTGACCCGGTTGATGTTCGCCACTGCGTCGTACTCCTTCTCAGGGTCTCGCTTTCAAGTCCACACGAGTGTAGGCACCGGACCACCCGGCATCGCGATGCGGTGGCGCAACTAGCCCGCAAACAGCGGGAAGGGCGGCGGCTCAGGCTTCGCCGTCAGCGGCCGCGGCGGCCGGCTCCGGCGCGGCGGCCTCGGGCGGCGGCGACTGGCCCTGGTCCGGCCGTGACCGCCGCGGCGGCCCGCCGCGGTCGCGACCGCCGCGGCGGTCGCGCTCGTCCTCGTCGCGGCGCATCACCTGCTCGGTGTCGGGCGGGACGATGTTCGGTGAGTCGGCCGGGACCTTGAAGATCCGGAAGCGGAGCACGCCGTCGGTGATCTTCAGCGTGTGGTCGAGGTCGTCGAGCAGGTCCTTGCCGCCGGCGAAGCGCCAGACGCGGTAGTCGGCCTCGCCGCGACGGTCGATCTCGTAGGCCATCTTGCGCAGGCCCCAGTTCGCCTCGTGCTTGATCTCGCCCGCGGCCTCGAGCTTCGCCTTGGCGTCGGCGGCGACCTTCTCGCGCGCGTCGTCCGCCGCCTGCGGATCGAGCATCAGGATCAGTTCGTAGTCGAGTACGGCCATTTGCGGCGGCGGACTATAGAGCGAAAGCCGGTTGCGCGAGCGGGGCGCGACGGGCCGCGACGGGGTTCTGGGGGATGTGCGCGAGCTGAGCGTCAACTGGCCACGGGCCCTCCGGGCCGGGGCGATCGTCGCCGCCGCGATCGCGACGCTGGCGCTGCTGCCCTCGCTCTTGCGGGCGCCGGAGCCGCCGCCGCTCGACCCGCGGATCGGACTCGCGGACGTGACCGAGCCGACCGCCCCCGAGCCGGGCGGCGCGGACGACCGGGCGCCGGATGCCGCTGGCCGCGGGGACGGCGATCGCGGCGGTGGTGAACTGCGAAAGCGCCGCGGCGGTGCCGGTGGCCGGGGTGGCGCGACCGGACGCGGCGACGGTGGTGGCCGGGGTGGCGGGCGCGGGCGCGGCGGTGGTGGACGCGGACGCGGCGATGGCCGCGGTGCACGCGGTGGCAAGCGTCGCGGCGGCGGTGACGGCGCCGGACCGGCGGACGGGGGCGGGGCGGCGGGCGACTCTCCCCCTGCCAGCGCGCCCCCGACCCCGCCGGCCTACCCGGCTCCCGCGCCCACCGTGGCACCGCCGCCGGCGCCGACGTCCTCCCCACCCGCGCCGGCCCCGCCCGCACCTTCGCCTCCTGACCCCGCTCCCCCGCAGCACCAGCCCCCCGGCATCACCCAGTTCGGCCCCTGACAGCCGGCCGGGCGCTCTGCTGCGGATTGCATCGCCACAGGCGAAGTGATCCGCAACGGTCGCGCCGGCCCGGCGGCGGCGAACGCTTGGCGCCGCCGGTTTCGCTGCCTGCCCGCAAACGGTCGCGCGCGGCGGCGGCGAGCGCGTGGCGCCGCCGGTTTCGATGCGCGCCACCGGCTCCGATCCCCGCCGGCCCGGCGGCCGGACGCGCGGCTCAGCGGCCGCGCTGCTTGGCGGCGATGTCGGCGAGCTGGTGGTCGACCCAGATCCCGGGGTCGGTCGCGTCGACGATCCGGCGCAGGTGCTCGGCTCGGTGGCGGCGCTCATCGGCGCCCATCGTCAGCGCCCGGTGGATCGCCTCCGCCTGCTCCTCGATGTCGAACGGGTTGACGCTGAGCGCGCACTCGCCGAGCTCCTCGTGGGCGCCGGTGTTCTCGCTCAGCATCAGCACGCCGTCGCGGGTGTTGACCGCGGGCGCCTCCTTGGCGACGAGGTTCATGCCGTCGAACAGCGAGTTGACCATCAGCAGGTCGAAGTGCTTGTAGCGGGCGACCGCCTCGTGGAAGTTCTCGTACATGCGGAGGCCGATCGGCATCCAGTCGGTGCTGCCGTGGCGGTGGTTGACGACCGCGACCAGCGCCTCGATCCGCTCGAGGTACTCCTGGTACTCGGCGACGTCGGTCCGCGAGGGGACGAGCTGGGCGATGAACGTGACCCGCTCGTGGAACTCGGGGTGGTCGGTGAGGAACTGGTCGAAGGCGGTGAAGCCGCGCAGCACGTTCTTCGACAGGTCGGCGCGGTCGACGCGGATGATCAGGTGCTCGCGGCGGCGGGCGAGCAGCTGCTGCTCGTACTCGGCGACCTCGGGGCCGGCCGCGACCCTTCGCAGCCGCGCCGCATCGATCCCCAGCGGGTAGGCGCGGGCCCAGATCTCGCGGCCGTCGTGGTGGACGATCTCGTGCCGGTAGTCGACCTCGGCGCCGACCAGCTCGCGGCAGCAGTCGAGGAAGTTGTGGACGTAGGCGCTGGTGTGGAAGCCGATGATGTCGTTGGCGAGCAGGCCCTCGAAGAGCTCGTCGCGCCACAGGTGCGGCAGGATCCGCCAGGCGTCGGGATGCGGCCAGGGGATGTGGACGAAGTGGTGCAGGAAGGCGTCGGGGAGGGCGCGGCGGACGATCGCCGGCGCCGTGTAGAGGTGGTAGTCGTGGAACATCACAAGCGGCGCCTCGCGGCCCTCGACCTGGCGCAGCACCTCGCGGGCGATGTCCTCGTTGACCACCTTGTAGCCCTGCTCCCAGGCGCGCTTCTCCTCGCGGCGGATGTCGGGCGCGTTGGAGAGGTCCCAGAGGTAGTGCTGGGTGAACCAGAGCTGCGGGTTGGCGATCACGTTGTAGAAGGCGTCGTAGGCGTCGGGGTCGGAGACGACGAGGTCGACCTCGTAGCTCGAGTCCTCAAGCTCGATCCGGACCGGGCCCGCCGCCTCCTCGGCGACGACGGCGTCCTCCTCGCTCATCGCCGAGGCGACCCAGAGCACCTCACGGTGGGTCGCCAGCCCGGTCAGCGCCGTCACCAGGCCACCGCCGCCGCGCTTGATCCGGCGCTCGCCGGCGGCGTCGCGCTCGAACTCGGCCGGCCCCCGGTTGGAGACGATGATCAGCGGCTCGGCTTCGCGCTCAGGCATGCCCGACCCTTTGTACCCGACCGGCTCAGCCCGGGCCCGGGCCGGCGGCCCGCAGGCGCTCGATCCCGGCGTCGAGGGAGGCGATGATCGCCGCGTGCAGCTCCGGCGTCGCGGCGCAGACGCAGGACATCTGGAACTCGTGGCCGGAGCCGAGCAGCGGCCGGTCGCCGAGCGGCGCGCCGCTCGCGTCGGTGACGACCGCCCCCGCCTGCTCGAGGATCAGCGCCGCCGCCGCGAGGTCGTAGGGCGAGTTGTTGAGCACCGCGCCGCGGCCGACCCGCTCGAACTCGGCCCGCACCCAGGGCGCCTCGTCGATCATCCGCGGCCCGGGCTCGACGTAGGCGTCGAGCTGCCCGGTCAGAAGGCGGGTCATGTCGAAGGTCGCGGAGCCGAGGTCGAAGGTGCCGCCCGAGACCGAGGAGGCGTCGATCAGCTCGCCGATCACGAGCGCGGTCGGCAGCGCCGGCCGGCCGCGGAGGCCGTAGGTCCACAGCATCCGCTCGATCCGGGTCTCGGCCGACAGCGCCGGCGCCGGCTCGACGCCCTCGCCGCGGACCGCGAGGAAGCGGGCGCCGGACTTGATCTCGATCACGCAGCCGACCGTGACGTCGGCCATCGTCGGCTCGCCGTCCAGCGGCGCCGCCGCCACCGACACGCAGGCCGACTCGAGCCCCGCCATCGCCGGCCGGGTGCCGTCGATCGGGTCGACGACGAGCACCCAGCGGGCCTCGCCGGCCGGCGTCACCATGCCCCGGTCCTCCGAGTAGAAGGCGACGCCGGGCGCGCGCTCGGCCAGGAACGCCTCCATCCGCGCCTCGGCCCGCTCGTCGATCGCGAAGGTGACGTCGCCGCCGGCGCCGCCGCCGGCGTGCTCGCGTCCGGCGGCGCGGCCGAGCTCGGGCAGCACCTCCTCGCGCAGGTCGGCGGCCAGCTCGACGACGAGGCGGGCGAGCTCGTTCACGCTCGCACCGTATCCGGACGGCGAGCGCCCGGCGCGGCCATGCCGATCAGGGGGTCGCGGCGTCCTTGCGGTCGCCGAGCGTCACGTCGACGTCCTGCTGCTTGCCGTCGCGCAGGATCTTCAGCGTCACGGTGTCGCCCGGCTCCTTGTCGAGGATCGCCGTCGCCAGGTCGCCGTCCTGCTCGAGCTCGTCGCCGTCGGCCTCGAGGATCACGTCGCCGCCGCCGACGACCGGCTGCGCCTGGAAGCGGAAGCGGTCGTCGCCCGCCTTCAGCCCGGCCTCAGCGGCGGGGCTGCCGGGGGTCACCTGGGTGATCAGCACGCCGTGGTCGGTGTCGAGGTCGAGCCGCTCGGCGAGCTGCGGGAACAGGGTCTGGGTGGCGACGCCGAGGTAGGGGTAGGAGACCTCGCCCTTGTCGCGGAGCTGCTCGATCGAGCGCTTGGCGAGGTTGATCGGGACCGCGAAGCCGACCCCCTCGTTGCCGCCCGAGGTGGTGTTGATCTGCTGGTCGATGCCGATCACCTCGCCGTCGGCGTCGATCAGCGGCCCGCCCGAGTTGCCGGGGTTGATCGAGGCGTCGGTCTGGATCCCGCCGTCGATCTTGAACTGGGTCAGCGAGTCGATCGTGCGGTCGGTGGCGGAGATGATCCCCGTCGACAGCGACTGCTCCTGGCCGAACGGGCTGCCGATCGCGGCGACGGGCTGGCCGACGGCGAGGTCGTCGGAGTCGCCGAGCTCGATCGGCTCGATGTCGAGCCCGTCGGGGTCGACCTTGATCAGCGCGACGTCGGCGTTGGGGTCGAAGCCGACGATCTCGGCGGGCACCTGGTTGTGGTCGCCGAACTCGACGTAGACCTCCTTCGCCTCGTTGATGTTGGCGGGGTTGGCGGCGCCGGTGTCCTCGGCGTCGGTGACGACGTGGGCGTTGGTGGCGATCTCGCCGTCGTCGGAGATCACGAAGCCGGAGCCCTGGCCGCCGCCGCCACCGCCGAGGCCGCCCGCGGACTCGCCGAGGACGGAGATGATCGTGACCACGCTCGGCGCCGCGTCGGCGTAGATCTGCTGCGGGTCGAAGCCGCGGATCGCGGCCTTGACCGCGACCGTCGGCGTGCTCGCGGTCGAGTCGGTGCTCGAGGTCTCCGGCGTGGTCATGTTCTCGCCGCAGGCGGCGAGCGCGAGCGCGGCTGCCGCCACCCCGGCGGCGAGCGCCGGGCGCCGGATCAGCGATCGGCGGCTCACGCGGCGCTGGCGCCGGCCCGCGGCAGGGTCAGGGTGAAGACGGTGCGCCGCCGCCGCGTCTCGAACTCGAGCTCGCCGCCCATCAGCCGCGCCAGCTCGCGGCCGATCGCCAGGCCGAGCCCGGTCCCGCTCGCCGAGTCGCCGGTGTAGAAGCGCTCGAACACGCGCTCGCCGGCGGCGCGGTCGATGCCGGGGCCGTCGTCGGCGACCGACAGCCGGCAGGCGTCTGGGGTGGCGGTGGCGGTGATGGTGATCTCGGCTCCCGGCAGCGTGTGCTTGATCGCGTTGTCGATCAGGATACGCATGATCTGCGCCGTCCTCGCCCGGTCGGCGTGGACCTGGGCGCCGCCCGGCCGCGGCTCGACGCTGATCTCGGTCCGGTGGCGCTCGGCCGCGACGGCGAACTCGGCCGCGACCTCGGCGATCAGCCCGCCGGGCTCGAACTCGACGGCGCTGAGGCTGACCGCGTCGGCGTCGATGCGCGAGAGGTCGAGCAGGTCGGTCGAGAGCTTCGTCAGCCGCTCGATCTGGCCGCGCATCGTCGCGACGAACTCGCGGCGGCTGTCGCGATCGGGCTCGGGCTCCTCGTCGAGCAGCTCGACGAAGCCGCCGAGCGAGGCGATCGGCGTTCGCAGCTCGTGCGAGGCGTTGGCGATGAACTCGCGCCGCGCCGAGTCGAGCCGCCGCAGCCGTCGCTGCATCTCGTCCAGGGTCCGCGCGAGCTGGCCGACCTCGTCGGCGCCGCCGGTTGGGATCGGCACGCTGAAGTCGCCGCGGGCGACGCGCTGGGCGGCGCGCTCGAGCGCCTGCAGGCGGCGGGCGTGGTAGCCGGCCGCCAGGTAGGCGGCGATCAGCGCCGCGACGAGCGCGATCGCGCCCGCGATCAGCGTCTGCCGGCGGATCAGCGCGACGTTGTCGGCGACGTCGTCGAGCGGGTCGGAGAGCACGATCACCCAGTCGGGGACGCCCTCGCCCTCGGGCACCGGGAAGGCGCTCTCGGCGAGCCGCTGGCCGTGGACGCTCTCGACCGCCGAGCGCGGCTCGCCGCTGGCGGCGGCGCCGACGGCCGCCGGGTAGGCGGCGTCGAGCGCCTCGCTCTCGACCTCGGAGTCGGCGATCACGTAGGCGGGGCGGCCGTCGCGGACGCCGAGCACCGAGACCCGCGCGTCGACGTCGGCGGCGGTCTTGCGGACGAGCTCGGCGAGGCTGCGCTGGGAGAGATCGCGGGAGGAGGCGGCGGCGAGCCGATCGAGCTCCTCCGACCCCTGCCGCTCGAGCCGCTCGAGCCGCTCGGCGGTCAGGCTCGAGCTGAGCTGGGGGACGACGTAGATGTAGACGAACCCGACCGCGGCCGTCGTGATCGCGAAGAACAGCAGGACGAGCCGGTTGCGAACGCTGGCGAGCCGGACCCGCGATCGCGCTCGGCTCGGCCCCGCCCGGCTCACCCCTCGCGGAACCGGTAGCCGACGCCGCGCACGGTGAACAGGTACTCGGGCTGCTTCGGGTCGCGCTCGACCTTCTCGCGCAGATGACGGATGTGGACGTCGATCGTGCGCCGGTCGCGGTAGGCGCTGTCGCCCCAGACCCGCTCGAGCAGGGTGTCGCGGTCGAAGACGCGGCCGGGGCTTGAGGCGAGCGCCGCGAGGATCTCGAACTCGACGTAGGTCAGCATCACCGGGGCGCCGCGGACGACGACCTGCCGGCGGGCGCGATCGATCGTCATCTCGGCGGCGCTGATCGGCTCCTCGTCGTCGTCGCCGCCCGCCATCCGGGTCCGCCGCAGCGCCGCCTTGACCCGGCTGCGGAACTCGCGGACGCTGAACGGCTTGGTGATGTAGTCGTCGGCGCCGATCTCGAGCCCGAGCACCTTGTCGACCTCGTCGTCGCGCGCGGTCAGCATGATGATCGGCACCTGGCTGCGGGTCCGCAGCCGGCGGCAGACCTCGATCCCGTCGAGCTGCGGCATCATCACGTCGAGGACGACGAGATCGAAGCGCTGGGCCCCGAACATGTCGAGCGCCTCGCGGCCGTCGCCGGCGACCGCGACCTCGTAGCCGTCCTTGCGCAGCGGGTAGGCGAGCAGGGTCTGGATCGACTCCTCGTCATCGACGAGCAGGATGCGCGTCGAGGCGTCGGCCATGCGTGGCAGGTTAGTGCGGCCTGCCCCGGTGCCCGAAAGCGGCCACTACCTTTCCCACGCTTCCATGTTCAACGCCAGGCTCTACCGAGCGGCGCTGCTGCCCGCCGCGATCGTCTTCGCCGTGATGATGTTCTCGTTCGAGCCGATCCCGCGGCCGCTGACCGAGCCGATCGCGACGCCCGAGTTCGGCGCCACCGCGAGCGCCCGGGCGGCACGCAAGATCGCGCTCAGCGCCGCCGACCGCGGCGCCGGCTCGGCCGGCGACCGGGCGATCGCGGCGCAGGTCCGCGACGCCTTCGAGGAGATCGAGGGGGCCAACGTCGCGGTGCAGAGCTTCAGCTCCGGCGGCGCCGAGCTGCAGAACGTGATCCTGACGATCCCCGGCGCCTCCGATCAGTCGATCCTCGTGCTCGCCGCCCGCGACTCCGACCGCGAGCTCGGCGCCGCCAGCAGCGCCTCCGCCACCGCCGAGCTGATCGGGCTCGCCCGGGCGCTCGGCACCCAGCGCCACCGGCGCACGATCATCCTCGCCTCGACCGACGGCGCCGAGGGGGCGCTCGGCGCCCGCGAGCTGATCGACGCGCTGCCGCGCAGCGACGACATCGTCGCCGCGATCGCGCTCTCGCAGCCGGGCGTCGAGAGCCCGCGGGCGCCGTTCGTGCTGCCCTGGGGGACCGGCCCCGAGAGCGCCGACGCCGAGCTCGTGCGTACCGCCCGGGCGATCGCCGCGCGCTCGTTCGGGCAGCGCGACCCCAGCCCCGGAACCTGGGCGGGGCTGGCCCGGCTCGCGTTCCCGGCCGGCCTCAGCCAGGCGGCGGCGCTGCGCGGCGCCGGCGTCGAGGCGATCGGGCTCAGCGGCCACGGCGAGCGGCTGGTCCCGCCGGGCGCGGACCAGAGCGTCTCCAGCGAGACGATGCAGCAGGCCGGAACGGCGGCGCTCAACCTGATCCTCACCCTCGACGCGGCCCGCCCCGGAGCGCCGGACGCGGGGCCCTCCGACTACGTCCGCGTCGGCGACAACCTGATCCCCGGCTGGACGATCTCGCTGCTGGCGCTGACGCTGCTGATCGCGCCGATCGCGACCGCGGCCGAGCTGTGGGGGCGTGAGCAGCGCCAGAGCTGGCGCACCCGGCGGACGATCCCGTGGGCGCTCGAGCGGGCGCTGCTGCCGCTGGCGGCGCTGCTGCTCGCCTACGGGCTCAGCCTCGTCGGCCTGATCCCCGATCCGCCCTATCCCTACGACCCGGCCGCCTACCCGCCCGGGGTCAGGGGCCCGATCGTCGCGGCGGCGCTCGCCGGCGCCGTCGCGATCGCCGCCCTGCTGGTGCGGCCGATGCGGACCCCGCTCGACGCCCGGCCCCACGCGCTCGCCGCCGCCGCCGGGCTCGTGACCGGCGCCGCGCTGCTGCTGATCTGGCTGCTCAACCCGTACCTGGCGCTGCTGCTGTTTCCTGCCGCCAACGTCTGGCTGCTGCCGGCCCGCGCCGCCGGGCCGCCGCGGGCGGCGGTCGTCGCCGTCGCCGCCGTCGTCGCGCCGGCGGCCGCGGTCGCGGCCTGGGTGACCGTCGCCGCGCAGCTCGACCTCGGGCTCGCCGCGCCGTGGCAGCTTCTGCTGACCGTCGTCGACGGCCAGGTCGGCCTCGCGACCAGCCTCGCCTGGACGCTGCTGATCGGCGGCCTGATCGCCGCCGTCGCCGCGACCGCCGCCGAGCGCCGCAGCGGCGGCCCCGGCGGCGCGCCGCTCCGCGGCGCCGGCACCCACATCGGCCCCGGCGCCCTCGGCTCGGTCCCGCCGGCGCAGGCGCGACGGCGGTAGCGGTCGCCGACGGTCTGGACGCTCGCGAACCCGCAGTTTCCGCAGGACCACAGGCAGCGGCCATGGGGGGCAGACACCAGTCGTGGACGGGCGTCGGAGGGCCGCTCAAGGCATCCGCCGCGGGGTCGATTATTCGGCTGAGATGCGACCGAGCAGCAAACGTGTCGAGTCGGTCCAGCGGCGCGTCGCCAGCGGCGAGTACGTGATCGACTCGGAGCGGGTGGCGACCGCGATGCTGGAGCGGATCGGCGCCACGGTCTCGCGGCGCGAGACCGTCAGCGAGTCCGAAGGTGGTCGTGCCCTGATGCAGGCACTGACCGGCCTCCGGGCAGCCTGAGGCGAACCGGCCCGGCGTCGATGAAGCGGCCGATCTCGGTCAGCCGCACGCCGGATCCGGCGGCCGCCGCCATGCACTCGGCGAGCGCCGCCCGCGGCACCGCGCAGAGCAGCTCGTAGTCCTCGCCGCCGGAGACGACCAGCCCGACCGGATCGATGCCCGCCGCGGCCGCCACGGCGGCGACGCCGGCCGCGACCGGGACCCGCTCGACCTCGATCTCGATCCCGAGGCCGGAGGCGGCGGCGAGATGCTCGGCATCGGCGCCGAGGCCGTCGGAGACGTCGATCATCGCCCGCGCCCCGGCCGCCGCGAGCGCCGCGCCGCAGGCGAGCTGCGGCTCGGGGTCGAGCTGCCGGGCGATGCAGGCCTCGCGGTCCTCGGCCTCGAGCTCGGGATGCTCGAGCAGCATCAGCCCGGCGGCGGCGCCGCCGAACGTGCCGGTCGCGCAGAGCGCGTCGCCGGGCTCGGCGCCGTCACGACCGACCATCGCGTCGGCGTCAACCGCGTAGCCGACCGCGGTGACGCAGACGCTGAGCGCCGGCGCCCGGGTCAGATCGCCACCGAGGATCGCGACCCGGTGCCGCTCGCCGAGCTCGGCGAGCCCATCGCAGAGCTCGAGCGTCTCGCGCTCGCCGAAGCCCTCCGGCATCCCGAGCCAGACGTAGGCCTCGCCCGGCTCCGCGCCCATCGCCGCGAGATCGCTCAACGCCGCCGCCATCGCCTTGCGCCCGACCGCCCGCGGCGGACACCAGCGGCGGCGGAACCCGACCCCGTCGACGAGCGCGTCGACGGTCGTCGCGCTGGCGCCGCGCCCGGGCAGCGAGGCGACCACGGCGGCGTCGTCGCCGATCCCGACCCGGGCCGCCGCGGCGCCGGCGGCGGTCGCCCCAAGGCGCGCCCGCACGCGATCGATCAGCTCGAACTCGGGCGAGCTCCGCAATCCCGGCTGGCGCGGCCCACCGTTCACGCCGGTACCCCGTTCACGACCTGAAACGCCGTCATCGCGGCGGCGGCGGCGAGCAGCGCCCGGTCGCGCGAGATCGCCGCCAGCGGCAGCAACCAGATCAGGTACCAGGGCGCCATATAGGCGCTGGCGACGAGCAGGCCGAGCGCGGCCCAGCCCGCCGCGCGGACCCAGTCGCCGCCGCGGGCGCTGGCGGCGAGCAGGGCGGCGAGCGCGACCGCATAGCCGAGCGCGAGGACCGCGCGGACGGCATCGACGTCGATCCCGGAGAGCCGCGACAGCGTCGCCGGCACGCTCCAGCGGCTGATCGTGCCCTGGTTGCCGCCGGCGACGCCGGCCGCCTCGAGCACGTCGGGCCCGAAGATCGCGAAGCCGGCGACGGCGGTGATCAGCGCCGCGGCGAGCAGGCCGGCGAGCAGCCGGCGGCGCTCGCCGGCGGCGGCCCCCGCGAGCGCGAACGGCGCGTAGAGGACCGCCGCCGCCTTGACCGCGACGGCGGCGACGAGGCCGGCGCCGGCGAGCGCCGGCCGCGCGGTCAGCGCCGCCGCGATCGCCGCGATCGCCGCGAGCATCATCAGCGCGTCGTTGTGGCCGCCGCCGGCGAGGTGGACGAGCATCAGCGGGTTGAGCGCGACGAACGCCGCCGCCCGCCCCGGGTCGAGGCCGCGCAGCCGCGCCAGACGGGCGCAGATCGCGGCGATCGCGGCCAGCGACAGCGCCGCCAGCGCCTTCAGCGTCCAGAGCGCCGCCGCGACGCCGAGCAGCGCCGGCGGGTAGCTGAGCAGGGTGAACAGCGGCCCGTAGACGGAGACCGCGTCGCGGAAGTCGCGAACCCGCATCGCCGCCTCGTCGGCGCCGATCGCCGCCGGCGCGTGCTCGTAGGGGTTGAGGCCGTGCTCGGCGCCGAGCCGCGCGTAGGAGACGTAGGAGAAGAGGTCGAGCGAGAGCAGCGGCGGCGACAGCGCGAAGATCAGGATCAGGACGCCGCTGACCGCCGCCAGCGTCCGCCGGCCGAGCCCCCCGGCGAGCGCGACGACCGCGATCCAGAGCGCGACGGCGACGTACAGCAGCGCCTCGTAGGCGTGCGGCGCGAGCCCGAAGCCGCCGCCGTAGGGGCCGGTCAGCCAGCCCGGGGCGCCGGCGTCGGCGCCCGGCACGAGCCGTGGCCCGGGCGCGGCGAGCGGGACCAGGACCAGCGCCAGCGCGGCGATCGCGACTGCCGCGGTTGCCCGGCGCTGCGCCATCGCCGCCAAGGCTACCGCCGCCGGGCCGCGACAATGGCGGGCGTGCCGCAGCCGTCGCCGCCCGATCGCGCCTACCGCGCCTGCCTGCTCGACGCGCTCGGGACGACCGTTCGGCTGCTGCCGCCGTGGGAGCGGATCGACCCGGCCCTGGTTGAGGGCATCGCGCCCGAGCGGGTCCGGGCCGCGTTCGGGGCCGAGATGTCCTACTACGCCGCCCACGCGCACGAGGCGAGCGATCGCGAGCGGCTCGCGGCGCTGCGCCGGCGCTGCGCGCGGCTGCTGAGCGACGGGCTCGGGCGCGAGGTCTCGGTCACCGAGCTGATGGCCGCGATCACGTTCGAGGCGTTCCCCGACGCGGGCCCGGCGCTCGAGCGGCTGCGCGCCGACGGGGTCCGGCTCGTCTGCGTCTCGAACTGGGACTGCGACCTCGGCGCGGTGCTCGAGCGGGTCGGGCTCGCCGCCCGCTTCGACGCCGTCGTCGCCTCGGCGCTGGCCGGCGCCCGCAAGCCCGATCCGGCGATCTTCGCGCGGGCGCTCGAGCTCGCCGGCTGCTCCGCCGCCGAGGCGATCCACGTCGGCGACAGCGACGACGACGTCGCCGGCGCCGGCGCCGCCGCGATCGACGTCCTGCGGATCGTCCGCGCCGGCCCCGGCGGCGACATCGACACGCTCGCGCGGCTGCCGGCGATCGTCAGCGCCGGGCCGCCGCCGCGGCCCATCGGTCAGGATCCACGCCGATGAGCCAGCCGCCACCACCGCCGCCGGCGCCGGCGCCGGCGAGCGCCCCGCCGCCGCCACCGCCGCCGCCGCCGCGCGGGTTCTTCGCGAGCAGGGGCATCCCGGCCGCCGGCTGGACGCCGCTGATCGTCCTGCTCGGGCTGCTGGCGGCGATCGGGGTGATGATCCTCGGCACGATCCCGGTCGCGATCGCCGACCCCGAGCTCGAGAGCGTCGCCGCCAAGGACGCCGCCCAGCTGATGGTCGGCGCGGCGCTGTTCGCCGGGGCGTTGATCTTCGCCTACGCCGACGCCGGCCGCAACCTGGTCGAGGCGCTGCGGCGGCTCGGCTTCCGCGACCTCGGCTGGCGGCTGATCGGGCTCGGCGCGATCGCCTGGGTGATCTACCTGTTCTGCGCGCTGGCGCTGTCGCCGCTGCTCAGCCCCGAGCAGGAGGACGTGACGAAGGAGATCGGCGGCGACTCCGGCAGCGCCCTGGCGACGATCGCCGCCGGGTTCCTGATCATCGTCGTCGCGCCGGTCTCCGAGGAGGTCTTCTTCCGCGGCTTCATGTACGCCGGCCTGCGGCGGTCGCTGCCGGTCGCGGTCGCGGCGCTGATCTCGGCCGCGTTCTGGGGCTCGCTGCACCTCTCCGGCGGCAACGTCGGCGTCGCGATCCAGCTCGCCGTCTTCGGCGTGATCCTCGCCCTGCTCTACGAGCGCAGCGGCTCGCTGTGGGCGACGATCTTCGCCCACGCGCTCAACAACACGGTCGCGTTCCTGTACCTGGTCAACAACTGACACGCGCGTCGCCGATCGCTGACGAGGCGCGCCCGCGGCCCCTACAATGGCGCTGCAAATGAGCGTCAACGCCCACGTCCGCGTCGCCGTCCTGCTCACCGCCTCGGCGGTCCTGGTCGGCGCCCCGGCCGCCGCCGCGAGCGGATCCGACCGCGCCGGTGACCGCCAGCCGACGAAGCTCTCGCTGCGGCTCAAGGGGCTCAAGAAGGGCGACCTGATGGTCGGCAAGAAGATCGTCGCGGTCGGGACGATGCGCCCGTTCGTCAGGGGCCAGCGGGTGACGGTGATCCTCAGCCGCGGCAAGCGGACCGCCAAGCGCGTCGTCGTGCCGGTTCGCAGGCACGGCAAGGCGGGCCGGTTCAAGTTCAAGAAGCGCCTGGTCAAGCCCGGCCGCTACCGGATCGACGCGATCCACAAGAAGAACGCCGCCGCCGGCGGGTCGAAGGACCGCAGCCGCCGCTTCCACATCCACTACCCGAACCTCGGCCCCGGCGACTCCGGCGACCGCGTGAAGCTGTTCAACCGGCTGCTCGCCCGGCTCGGCTACGTCAACGACAAGAACGCCGACTACGACGAGGCGACCGGCCGCGCCGTGCTCGCCTTCAACAAGGTCAACAACAGGGCGCGCTCGGAGAACGCCGACCGCAGCACCTACAAGAAGCTCGCCAAGGGCAGGGGCGGCTTCAAGCTCAAGCAGCACCGCAAGGGTAAGTACGTCGAGACCGACATCTCACGGCAGGTGATGGTGCTCGCCAGAAACGGCGAGGTCGACGAGATCTACTCGGTCTCGACCGGCAAGTCGACGACGCCGACGATCCTCGGGCACTTCCGCTTCTACCGCAAGGAGCCGGGGACCAACAGCCACGGGATGGTCAACTCGGTCTACTTCATCCGCGGCTACGCGACCCACGGCTATGCCTCGGTGCCCGACTATCCGGCGAGCCACGGCTGCATCCGCTCGCCGATCCCCGACTCGCTCCACATCTACAAGTGGATCGACATCGGCGACCCGATCTACGTCTACCGCTAGCCGGTGTCCGCCCGCGACACGCTGATCGCCGAGCTGCGCGCGCACGCGCTGGTGCTCGGCGAGGTGACGCTGACCAGCGGCGCCACCGCCTCCTACTACGTCGACGCCAAGCGGGCGATCCTGCGCCAGCCCGGCTTCGGGGCGCTGGCCGAGCTGGTCGCGGCGGCGGCGCGGGAGCGCGGCGCCGCCGCCGTCGGCGGGATGACGATGGGCGCCGACCCGATCGCCAGCGCCGCCCTGGCGGCGCCCGGCGGCGACGGCCTGCTCGCGTTCTTCGTCCGCAAGGAGAAGAAGCGGCACGGGCTGCAGCGCTGGGTCGAGGGGCCGCTGCTCGAGCCCGGCACGAGGGTGCTGATCGTCGAGGACGTGGTCACCACCGGCGGCTCGACCGTGCAGGCGATCGAGCGCTGCCGCGAGGAGGGGCTCGAGATCGCCGGCACCGTCAGCGTCCTCGACCGGCTCGCCGGCGGCGGCGCCGCGATCGAGGCCGCCGGCGGTGCTCCCTACGATCCGCTGGCGACGATCGACGACGTCCATCCCGACCGCGACGACCGCTGAGTCGGCTCAGGCCGCGCCGCCGCCGTCGAGCTCGCTGGCGAGCACGTCGACCGCGTCCTCGTTCGAGCTGATCGGGATCGCGCCGCCGCGGCGACCCCAGCGGCCGCGGACGAGCACCAGCGGCGGCTCCGAGATCGCGGCCAGCCGCTCGACCGCCTCCTCGAGCCGGCGCCCGCCGGCGCTGCCGGGGACGTTGATGCAGACGGCGCCCGGGTGATGGGTGCCGGCCGCCAGCTCGAGCTCCTCGCCGCCGACGTCGGCGCCGAGCGAGACCGTCTCGTAGCCGGCCGCCTCGAGCGCCTCGGCGGCGCTGGTCAGCTCGCCGCGGCCGCCCTCGCCGCCGATCGCGGCGATCAGCACGCGCCCGCCGAAGCGGCCGGCGGGGCGGTCGGCGGCCTCGATCACGGCGGCGAGCTCGCGCTCGCAGATCGCCGCCGCCAGGTGCTCGTCGGCGGCGCGCAGCCGCCCCGCCTCCCACTCGGAGTCGATCCAGTGCAGGGCGCGGCCGATGATCTCGATCTGGATCGTCATCGGGCCGATCCCGGCCCGCAGCGCCGCGGCGATCACCGATGCGGCGTGCTTGGCGTCGCCGGCCAGCAGCGCCTGGCGGAAGCTCTCGCGCGAGGCGGCGGCGGCCTCGGTCGCGGGGGTGCGGGCGGAGGCCAGCGGGCCGCGGGCGATCAGCGCCGCCACCGCCGCCGCCGGCGCCGGTACCGCGAACCGGTAGCCCTGCCCGAGCCGGTAGCCGAGCGCGAACAGGTGCGCGAGGTGCTGGTCGGTCTCGATCCCCTCGGCGACAACCTCGATCCCGAGCGCCCGCGCGATCGGCAGCAGGCCGGCGGCGAGCGCGGCGTCGGCCGACTTCGCGCCCAGGCCCTCGACGAACGAGCGGTCGAGCTTGATCTGGTCGATCGGCAGCGAGCGCAGCTGCGCGATCGAGGTCGAGGCGGTGCCGAAGTCGTCGAGCGAGATCCTCAGCCCGAGCGCGCGCAGCTCGCTGACCCGCTCGATGTAGGCATCGGGGGCGCCGGCCAGCGCCGACTCGGAGATCTCGACGACGACGCGGTCGGCGCCGATCCCGTCGCGGTCGATCAGCGACTCGAACCCGGCGACGAGCGCATCGGCGCCGAGGTCGGCGGCGGAGATGTTGAACGCGAGGCTGACGCGGCCGGTCGGGTCGGCGGCGGCGATCGCGCCGAACTCGCGCCCGGCGCGATCGAGCAGGTAGGCGCGCAGCTCCGAGCCGAGGCCGACCTCGTGCGCGAGCCCGACGAAGGTCTCGGGCGAGACCGCCCCGGCGGCGCGGCTGCGCCAGCGCGCCAGCGCCTCGACCGACGCGATCCGGCCCGAGGCGATATCGACGATCGGCTGGAAGGCGAGCTCGACGGCGCCGGCGCCGAGCGCCATCGCCAGCTCGCGGCCGAGCTCGGTGCGGGCGCGAAGGCGCTCGCGCAGCTCGGCGTCGAAGACCTCGAAGCGGTGGATGCCGCCGGCGTTGAGCTCGAGCGCCGCCTCGGCCTCGGCGACCAGGCCCTCGGGCGAGGCTCCGGGATCGTCGCAGACGGCGATCCCGACCGAGACGGTGGCGTCGAAGCGCTCGCCGTCGAGCTCGAACGGGTCGTCGAAGGCGGCGAGGATGCGCTTGCCGAGCTCGGCGAACCCGGCCGGTCCCTCGAGCTCGGCGCTGAGCACGGCGAACTCGTCGCCGCCGGCGCGGGCGAGGAAGTCGTCGGCGCCGATCGCCGAGCGGATCCGGCGGCCGGCGCTGAACAGCAGCTCGTCGCCGATCGCGTGGCCGCGCTCGCGGTTGATCTTGCGGAAGCGGTCGAGATCGACGAGCAGCACCGCGATGCCGCGGCCGTCGCCGGCGGCGGGCAGCTCGGCGCCGAGCCGGTCGAGGAAGCCGCGGCGGTCGGGCAGGTGGGTGAGCGGGTCGATCCGACCCGCTTCGCTCGGCACGGCTGGTTGCACCGGACCGCCTTCAAGCCGCGACCGCCGACTCCTGCCGCTGCAGGGACGCGGTCAGTCCCCGGTCAGCCCGAGAGGAGGGCCCGATCGAGCGGCCGGGGCTCGCGAGCGGGCCTGCGGCGGGAATCGCTCTCGCCCACCGAGAGCGATTCCAGGCGAAGCCCGCGAACGACGCGGCGGAGCGCGGGCCGGCAAAGGCGGCGCAAAGGCGGGGCACGTCGCGGAGCGCGGGTCGGCCCGGCGGCGACCGGCGGGGCGCTCGAGCGGCGCTCCGCCGCCGTCGCGTCGCCCTAGACGACGTTGAGCTCGGGCACCCCGGCGGCGACCTGGAACCGCGCCGAGGTCGCCGGCTTGGCGCCGCGGCGGAGCGCGTCGCAGGTGCGGAACTCGGCCGTCAGCTCGTCCTTGCGGATCGTCGCGACCGCGAAGCCGCGGTTGCGCAGGTCGAAGAACTTGATGTGCGGGTTGGCGGGCGGCCCGATCGTCTCGAGCAGCGCCGGGTCCTGGTTCAGCGCCTCGGGGATCCCGAGCGAGGTGACCGAGCCGCCGACCAGCTCGACGCCGACCGGGAAGCCGGTGTCCTCGCCGTTGGTCGTCAGGTTGCCGGCGAAGAACGTGTGGATGTCGCCGACCAGCGTCGCCAGGTTCTCGACGCCGGCGTTGACGAAGTGCTCGAGGATCTCGCGCCGCTCGGCGCCGTAGCCGTCCCAGCCGTCCTGGTTGACGTGCGAGTACTTCGGCAGGTCGAGCGACATCAACATCACCTCGCTGGCCCACAGCTTCCATTTCGCGCTCGAGGCCGGGACCGCGTTCTTCAGCCACGCCTTCTGCCTGGCGCCGAGCATCGTCCGCGCCGGGTTGTCGCTGTCGGCGCAGGCGACCAGCAGCTCGTCGTTGCAGGGCTGCGGGTCGCGGTACTGGCGCTGGTCGGTGAGGAACAGCTCGGCCAGCCCGCCGAGCCGGACCGAGCCGTAGATCCGGTTCCGGTTGCCCTTGTGGCGAATCCGCGGCATCGACTCGAAGAACGCCCGGTAGCCGTTCTTGCGGCGCTGCAGGTAGGGCACCCGCCGCGGCGTCGCGTTGTCGTTCTCGAGCCGCTCCGGGTCGGTCGAGGCCGAGTCGGGGTGGCGGCCCGCGTAGTTGTCCTCGACCTCGTGGTCGTCCCAGACGCTGACGAACGCGTGCGCGGCCTGCAGCGCCTGCAGGTCCTCGTCCTCCTGTCCCTGGCGGTACTTGGCGCGGTACTCGGCGAGCGTCTGCACGTCGCCGTCGCCGTTGGCGCCGAGCGTGTCGACGCGATCGGCCGGTCCCGGGTAGTAGCGGTGCTCGTAGATGTAGTCGCCGAGGAACACGTAGAGGTCGATGTCCTCCTTGGCGAGCGCCGCGTGGGCGTTGTAGTAGCCCGCCTCCCAGTCCTGGCAGGACAGGTAGGCGATCTTGATCGGCGTCTTCGAGTCGGGCGGCGGCAGCGTCCGGAACCTGCCGACCCGCGACCGCCTGTTCCTGGTCTCGAACCGGTAGTAGTACTGCCTGTGGGGCTTCAGGCCGCCGACCCGCTCGTGGACGGTGAAGTCCTGGTTCTCCCGGGCGCGCACCCGGCGCGACTCGACGACCTTCTTGAAGTGCTTGTCGCGGGCGACCTCGAGCCTCAGCGTCGAGGTCCGGTCGAGCTCGGAGACGCGGGTCCACAGCGTCACCGCCCGGTGGTTGGTGAAGCCGGCGGCAACGCCGTGCCTGAACCTGCCGTCGCGCGCGACCGGAACCTTCGCGGCGCGGGCGATCGCGCCGTGGTTAACCAGCGGCGGCACCGCGACCGCGGCGCCGGCGGCGGCCCCGGCCGCCAGGAACTCGCGCCTGCGAAGTGCCTTCCCGTTGCCGCTCCGCTCGCCCATCGCCGTCTCCGATCCGATCGCTTGGCCCGCCCGCGGCGCCGCCGTCGAGGCTCGCCTCGCGGGAAACCTATCCGACCGTTTGACCGCGGGCGCCGGTTCGCGGGAGGATGCGGGCGATGAGCGAGCCAACCAGCGCCGGGGCGGAGCTGCGGGCGTGGTGCCTGGCGATGCCGGGCGCGGTCGAGACGTTCCCGTTCAACCCCGAGACCTCGGCCTTCCGGGTCGCCGCGAGCGGCAGGATCTTCGCGCTCTCGGCGCTGGCGCGCGATCCGCTCGCGGTCAGCCTCAAGGCCGATCCCGAGATCGTCGCCGGGACCCGGCGCGCCTACGACGCGGCCGGAGCGGGCTACCACCTCAACAAGCGCCACTGGATGACGATCAGGCGCGGCGGCGACCTCCCCGACCGGCTGCTGCGCGAGCTGATCGAGGACAGCTACGACCTCGTCCGGCCGCAGCGATGAGCGCCGGCTTCGAGACGATCCTCTACGCGACCGACGGCGCGGTCGCGACGATCACCCTGAACCGGCCCGAACGGCTCAACACGATCGTGCCGCCGATGCCGGACGAGGTGCAGGCCGCGGTCGGCACCGCGGTCGCCGACGACGCCGTCAAGGTGATCGTCCTCCGCGGCGCCGGCCGCTCGTTCTGCGGCGGCTACGACTTCGGCGAGGGGTTCGAGCGCTGGGACGAGCAGATCAAGACCGACGGCCGCTGGGACCCGGGCAAGGACTTCGCCTTCGCGACCGCCGCCGAGCTGTCGCCGACCCAGAAGCTGCTCAGCGTCTGGCGGGCGCCGAAGCCGGTGATCGCGCAGGTGCACGGCTGGTGCGTCGGCGGCGGCAGCGACTTCGCGCTCTCCGCCGACCTCGTGATCGCCAGCGAGGACGCGCGGATCGGCACCCCCTACAGCCGCGTCTGGGGCGCCTACCTGTCGGGGATGTGGATCTACCGGCTCGGGATGGCGCGGGCGAAGCTGCACGCGCTGACCGGCCGGCCGCTGTCGGGGACCGAGGCCGCCGCGGTCGAGCTGATCAACGAGGCGGTGCCGTTCGCGCGGCTCGAGCGGCGGGTCGCCGAGCTCGCGGCCGAGCTAGCCGCGATCCCCGCCTCGCAGCTGGCGGCGATGAAGCTGGTCGTCAACCACGCCTACGAGAGCATGGGGCTGGCCTCGACCCAGACGCTGGGCCCGATCCTCGACGGGCTGATGCGGAACACGCCGGAGGCGCTGCGGTTCATCGAGCGCGCCGGCGAGCAGGGCGTGCGCGCCGCGATCAGCGACCGCGACGAGCCGTTCGGCGACTACTCCCAGGCGCCGGCCGACGAGCAACCCGACCCCGGCAACGTGATCGAGCCGTAGCGCGGGGGCGGCCACGGGGCCGCACGTGGACCTGACCCCCCGGCCGCGGCGGCGGCCGGCGCACGCGGATCCGATCCGGCGATCGGGGCCTACGGCGCCGGCGGCCGGCGGCGGCTTCAGTCGCGGTCGTGGTTGGAGATGATCAGCCGGTCGGGGTCGTAGGCCCCACGAACCGCCGCGAGCCGGTCGGCGGCGGCCGCCGGGAACGACCGGCGCCAGCCCGCGTCCTGCTCGGCGAACCCGAGCAGCGTCCGGTCCGAGGTCCAGGGCCGCATCCGGTCGCTGATCGCCGCGAAGGTCGCCTCGACGCCGGCCCTCGCCTCCGGCGCCGGGACCGGACCGATCGCGTCGAGCAGGTAGGGCGAGTCGATCGCGTCGAGCGCCCCGTGCGATCGGTCGCCGCGGGCCAGGACGCCGCCGAGATGGCGCAGCTCGAGGTGGATCAGCGGCACGTCGGCCTCGGGCCCGGCGAGCTCGACGCAGGCGGCGAGCGCGTCGTCGCCGAGCTCATCGAGCGGCAGCCCGAGCGCCAGTGCCGGCAACGGGCCCTCGGGGTCGCCGGCGATCTCGGCCAGCGCCGGCGCCGGCAGCTCGCCGACCCGCTCGAAGTAGGGATCGGCGACCGCGCGCAGCGGGGCGATCAGCTCCTCGCCCTCGGCGGCGTCGCCGCGATGGGCGAAGGTGACGCCGACGAGCGCCCGGCCGCGCAGCGGCTCGGGGACGTCGGGGATCGGCGGGAAGCGCAGCAGCTTCAGCGTCGAGCCGAGCGTCTCGGGCGCGGCCGCGGTGAGCTCGCGCCAGGCGGCGGCGATCTCGGCCGCCCGCTCGATCTCCCAGAGCAGGCCGCCGGCGAACGCCGTCTCCATCGCGAACAGCTCGACCTCGATCGCAGTGACGACCGCGTGACCGCCGCCGCCGCCGCGCAGCGCCCAGAACAGGTCGGGCTCTGAGCCGGCCGCGGCGACGCGCTCCTCGCCGTCGGCGGTGACGACGTCGAAGCTCCGCACCTTGTTGCAGGCCCAGCCCTCCGAGCGGCCGACCCAGGCATGGCCGCCGCTGGCGTGATAGCCGACGAGACCGACCGTCCCCGACGATCCGTGCGCGAGGGCGAGCCCGTGCTCGGCCGCGGCCGCTATGACATCGCGACCCCGCGCGCCGGCCCAGGCCCGTGCCGTCCCCGCCGCCCCGTCGACGGCGACCGTGGCCATTCGCGACAGCTTCAGCAGGATCGCGCCGGAGAGATCGCCGATCGACCCGGCCCCGTGGCCGGTCCCCTGCGGTGCGACCCGCAGCCCGCGCTGGGCGGCGAAGCGGACCGCGGTCGCGACGTCCTCGGCCGACTCGGCGATCACGACCGCGGCCGGACGCTGGTCGGCGGCCAGGTTCCAGGCCTGCCGCGCCGGGTCGAATGCCGCCTCGCCGGGGAGGACGACGTCGCCGCCGATCGCCCCGCGCAACCCGCTGACGTCGCCCTCGTTCAGCTTCCGGCCCATCCGGCCTCCTCGTCTCGGTTGGATTGCGCCGGCAGCCTACCCCGGACCGGCCCGCTGCGCCGGCGTTCGTCCGGTCCCGGCGCTCGGTGGCGTTCGGGCCGCGCCGGGCGTCGGCGATCGGCCGGCGCTTGCTACGGCAGCTTGACGACGCCGGGCGGGCGCCAGGCGCCGGTCCGCGCGGCCTTCGTCGGGCCGTAGAGGCGCAGGCTGAGGCGGAAGCTGCCGGCCGCTGGCGACGGCAGCCAGTTGACGGTCGGGTCGTCCGGGTCGGTCGCCTGGATCGCGATCACGATCGAGCCGTCGGGCCGCCGGACCAGCGGCGGGTGGCTGGGGCCGACCGAGTAGCGGTCGATCGGGTTGTCGACGAGGTAGCCGGAGCCGTCGTACATCGTCAGCGACCAGAAGTACCTGGTGGGCGGCGCCAGGCCGGGCGCGAAGGTGAGCGTGTAGCGGTTGGCGCCGTTGTAGAGGGCGCCGCTGCCGTCGGTGATACCGGACGGGTAGATCGCCTCGTCGGGGGTGTTGGCGCCGAGGCCGACGGTCGCGATCTGCGCCCGGAACGCGTAGTCGGTCCCGTAGTCACCGATGTTGGCGGCGGGCAGCAGCCAGCCCTGGGTCCGCTGCGCCTCGGTCAGCAAGGTCAGCCGCGTCCGACCGGGCAGCGCCGCCGCCTCGCCGGCGACGCCGGCGTAGAGGGCGTCGAGAACGCCGGGGTCGAGGCCCGCCCGCTCGGGCGAGAGCCCCGGACCGATGCCGAGCGGCGCGAGCTGGTCGAGCAACGGCGCATCGCGCTTCGGCGGCGGGTTCCTCGCCAGCTCCTTGTTCAGCGCCGCGATGAACCCGGGGCCGTCGGTCGGCGTCGGGTAGCTGGCGGGCTTGCCCGGCCTGCACCCCTTCTTGAACCTCTTCGCCTTGCCGTTGAGCCGGGTCAGGCTGTACTTCGCCATCAGCTTCTGCGCCTTGCGCTGGTCCTTGGCGTCGGTCGCCAGCGTGCGGCCGAGCACCCAGACGCGGCGGTAGGAGGACTTGATCACCCGCGCGCCCTTCGGCTTGTGGCGCTTGCCGCCATGGCCCCGCCACTTGACGACGAAGCTCCCCGCCTTGCCGCCGTCCTCGCGCAGGCCCGGGATGTCGATCACGTTCGTGTAGGGGTCGAGCAGCTCGAAGCTGTAGTAACGCTTGCCCATCCGCGGGTGGCCGATCACGATCGGGCCGTGGGAGAGATCGAGATGGGCGATCGAGTAGAGGGTGTCGGTGTTCGGCGCGACGACGGTGCGGGCGCCGGCGCCGGCGAAGCGACCGGCGTTGGAGAACGAGTTGACCGGCGCGTCGCCGCGCGTGTCGGGGCAGTTGACGCTGGTCATCTCGCGCCGCACGCGGATGAACTCGAGCAGCGGGAAGCCGTAGTCGTAGGCCCGGGCGCCGAGCTCACGCGCCTGCTCGGGCCCGGGCGCCGCGGCCGCCGGAGCGGCGCCCAGCGCGCAGGCGAGCGCCGCGATCAGGAAGGCCGCCGGAACCAACCGGCGATGGCTCGCTCGACTGCTCAACTCCCCACTCCTCGGGCTTCTATCGACGTAGGGTCAACATTATCCGGCGCCGGGAGTTGCGGCGGCGATCGCCGCTGCCGCCGCCGGCCGCGCGGCCCCGCCGGCGCCGGATCGGTTCACCGAGGCCGTTTCCGGAATCTCAGGGGGGCGGTTCCGCGGAACCGCCCCGGTCGGCATCCCGGCACGCGCGAGCGCTGATCTAGGGTTGCCGCGATGGGCGGCGCCGAGCAGGAGCTGACGATCGAGGAGCTCGCGGCGCGGGTCGGGGTCAGCGCCCGCAACATCCGCGCCTACCAGACCCAGGGGCTGCTGCCGCTGCCCGAGCGCCGCGGCCGGATCGGCGTCTACGGGCCCGACCACGTCGCCCGGCTCGAGATGATCCGCGACCTCCGCGAGCAGGGCATCGGCTTGGCGGCGATCGAGCGCCTGACCCGCTGGGGCGAGGGGATCGCGCCCGAGGAGCTGCGGGCGAGCGCGGCGTCGATGCTTCAGGGGCTGATCGAGGAGGAGCCGGTGATCGTCGCCGCCGGCGACGCGGCCGACACCTGGGGCGAGGAGATCACCCCGGAGCTGCTCGAGCGCTCGCAGGCGACCGGCTTCTTCAGCGCCCGCGACGACGGCACCTTCGTCGTCCACAGCCCGACCCTGCGCGCGCACGGCCGGGCGCTGAAGGAGATGGGGGTCGGCTTCGAGCAGGCGATCGCGACGATGGAGACGCTGCGCGAGCACCTCGACGCGATCGCGGCCGCCTTCACCGAGCTGTTCGTCTCGCGGATGCCGGCGCCCGAGCTCGACGGCAGCGAGACGCCGGCGCAGCGGGCGGCGGCGCTGCGGGCGATCGCGACCGAGGTCGAGCGCGCCAAGCCGATGGCGACGACCGCGGTCAACGCCGCCTTCCGGCTCGTCCTGCAGGAGCGGCTCGAGGAGGCGCTGGAGCGGGCGCTGACCGAGGACGCGGGAGCCGGGCGCCGCCGCCGCGACTGATCGCTACAGCAGGCGCTCGACGACGACCCGCCCGCCCTCGCGGGGCACGAGCGTGACGTTGCGGTGGCGCTCGCGCTCGGGCCGCGGGTCGGCGTAGGTGAGGTCGGCGCGACGGGCGATCGTGCCGAGCACGATCCGCTGCTCGGCCATCGCCAGCGCCGAGCCGAGGCAGCGGCGGGTGCCGCCACCGAACGGGATCCAGGTGTAGGTGCCGGGCTTGACCCCGAGGAAGCGCTCGGGCAGGAACTCGTGCGGGCGCGGATAGAGGTCGGGGCGGTGATGGGTGTTGACGATGTTGGCGCCGACGATGCTGTTCTTGGGAACGACCCAGTCGCCGAGCCGCCAGTCGGTCTGCACGCGGCGGGCGACGAGCGGGACGACCGGGCGGGCCCGCATCGTCTCGTGGATCGTCGCCTCGATCCACTCGTCGGCGCGGTCGCCGCCGCGGACTGCGTCGCGGAGATCGCGGTGGGCGGCGGGCGTGCGGACGAGCCGCTCGAACGCCCAGGCGAGCGAGTTCGCGGTCGTCTCGTGGCCGGCGAGGACGAGCGAGATCAGCTCGTCACGAAGCTCCTCGTCGCTCAGCGACCGCCCCTCGTCATCGGTCGCGACCAGCAGCAGCGAGAGCACGTCGTCGCCGCGCTCGGCCGGCGGGATCGCGCGACGCTCGGCGATCACCCGGTAGTAGCTCCTGTCGATCCGGTCGAGGACCAGCTTCAGCGGGCCGCGCGGCTCGAGCTGGCCCGCGTAGATCAGCTCGACCAGGTTCCAGATCGGGCGCTCTGAGAGCGCCATGAAGAAACGCGTGTCGTCGCGGAGCCGGCGCTCGGCGCTGCCCGCCGGCGGCTCGCCCGCGATCCCGAAGATGCCGCTCATGATCACCTCGAGCGTCACCGCCTGCATCCGCTTCGCCAGCGGGAACTGCTCGCCGGCGCTCCAGCCGTCGACCTCGCGCTCGGCGACCGCCGTGATGCGCTCGGCGTAGCGGCCGATCGCGTCGCCGTGGAACGCCGGCAGGAGCAGCTTGCGCTGGCGCATGTGGCGCTCGCCGTTGGCGGTCAGAATCGAGTTCGGGCCGACGACCGGCCGCAGCGGCGACTCCGCCGTCGCCGACGGCGCGATCGCCGGCTTCGCCGTGAACAGCGCCTTGGTGTGGTCGGGGTGGCTGCTGAGCACGAACGTCTCCTCGCGCGTGATCACCGGGAACCTGAAGGTCTCGCCGATCTCGCGGGCGGCGCGGGCGAAGTAGGGCAGCGGCCGGGTGCCGAACATGATCGTCTGCCGCAGGCCCGACCCGGGCAGCGCCGGCGGCAGCGCGATCGGCGCCGAGCCCGCTTCGATCGGCCCCGCCGGCGACGGCGGCGCGCTCCCCAGCAGCGGATTCGCGGCCGCGGCGGACTCGGCCTTGTCGGCGGGTGCCGGGGCGGTGCTCGTCGCGGCTTCCATCGCCGCGAGGATAGACCCTTACAGAAGTTTTGTCACGGTCGAGCTTTGGTCCGGCGGCACGCTGCCCGCGGGCGCGGCGCGGCGGATCGGAATCCGCACAGGCAGCCGCGCGCTTCGCGGCCCCAGGCACAGTTTCGGTGCGGTTCGCGCAGCGTCACCTCGGTCGTCACCGCGGCGATGCTTGTGGCGAGCCCGCCGGCGTCGCGGAGGGGGCTCGCGCGCGCGAACCGCTGCGGATCGCTTCGCCCCAGGCGAGGTGATCCGCGCCAGAGGGTGGATATGAACGCTAGCTGCGCCAACTGCTGCGAATCGCTTCGCCCGAGGCGAGGCGATCCGTGCCGCAAGGCGGGTGTGAGCGCTACCTGCGCGAACCGCTGCGGATCGCTTCGCCCCAGGCGAGGTGATCCGCAGCGGAAGGCCGGAGCGGGGCGCCGCCGGGTGCGCGGCGGGCCGATGTAGGCTTGGCCTCGCTTTGCTGGCTCGCGGGGCAACATCCTGGTCGCGGCGGGTGGCGCCGCGACGAGCGGGCTGACCGGCCCTCCCCCGGTCATGGTCGCGGCGTTCGCCGTCATCCTCCCGCTCAGCCTCGGCGGAGCGGTCAGCCCGATGATGCTGACCGAGCAGACCGTCCTGCTGGGTGCGAGCGGCAGACGCGCCGCCAACCTCTTCGCGCTCGGCGCGACGTTGACGCTCCTGGCCCTGGTCCTGCTGCTCGTCCTGCTCGGCGGCGCGATCGAGCTGCCGACGGCGCCGAAGCTGAACGCGACGCTCGACATCGTCCTCGGCGTCGCGCTGCTGCTACTCGGAGCAGCGGTCCACCTCCACGGAGAGCGGCTGCTACCGACGCGCGCGGAGCGGCCGGCGGGCGGGCGGCGCTCGCTCGCGACCAACCCCGCGGCGGCGTTTCCGTTCGGCGCCTTCTCGATGGCGACGAACTTCACGACGCTGGCGCTCGTCGTCGCGATCGCGAAGGAGATCTCGGCGGCCGATGTCGACGCCGCCGGGCGCGCGCTGCTGGTCGGCGCCGTCGTCGCGATCTGCTCGACCCCGGCATGGCTGCCGCTCGACACCTCGAAGCTGGCGCCGCGGGCCGGCCGCAGGGCACTCGACGGCGCCCACCGGCTGATCGCCGCGCACGGGCGCCTCGGCCTGACGCTGCTGCTGCTGCTCGCGGGCCTGTTCCTGCTCGCCCGCGGCCTGTTCAACGTCTGAGCCAGGGTCGCCCTCGGCGGCGGCCGGCGAGGCCGCGCCACCGCCGGTCGACGCGCCACCGCGGGTCGCAGGGATACCGCTGGTCGCAAGGACACCGCCGGTCGACGCGGCGTAGCGAGCGCCGCGTGCCGCGCCGCCGCCGACCCTGCGACTGCCTCGCTCGCGCACACCACTGCGAATCGCTTGGCCCCAGGCGAGGTGATCCGCGCCGGAAGGTCCGGGCGGCCGGAGTACCGGGCGCCACCGGCCCGCTCCGGCGTCAGGCCGCCCGCGCCACCGGCCGCTCCGGCGTCAGAGCGCGACGCCGATGATCCCGAGCCGCCGGTTGAGGCCGCCGAGCGCGAACTCGCGGACGGCGTCGATCTCGACCCCGAGCCGCTCGATGTCGGGCCCGCCCTCCGAACCGCTCAGCGTCTCGGCGACCGCCGGCAGTAGCTCCGCGAGCGTCGCCCGAACCGTCTCCGCCTGTCCAGGCGCGGCCCGCACCGTCTCGCGCAGGAACCAGACGCCGTAGGCGATGTGCCGGGTCTCGTCGTGGTGGATCAGCTCGTAGCCGGCGACGAACCCCGGCAGCAGGCGCTCGCGTCCGAGGTACTCGGTCGCGAACCTGAACGTGGTCAGGCCGAGCGTGGCCTCGAGGACCAGGTGGTAGATCGTCACGAAGCGGACCTTGGCGGCGAGGTCGCCGGGCGCGGCGACGAGCGCCCGGTGGGCCTCGACCAGCGCCACGTCGAAGATCTGCCGAAACGCCGGCGAGACCTCCCTGCGCGCCCGCTCGACGTGAGCGGGGACGGTCGCCGGCGCGGCGACGACCTCGTCCTGAAAGCGCGCGTAGAACTGCATGTGACGGGCCTCATCGACCTGCTGGGTGGCGAGGAACGTCGCCTCCTCCTCGCTGCCGTGGGCTCCGACCAGGCCCGAGAACTTGGTCGTGATCCGCTCCTCGGCGACCATCAGCGAGGCGAGCAGCCAGTAGACCAGCTCCCGATCGGCCGCGTCGATCGCCCGCCACTGCGCGCGGTCGGGCTCGAGATCGACCCCGAACGGGTTCCATTGCGACCGCTCCCAGCGCTCGTAGAGCGCCTGCGGGCCGTTGAGCTCGATCTCGTCGCTCACCCGGCCGCCTCGGCGAGCCGGGCGCGGATGATCGCCGCCGCCGCCTGGTCGTGCACGCGGTGGGTCTCGCTGATCTCGATCGCATCGAAGCCGGCCGCTACGAGGCTGGCCTCGAACTGCTCCCGGGTCAGGGCACCCGCGATGCAGCCGGTCCACTGCTGCATGTCGCGCCGCGTCGCCTCGCTCATGTCCGGGTCGGCGATCACGTCGCTGACCGCGAAGCGGCCACCGGGGCGGAGCACCCGCGCCGCCTCGCGCAGGACCCGGTCCTTGTCGCCGGAGAGGTTGATCACGCAGTTGGAGATGACGACGTCGACCGAGTCGTCGGGCAGCGGCACGCGCTCGATCTCGCCCTTGAGAAACTCGGCGTTTTCGACCCCGGCCTCGGCCTGGTTGGCGCGCGCGAGCGCCAGCATCTCGTCGGTCATGTCGAGCCCGTATGCCTTGCCGCCCGGCCCGACGCGGCGGGCCGACAGCAGCACGTCGATGCCGCCTCCGGAGCCGAGATCGAGCACGACCTCGCCCGCGTTCAGGTCGGCGATCGCGGTCGGGTTGCCGCAGCCCAGCGAGGCGAGTCGGGCGGCGTCGGGAAGCTCGTCGCGATCGCCGTCGGCGTCGTCGTAGAGGCCGGCGCCGAAGACGGCGCGCTGCTCGTCGCTGATCACCTCGGCGCCGCTGCAGCAGCTCGCGCCCGGGGTCTCGCCGCCGCCGACGCTGCGGGCGGCCGCCGCGTAGCGCTCGCGCACGACCTGCTTGAGCTCATCGCCTTCATGCTCGGGGCAGCCGCAGCCGCCGTCGGCGTGGTCCTCGCCGCAGCAGAAGGCCTTCGCCTCGGGCTCGCAGCAGTCCTCCTGCGCGGCGGGCGGGCAGCACTCGGATCGCTCCCGCTCCTCGGTTGGCTTCACTTCAGCCATTGGTTCAACTCCTCGATCGCTTCCGGCAGGACGTAGTAGTAGGCCCAGAGACCGCGCCGCTCGGAGCCGACGATGCCGGCCTCGCGCAGCTTCTTCAGGTGATGGGAGACGGTCGGCTGGGAGAGGTCGAACAGCGGCACCAGCTCGCAGACGCAGACCTCGCCCGCGTGCCTGCGGAGCACGTCGACGAGCTGGATCCGGACCGGGTCGCCGAGCGCCTTGGCGATCTCGGCGATGCGCGCGGCCCGCTCGCGGTCGACATCGGGATGGACGACGGGCACGCAGCAGGGCTCGCCCACGGGGCGCTTGCGCTTCGGGGCGAGCTCGAGATCGACAGCCATCGATATATCCATATCAATTGAACTGATAGATGTCAATGCAATAGTCTGCGCCCGTTGGCTCCCGCCCGCCCGACCGTCCTCTTCGTCTGCGTCCACAACGCCGGCCGCAGCCAGATCGCCGCGGCGCTGCTGCGCGAGCGCGCCGGCGATCGGATCAGCGTCCACTCGGCCGGCTCGGACCCGGCCGCGACGATCAACCCGGTGGCGGTCGCGGCGCTGGCCGAGCTCGGCATCGACGTCGCCGGCGCCGCCCCGACGCCGCTCAGCACCGCGGCCGTGGAAGCGGCGGACGTCGTCGTGACGATGGGCTGCGGCGACGCCTGCCCGGTCGTTCCCGGCAAGCGCTACGAGGACTGGCAGCTCGAGGATCCGGCCGGCCGGGACCTCGCGACCGTGCGCCGGATCCGCGATCAGATCGACGATCGCGTCCGCACGCTCGTCGACGAGCTGCTCGGACCCGGGCACGGCGGCGGCCCCCTCAACGACTCGCCCCGCACCGGCCCACGCCCAAGACCCTGAGATCAGACGGGAGTGCCGAACGGCGTTGCGGCCTTCGGACGTCGGCGACCTACGCCGGTTGGTCGCAACACCCTTCCTCGCCCCGCTCGACGGGCGACGGAGGAGCGGCGCAGCATCCCTCGCCACGCCACGTCTGCAACCCCTCGCTGACGGCGACCCCCGCGATCGCGAGCGCGGCGAGCGGGTCAAGCCACCACCATCCGAGCAGCGCGTTTCCGAGCAGGCCGAGGAACACGGCTCCGGCGAGATACGCGCAGAGCAGGTTCTGCGTTCCCTCGCCGTGGGTCGCGCTCGATCCGAGGGTCCGCGCGACCCGCTGCTTTGCGATTCCGAGCAGCGGCATCCCGACGAGGCTTGTTGCGGTGAGGGCCATCCCGAGGAAGCTGACCTCGGGATGCTCGGCGCCCGCCAAGTGGCGAACCGCCTCGAAGGCGACGTAAGGCGCGAGGATGAAGAACTGGACCGCAACGAGCTTCTGCGCCCGTGCCTCGGCGACGTCGGAGTGCAGGCGCGATCCGGTGAAGCGCCAGACGATGACGAGGCTCGCCACCCCCTCGATCGCGGAGTCGATCCCAAACCCGATCAGCGCAATCGATCCGGCGAGGACCCCGGCGGTGATCGCGATCGCGCCTTCCGCGCCCATCCAGACGAGGCTGAGCCAGGAAAGCCGCTTCGCCCGATGCGCGGCGCGGAGCCAATCGTCTCCGCGTGCGTGCGGGCGCTGGACCGTGGGCAGCGCGACCTCGCTCATCGAGCGAGCCTCGCCGTGGAGATGGTCGCGTCGAGCAGGTCGATGCCGCGTCCCGCGAGCGAGTAGAGGACCATCTTCCCCTCGCGGCGACTCTCGACCAACCCCTGCTCGCGCAGGACCTTCAAATGGTGGGAGACGAGGTTCTCGGCGCGCTCCATCACCCACGCGAGGTCGCAGACGCAGAGCTCGCCGCCCTCCCGAAGCGCGGCGGCGATCGTGAGACGAGTGGGGTCGGCAAGCGCCTTCGCCCGCCTCGACGCCGCGGTCGCCGCGTCACCATCCAGCCGTGCGAGCCGCAGCGTCTCGGCGCGTGGGAGGTCAAGGCAGAGAAGGTCGCAGCGCTCGTCGGACACAGGAACATCCTAACGAGCGTTGAGGTGTTAGGCCCGGGTCGGGACGCGATCGGGCAACCCCGAGCCGACGCGACTACGCTCGCGGTCGGGCGCGGGAATCCGCAAACGCCCGATACGGCTTTGGAGAACCGTAATCTCCAACCCGGCCCCGATAGCTCAGCCGGATAGAGCGACTCCCTCCTAAGGAGTAGGCCGCAGGTTCGAATCCTGCTCGGGGCGTGAGCCCGCCGGTGCTCGGTGAAACGCGGCCGATGCGACCGACGACAGCGCGGGAAGCTCTAACGGCGGCGCGTATAGCCGGCTC
>CAZCFA010000006.1:0-16697 GCA_964497825.1 uncultured Conexibacter sp.
GAATGAGAAGCAGAAAACTTCTTGCCGTCGCAGGGGTGATCACAGCGCTTTCGCTGGGAGTAGCCGCATGTGGCGACGATGACGGCGACGGCACGAGCGGCGGCGGCTCCTCCGAGTCGCTGGACCTGACCGTCGGGGCCCTGGTTCCGCAGACCGGTGACCTGTCGATCTTCGCGCCCGCGGGCACGAAGGCGGCGAAGCTCGCGGTCGAGCAGCTGAACTCGGCGTTCCAGGATGTCGGCTCCGACAGCAAGGTGACGCTCACGGTCGGCGATACTGAGACCAAGCCGCAGCCTGCGACGCAGGCCGCGAACAAGCTGATCTCCGACGGTGCATCGTGCATGGCCGGCGCCTGGGGTTCCGCCCAGACGATCCCGGTCGGGCAGTCGGTCGCCGCAAGCCAGCAGGTGCCGCTGATCTCACCGGCTTCGACCAGCCCTGAGATCACCGACCTGCCGGATGACGGCTACGTGTTCCGTACGGCTCCGTCCGACGCGCTGCAGGGCCAGGTCCTCAGCGACGCGGTCGCCGACCAGTTCGGCGCCGATGCGACGATCTCGGTCGCCGGTCGCAATGACGCCTACGGCGATGGCATCACCTCGGCGTTCGCGACCGAGTTCGAGGCCGGCGGCGGTACCGTCAACGGTCCGGTGCTCTACGACACCGAGGCGTCGTCGTACGACTCCGAGGCATCGGAGATCGTCTCGGGCAACCCCGATGGGTTCGTGATCATCGACTTCGAGGATCCGTACGGCAAGGTCGGCGCCGCGCTCGCCCGCACGGGCGACTTCGACTCGACCAAGCTGTGGACCGCCGACGGGCTCGCGTTCGACAAGATCCCGGACACGATCCCGTCCGACGCGCTGGATGGTGCAAGCGGCACCCGTCCCGCGACCCCGGAGGACACCGACACGGCGAAGTCGTTCACCACCCTGTTCGAGGACTCGAAGATGAGCCCGAAGGAGCGCAACACGTTCGATGCGCAGAACTTCGACGCTGTGTCGTTGTGCGCGCTCGCCGCGGTCGCGGCCGGCTCCACCGACGGTGCCGACATCCAGAGCAAGATCGAGGAGGTCTCCGCACCCCCGGGTGACCAGTACGACTTCACCCAGTTCTCCGATGCGATCACCGCTCTCCAGAACGGCGACGACATCGATTTCCAGGGTGTCTCAGGACCGCTGGACCTCGACGATGCCGGCGATCCGACGGCCGCCACGTACGAGGTGTTCAAGTACGAGGGCGGCAAGCTCGTCGTCGAGAACCAGGTTGAGAAGAACTCGAGCGAGTAGCCACTCGCCGACGATCATCTGAATCAGGAGAAGCCCCCGGTCGCAAGGCCGGGGGCTTTTTCGTGCTCTCCTGACCCCTTACGCGCGGGCGCCCGCCCCGCGCGGGCGCCTACCCGGAGCCGTTCTCCGCCGCGTCGATACGCCCGCCGCCGAGATACAGGTCGGCGACCTTGGGGTCAGCGATCAGCTCCTTACCGGGACCGGTGAAGCGGCTCTTGCCGAGATCGAGGACGTAGCCACGGTCGGACATCGAGAGGGCGCGCCTGGCGTTCTGCTCGACCATCAGGATGGTGACGCCGGACTCGTTGACCTCGACCAGCTTCTCGAAGATCGCGTCCACGAACGCGGGGGCGAGGCCGGCCGAGGGCTCGTCGACGAGCACGAGCCGGGGCTCCGGCATCAGGGCACGGGCCATCGCGACCATCTGGCGCTCGCCGCCGGACATCGTGCCCGCCGCCTGGGACCGGCGCTCGGACAGGCGCGGGAAGAGCTCGTACTGGCGCTCGATCCGCTCCTCGACCGGGCCCTCACCGCCGGCGATCGCGCCGAGCTCGAGGTTCTCGCGCACGGTGAGGCTGGGAAAGACATTGTCGAGCTGCGCCACGTAGGCGACCCCCTTGCGGGTGACCGAGTGCGGCGCCAGCCCGGTGATCTCCTTGCCGTCGAGGCTGACGCTGCCCGCGCGCGGGCTCAGCAAGCCGAAGATCGCCTTCATCAGGGTCGACTTGCCGGCGCCGTTCGGCCCGACGATCGTGACGATCTCGCCCTCTCGCACCTCCATGTCGACGCCGTTGAGGATGTCGACCTCGGGCGTGTAGCCGGCAACGACCGACCTGGCCTCGAGCACGACCTCGTTCACGCTTCGCCCTCGTCCGGCTCGCGGGTTGCTTCAGCAGGCTCGTCGGGGGCAGCGTTGCCGGCGCCGCCGCCGCGGCGCGCCTCCGGTCCCGGCTCGTCACGGCCGCCGCCGCCGCCGAGGTAGGCGTCGATCACGCGCTCGTCGTTGCGGACATCCTCGGGCAGCCCCTTGACGATCGTCTCACCCTGGCCCATCACGACGACCTCGTCGGAGTGCTTCATCACCACCTCCATGTCGTGCTCGATGAACAGGAAGGTGACGCCCTGGTTCTCGCGCAGGTCGTGCATATGCTCAAGCAGCCGCCGCCCCAGGGTCGGGTTGATGCCCGCCATCGGCTCGTCGAGCAGGACCGTACGAGGCTCGGCCATCAATGCTCGAGCGAGCTCGAGCAGCTTGCGCTGGCCGCCGGAGAGGGTGCCGGCGTAGTCGCGCTGCTTCTCGTCGAGGCTGAAGGTCTCGAGCAGGGCCTGCGCGCGCTCGGCGACCGCGGCCTCGCGGCGGTTGTTGGCGCTCCGCCGGGTCGCCAGCCCGACGAGGCTCTCCCCGGGTTGATTGGGCGCGGCCAGCATCATGTTGTCGATCACCGGCATCGCCGCCAGCGCCTTGGTGATCTGGAAGGTGCGGACCATTCCGCGACGGGCGATCTTGTAGGCGCGCTCGCCGAAGATCGAATCGCCCTCGTAGAGGATCCGGCCCGAGTCCGGCCTGTAGAAGCCGGTGACGATGTTGAACAGGGTCGTCTTGCCGGCGCCGTTCGGTCCGATCAGCGCCGTGATCGAGCCTCGCGGGACCGAGAAGCCGGCGCCGTTGACGGCGCGGATGCCGCCGAAGTGCTTGTAGACGGAGTCGATCTCGAGGATCGTCTCGCTGCTCGCCGGCGGCTTCGCGCGCACAGGTGTCGCGGTGTCATTCACCGAGCACCATCTCGTCCTTCTTGCCCACCGCGCCCTGCGGCCGGAAGGCCATCAGCAGGATCAGGACCAGGCCGACGAAGACGAGCCGGAGGGCCGCGTCCTTATCGGAGGTCAGCGGCAGCTCCATCGCCCGCAGCCCCTCGTAGATCGTCCAGAAGATGAACGAGCCGAAGAGCACGCCGGGGAAGCTGGCGAGGCCGCCGAGCACGAGGATCGCGTACCCGATGAAGGTCCAGATCGGCTCGAAGGCCTCCTGGCTGACCGAGCTCTGCAGGAGCACCAGGAACCAGCCGGAGATGCCGCCGAGCAGGGCCGCGAAGGCAAGCGACTGGAGCTTGTACCAGTAGGCGTTCTTGCCGAGCGCGCGCGCGGCGTCCTCGTCCTCGCGGACGGAGCGCAGCACCCGGCCCCAGGGGGAGCGGACCAGCCGCGCGAGGGCGAAGGTGAGAACCAGCAGAAAGCCCCAGACGACGACCAGCAGGGGCAGGTTTATGAAGTCGCTGCCGGTGAGCCCAAGCGGATCGAACAGGTTGTCGGTCATCCAGCGGGAGATGCTCTGCCAGGTCTCGTTGAAGAAGCGGCCGTTGTCGAGCTCGAGCGAGATCGAGCCCTGGTTGCCGCCGGTCAGCCCGCGCGCGTTCTGGACCGTGATCCGGATCACCTCGCTGAACGCGATCGTCGCGATCGCCAGATAGTCCGCCCGCAGGCGAACCACGGGCAGGCCGGCCAGCAGGCCGACGACGATCGTGACGAGCATCGAGAGCGGTAGCGCGAGGAAGAACGGGATGCCGAGCTCGACCACGAGGATGATCGCCGAGTAGGCGCCGACCGCCTGGAAGCCGGCCTGGCCGAAGTTGAGAACCCCGGTGTAGCCGACGTTGAGCTGCAAGCCCAGGGTGAAGATGCCGTAGATCCCGGCCAGCACCCCGACCCCGATCCAGAAGTTCCAGGCCGTGAGGAAGTCGGTGGTGATTGCGAGGAGCGGCGGGGCCATGCGCTACAGGGTCCGCTCCGATCCGAAGATGCCCTGGGGACGGAAGATCAGCACCCCGATCAGCACGACGAAGCTGACCGCGACCTTCCACTGTGGGGGCACGGGCAGCGTCGACCATTCCTGGGTGAGGCCGATCACGAGGCCACCGGCCAGGGCACCGTAGGCGTTGCCGATGCCGCCGACGACGACGGCGGCGAACAGCGGCAGCAACAGGGTGAATCCGGTGTTCGGGTTGAGGCTGCCGATCGAGCCGACCACCAGTACGCCCGCCAGGCCCGCGAGGCCGGCTGAGAGGATCCAGGTGTAGATCACCACCCGGCCGGTATCGATGCCGGTGGTCTCGGCCAGGTCGAAGTTGTCGGCGAGGGCCCGCATCTGACGGCCCAGCGAGGTGTACTTGAGCATCAGGGCGACGGCCGTGAGCACGGCGAAGGCGATCACGACGACGATCAACTGGAAGACGCCGATCGTCAGGCCGAGGAAATCGAGCGTGTCGGTGGTGTTGACGTCGAGGCGCTTCTGCCCGGCGCCGGCGAACAGCTGGATCACGTAGCGGATCACGAACGCGAGCCCGATCGTCATCAGCACGAGCTGCAGGGTGCCCGCGTTCTTGCGCCTCATCGGCCGCCACATGACGAACTCGGTGAGGACGCCGAAGGCGGCGCTGAGCAACACCGCGGCGATCAGCGCGATCACGAACGGAACCCCGACCGTGACGTTGAAGAGCAGCGCCAGGTAGGCGCCTAGGGTGAGCATGTCGCCGTGGGCGAAGTTGGTCAGGCGGAGGATCCCGTAGACGAGGGTGAGCCCGATCGCGCCAAGCGCCAGGTAGGAGCCGGTGACGACGCCGTTGACGCTGCGCTGACCGAAGGCGTTGAGGCCGTAGCCGGCGATCAGGGCAACCGCCACCACCGCCATGACGGTCAGGAAGATGCCGGCCGGGTGGGCGTTCGCGAACGCCGTTGCCCGTGCCCAGGTCGTGCTCGACCGGGCCCGCGTTGCTGCCACGCTCGCCTCCACCGCGCCCATCCTATGTTCTTGCTGAGCGGGAACGGCTTGTTGCGGCACGCCGAGCGATCTCGCGGCACACCTCGGTCGTTCCCGAGCGACCGCCGAGGTCCGGCGTCCTGATCCCGTCACGCGCCGCCGCCAGGGTCGCCTCGTAGATCGAACGCGAGGCGCGCTCGGCGCCGTCGGCGCCGCGCACGCCCGCGTAGTGGAGGACGGCGGCGCAGGCGAGCACCATCGCCATCGGGTTGGCGATGTCCTTGCCCTCGAGCGCCGGCGCGGTCCCGTGCGGCGCCTCCGCCATCGCGGTCGCGACCCCGAGGCCATCGTCGAGGCTGAGCAGCACCGACTCGGCGCCGGCGATCGAGCCGAACATCGGCATCACCAGGTCGCTGAGCAGGTCGCCGTCGCGATTCAGGGTCGGGATCACGAGCGGCCGGTCGGCGGCGCCGCCGATCAGCCCGGCGTAGGTCGCGTCGATCAGCACCGGCTCGTATTCGACCTCCTGGTGGCGCTCGGCGGCGGCGTCGATCTCCTCCTTCAGCATCCCCTCGTAGACCGGGCTGACCGTCCACTTCGGCCCGCCGTAGACCTTGCCGCCGAGCTGCGCCGCCGTCCGGAACGAGTGCTCGGCGACGGCGCGGCAGACGCCGCGGCTGATCCGCTCGGTCCGCAGCGCCTGCTCCGCGGTCGAGCCCGCGGGCCCCTCACGCCACTGCTCGGCGCCGTAGGCGTCGCCGACCGCCATCCGGCAGACCGAGATCGGGTGATGGATGCCGGGGAACGGGGTGACGCCGGGGATCCGGCGGCCGGTGCGGACGATCACGGTGCCGTCGATGCCCTCGCGGATCAGCCGGTTCGGGCTGCCGACGTCGTCGGCGTCCTCGGGCGTGATCGTCGCCGCCTTCAGCCCGAGCCCGGCCGCGCTGATCGCCGCGGCAGCCTCCGCGCAGACCTCGTTGTCGGTCGCGCGGCGGTTGGCGAGCGAGAGGTCGTAGCGGTCGAGGTCGACGTCGAGGCCGATCACCGCCGGATCGATCACCGCGAGCGCCGCCTCGAGCAGCTCCTGCCCGGTCTGGTCGCCCTCGAGGACGACGATGCGGAGCGGCGCCGCCATCGGGAATCGAGGCTAGACGATCGGGCCCGGTCCGATCGCGGCCAACCGGCGGCCCGGGCGCATGCCGTCAGCGCTTGCCGCCGCCATCACCGTTGCCGCCGCCGTCTCCGGCCGGCGGCCGTTCGAGCGGCGCCGTGCCGATGAAGTCGAGGATCCGCTCGGCGGTCTGCTGTGGCTGCTCGACGTTGGGGGAGTGGCCCGCGTCGTCGATCTTGACCAGGCGGACGCCGGGGACGACCTCGAACTGGGCCAGCACCTCGCCGGCGTCGAGGATCTGATCCTCGCTGCCCATGATCACCATCACGTCGCCGCCGACGGCGCGCAGCCGCGACGGCAGCCCGCCGTGGTCGAGGAAGTCGTCGGCGGCGTCGGCCGACGACTTGAACGACTTGTAGGTCATCGCGTCGAGATCGTCGACGACGCGGTCGGGCTGGCCGGGGAAGACCTCGCTGACGTCGGTCCCGGGCGCGAACGACCGTGCGGCGGCCGACTTCACCATCGAGCTCAGCTTCAGCCGCCACAGCGCCTCGCCGAGCACCGGCCAGGTCGTGAGCTTGGCGGTCGCGGGCAGGTCGGCCTCGCCCGAGGCCGCCGGCGAGTCGATCAGCACGACCTTGTCGACCAGGTCGCTGGCCTGCTCGCGCAGCGAGGTCGCGACGAGGCCGCCGAGCGAGTGGCCGACGACGGTCGCGGAGCTGACGCCGAGCTCGTGCAGGGCGGCGGCGATCGCCGCCGCCTGGTTCTCGATCTCGTAGCCGCTGGTCGGCTTCTCGGAGCCCCCGTGGCCGAGCAGGTCGAAGCGGATCACCCGGTGGCGCCGGTTCAGCAGCGGCGCGAGCTGGTCCCACCAGCGCAGCGAGCACGTGTAGCAGTGCAGCAGCACGATCGGCTCGCGCTCGCGGCCCTTGCCGGTCGCCGGGTCGTCGACGTACTGCAGGTCGAGCGGCTGGTCCTCGGCGAGGTCCGCGGTCAGGGCGCCGCCCGGGGCGTTGACCGCGGCCGGCCGCGTCTGCTTGTCGAGGATGTAGGCGTTGACCGCGAGCAGCGCGACCAGGACGATCAGCAGGACGCTGCCGATCTTCAGCGGCCGGCGCATCGCGCCGCTCAGCCCCCGTCGCCGGCGACCTGCGCGGCGCTGAGCCCGAGCGGCTCGGCCGCCTCCGCGAGCGCGTCGATCACGCGCTGGATGTGCTCGCCCTCGTCGACCTCGAGCTCGGCGATCGCACGCTCGATCTGGCCCCGGTCGACCTTCGCGGCGAACGCCGGCGTCCGCAGCTTCTTGCGCACCGACTTCACCTTCATCCCCTCGATCCCGGTCGGGCGAACGAGGGCGCAGGCGGTGACGAATCCGGACAGCTCGTCGACGGCGAACAGGGTCTTCGCCAGCTGCGTCCGCCGCGGCACCCCGAGGTACTCGGCGTGGCCGGCGACGGCGTCGATCAGCTCCGGCGGGTAGCCGCGGCGCTCGAGCTCGGCCATCGCGATCCGCGGGTGGCCGTCCTCGGGGTCGGGGTGGCGCTCGTAGTCGAGATCGTGGACCAGGCCGGTGATCCCGTACAGCTCCTCGTCGGCGCCCCAGATCCGCGCGTAGTGGCGCATCGAGGCCTCGACCGCGAGGGCGTGCTTGCGGAGGGAATCGGACGCGGTCCACTCGCAGAGGAGCTCGAACGCGTCCGCGCGGGTCGGTTCGCTCATGGCCGCTACCCTAGCCCGCGGTCGAATGGAAAAGTTCGTGATCCAGGGCGGCGTCCCGCTGAGCGGGGAGATCGTCGCCGCCGGCAACAAGAACGCGGCGCTGCCGATCCTCGCCGCCTGCCTGCTCACCGAGGAGGAGCTGACGCTGCGCAACGTGCCGCGGATCCGCGACACCGAGGCGCAGATCGGCCTGCTCGAGCAGCTCGGCGTCAGGGTCGAGCGACCGGATGACAGCACGCTGCGGCTCTGCGCCGCCGATCTCGCGACGACCGCGGTCGACGAGGGCCTCGCCGCCCGAATCCGCGCCTCGTTCCTGCTCGCCGGCCCGCTGCTGGCGCGGTGCGGCACGGCGACGATGCCGTCGCCCGGCGGCGACACGATCGGCCGTCGCCGGCTCGATCCCCACCTCGACGCGTTCCGCGACCTCGGGGCGAGGGTCGAGGCGGACCTGTCGATCGAGCTGAGCGCGCCGGGCGGCCTCGCGGCCTGCGAGATCTTCATGGACGAGCCGTCGGTGATGGGCACCGAGAACGCCCTGCTCGCCGCCGCCCTGGTGCCGGGCCGGACCGTGATCGGCAACGCCGCCTGCGAGCCGCACGTGCAGGACCTGGCGCGGCTGCTGTGCAAGATGGGGGCCGAGGTCGAGGGGATCGGGTCGAACGTGATGACCGTCCACGGACGCGAGAAGCTCGGCGGTGCCGAGCACGCCGTCAGCCCCGATCACATCGAGATCGGCAGCTTCATGGCGCTCGCCGCGGCGACCGGCGGCGAGCTCCGGATCGCCGATGTCGATGCCGGCGACCTGGTGATGATCCGGCGCCAGTTCGGCCGCCTCGGCCTGCGCAGCTCGCTCGAGGGCCGCGACCTGATCGTCCCGCCGAACCAGCGGCTGGCGATCCAGGACGACGTCGGCGACGCGATCGCGAAGATCGACGATGGCCCCTGGCCCGCGTTCCCCGCCGATCTGACCTCGATCGCGCTCGCGCTCGCCACGCAGGCCGACGGGACGATCCTGATCTTCGAGAAGATGTTCGAGAACCGCCTGTTCTTCACCGACAAGCTCGTCGCGATGGGCGCTCGGATCACGCTCTGCGATCCCCACCGGGCGATCGTCAGCGGTCCGAGCCGGCTTCACGGCGAGCGGCTCGAGAGCCCCGACATCCGCGCCGGCATGGCGATGCTGATCGCCGCGCTGGCCGCCCGCGGAACGTCGGAGATCGGCAACATCGCCCAGATCGACCGCGGCTACGAGCGGATCGACGAGCGGCTGCGGGAGCTCGGCGCGCGGATCGAGCGCGTCGCGGTCGAGCCGGTCGGGGCGGCGGCCTAGACGGCGCCCGCCGCCGGGCGCGTCTCAGCGATGACGAAGTCGATCCCAGCCGGCACCCGGGACATCCTGCCCGAGGAGATGCGCGAGCTGCGCGCGATCGAGGCGGCGCTCGGCGAGCTGTTCGAGCGCGCCGGCTACGGCGAGGTGCAGACGCCGGTGCTCGAGTACCAGCAGGCGGCGGGCGGCGCCGATCCCGCCTACCGGCTGTTCGATCAGACCGGCTCGGCGCTCGCCCTGCGCAGCGACATGACGGTGCCGATCGCACGGCTGGTCGCGAGCCGCCTGCGCGACGAGCGCGGGCCGCTGCGGCTGCGCTACTCGGGCCGGATCTACCGCGCGGTACGGCCGCAGCGCGGCGAGATGCGCGAGCTGCACCAGATCGGCATCGAGCTGATTGGCGCCGAGGCGCCGGCGGGAACGATCGAGGTGATCCGGCTGCTCGTCGCCGCGCTCGACGCGATCGGCCTGCGCCGCGCCGTCGTCGGCCTCGGCGACGCCGACCTGTTCCGCCAGCTGCTCGACGAGCTCGCGGTCGCCGGCGCGGCGCGCGATCGCATCCTCGCCTGCCTGCAGGCGCACGACCTCGTCGCGATCGAGGCCGAGGCCGGCGACCTCGCCGGGGTCGGCGACGACGCCCGGCAGGCGATCGTCGCGCTCTCAAACCTGCGCGGCGGCGCCGAGGTGCTCGAGCGGGCGCGCGCGATCGGCGGCGCCGCGGTCGAGCGCGCCGGGCGCCGCCTGGCGGCGATCCACGAGGGCCTCGAGGCGGCCGGGATCGCCGACCGCGTCCAGCTCGACCTCGGGCTGCTGCGCGGCCTCGGCTACTACACCGGGGCGATCCTCGAGGTCTACGACCCCGCCCACGGCGACCTGCTCGGCGGCGGCGGCCGCTACGACGACCTGCTGGCGACCTTCGGCCGGCCGATGCCGGCCGCCGGGTTCGCCCTCTACCTCGACCGCCTGCACGTCGCCCAGGCCGCCGAGGAGGCTCGCGGGGGGCGGCCGTGAACCCGGCCGGCAAGGGGATCTCGGGCGAGCAGCTGCGGCTGGCGATGCCGCGCGGCGCGCTTCAGGGACCGTGCCTCGAGATGCTCGACCGGGCCGGGTTCGACACCGCCGGGCCGCGCGGCGACTCGCGCTCGCTGATCTTCGACCTCGGCGGCCTGACGATCGTCACCGTCCGCCCCTCCGACGTGCCGACCTACGTCGAGGCCGGCGCCGCCGGGCTCGGGATCACCGGCAAGGACGTGCTCGTCGAGCAGGCGGACCGGGCGGTCTACGAGCTCGCCGACCTCGGCTTCGGGCGCTGCCGGATGGTCCTCGCCGAGCCCGCCGGGTCGGATCGGCTCGCGGCGGCGGCGCGGCGGCTGGGACGGATGCGGATCGCGACCAAGTACCCGCGCACGGCCGCCGAGCACTTCGAGGCGACCGGCCGCCAGATCGACCTGATCGAGGTCAAGGGCTCGGTCGAGCTGGCGCCGCTGGTCGACCTCGCCGACGGGATCGTCGACCTCGTCGACAGCGGCCGCACCCTCGCCGACAACGACCTCGCGATCGTCGAGGAGATCTCGGTGTGCACGGCGCGGCTGATCGCCAACCGGGTCGTCCACAAGCTTCGCGTCGACGAGATCGACGCGATGGTCGAGCGCCTGCGCGCGGCCGCACGATGAGGCTCGAGCGGCAGCGCTGGGACGGCGGCGACCCGGGGCGGCTCGCCGCCGAGCTGCGTGATCGCGCCGCGGCCGAGCTGCCGGCCGCGATCGTCGCCGACGTGGCGGCGACGATCGCCGCCGTCCGCGCCGGCGGCGACGCCGCCGTGATCGAGCTCGGCGAGCGCTTCGACGGGGCCCGGGCGAGCGCGCTGCCGGTTCCCGGCGCGGCGCTCGATGCCGCGCTGGCCGGGCTCGACGCCGGCCTGCGGGCGGCGCTCGAGCGCAGCGCCGCCAACATCGAGGCGGTCGCCGCGGCGCAGGCGCCGTCGTCCTGGCGCCCCGAGCCCGACGCGGCCGCGATCGAGATCGAGGAGGTGGCGGTCGGCGCCGCCGGGATCTACGCGCCCGGCGGTCGCTCGCCGTATCCCTCGAGCGTGCTGATGGGCGTGATCCCGGCGCTCGTCGCCGGCGTCGGGCGGGTCGCGGTCGCCTCGCCGCCGGGCCCGGGCGGGCTCCCGCACCCGGCCGTTCTCGCCGCCGCCCGGATCGCCGGCGCCTCCGAGGTGCTCGCGGCCGGCGGCGCCCAGGCGATCGCCGCGCTCGCCTACGGCACCGAGTCGGTGGCCGCCGTCGACGTCATCGCCGGTCCCGGCGGCCCCTGGGTGCAGGAGGCGAAGCTGCAGTGCTCGCGGGTCGTCGGGATCGACGGCTACGCCGGGCCCTCGGAGCTGCTCGTCGTCTGCGACGGCTCGGCCGAGCCGGGGCCGATCGCCCTCGACCTGCTGGCGCAGGCCGAGCACGGCGCCGACTCGCCGCTGCTCGTCGTCGCCGCCGGCGACGGCGCGCTCGACGCCGTCGCCGACGCGGTCGCCGCGCTCGCTCCCGAGCGCCCGAGCGTCGCCGACGCCAGGCTCGACCTCGTCGCGGCGCCGGCGCTCGACGATGCGGTCGCGCTCGCCCAGGCCTACGCGCCCGAGCACGTCGAGCTGGCCTGCGCCGGCGCGAGCTCGATCGCCCGCCGCCTGACGACGCCCGGCTGCGTCTTCGTCGGACCCCGCTCCGCGGTCGCGTTCGGCGATTACGCGGCGGGCTCCAACCACGTCCTGCCGACCGGCGGCGCCGGCCGCTTCACCGGGCCGCTGGGGCCGGCAACGTTCCGGCGGCGGGTCTGCCGGGTGACGATCGACGGGCGCGCGGCGCGATCGCTGGCGCCCGCCGTCGACGCGATCGCCCGGGCCGAGGGCTTCCCCGTGCACGGGGAATCCGCTCTCGCGCGGGCCGACGAGGACGCCCCCGACCCGGGCCGGCAGGCATCCTGAGGGATTGCGATGGCACGCCGCGCCGAGATCGACCGCCGGACGGGGGAGACCCACGTCGCGCTCGCGCTCGATCTCGACGGCGGCGCCACCGCGGCGAGCACCGGCGTCGGCTTCCTCGATCACATGCTCGACCTGCTCGCCCGCCACGGTCGCCTCGGCCTGCGGGTCGAGGCCCGCGGCGACCTGGAGGCGGGCTCGCACCACACCGTCGAGGACGTCGGCATCGCGCTCGGCCAGGCGATCGACGCGGCGCTCGGCGACCGCGCCGGGATCCGCCGCTACGCCCACGTCGAGCTGCCGATGGACGAGGCCCTGGCGCGCTGCTCGATCGACGTCTCCGGGCGGCCGCTGTGCCGGTTCCGCTCGGAGCTGCCGCCGGTCACGATCGCCGGCTTCGAGGCCGAGCTGACCGAGGAGTTCTTCCGCGCGGTCGCGACCAACGCGAAGCTGACGCTGCATCTCTCGAACCCCTACGGGTCGAACGCCCATCACATGATCGAGGCCTGCTTCAAGGCGTTCGCGCGGGCGCTTCGCGACGCCGTCGCGATCGATCCGGCCGAGGCCGGCGTCCCCTCGACCAAGGGCACGCTCACCGATTGAGCGCCGCGGCGCCGAAACTTCCGCGCCCGGCCCGTGCTTAGGCTGCTGACGATGAAGCGCGCGCTGCTGATCGCCTCCGTCCTGCTGCTCACGCTCGTCCTGCCCGCGGGCGCGGCGGCGAAGGTCGGCAACGACTTCTTCGGCGTCACCGCCGTCGATCCGACCGACCGCGACTTCGACGGGATCGCCGCGACCGGCTTCGGCGATTACCGGTTCGAGCTCAGCTGGCGGGTGATCCAGCGGACGCGCAAGAGCGGCTACGACTGGGGCTACGTCGACGCGCGGATCGCGCAGGCCGCCCGGGTCGGCATCCGGCCGACGCTGGTCGTCTACGGGACGCCGCGCTTCGTCCACAAGTCCCCGGACGGGCTGTTCCCGCCGACCGACTCGAAGCGGAACCTGAACGAGTGGCGCGACTTCGTCAGCGCCGCGGTCGGGCGCTACGGCCGCGGCGGCAGCTTCTGGGCCGCCAACCCGGGGCTGCCGAGGATGGCGGTCCATCGCTGGCTCGTCTGGAACGAGCAGAACGCGCGCGCGTTCTGGCGCCCGCGGCCCGACCCGCGCGACTACGGCAAGCTCGTCAAGGCCACCGACCGGGCGATCTCGGCGGTCGATCGCAGGGCCGAGGTCGTGCTCGGCGGCATGTTCGGCTACCCGCACGACAAGCGCTCCCGCAGCGCCGTCTCCTTCCTCCGCAGCCTCTACCGGGTGAAGGGGATCAAGCGCCATTTCGACGCGATCAACATCCATCCCTACGGCACCGGCGTCGGCACCGTTCGCAAGCAGATCAAGCAGGCGCGCAGGGTCGCCCGCCGCGCCGGCGACCGCCGCGTCGACACGCTCGTCGGCGAGATCGGCTGGGCGTCGAGCGGGCCGAGCAACAACGGCGTGGTCGTCGGCGCCCAGGGTCAGGCGCGGCGGCTGTCGAAGGGCCTGAAGCTGCTGGTCCGCAAGCGGCGCCGCTGGAACGTGATCGGCGCCTACGTCTACCTGTGGCGCGACTTCACGATGGCGACCGCCTGCCCGTGGTGCCCGGGTGCCGGCCTGGTCAAGCTCAGCGGCGCCGAGAAGCCGGCGCTGGGGGCGGTCAGCAAGGTGATCAGGGACAGCACCTGAGCCCCGGGGTCGCTCCCGGCAGCGCCTAACATGGCAGCGGTGAGCGAGCCGCGGGCGCAGATCGCCATCGTCGACTACGGCATGGGCAACCTGCGCTCGGTGGCGAAGGCGTTCGAGCACGTCGGCGCGGCGGCCACGGTCAGCGCCGATCGCCGCCTGCTGGCCGCCGCCGACGCCCTCGTCCTGCCCGGCGTCGGCGCCTTCCCGGAGGCGATGCGCCGGATCGATCGGCGCGATCTCGCCGCTCCGATCCGTGAGTCGGTGGCGGCCGGGCGGCCGCTGCTGGGGATCTGCCTCGGCATGCAGCTGCTGTTCGAATCGTCGAGCGAGAACGGCGGCGCCGACGGCCTCGGGCTGCTGGCCGGCCGCGTCGACGAGCTCCGCGCAGGCGAGCTGAAGTCGCCCCACATCGGCTGGTCGACGGTCGAGCGGCGCCGCGACTCGGCGCTGACCGCGAGCCTGCCGGCCGGCGGTGAGCCGTTCTACTTCGTGCACTCGTTCGTCGCCCGCCCCGAGCCCGAGCAGCTGCTGGCGACGAGCCGCCACGGCGAGCGGTTCGCGGCGATCGTCGGCGACGGCCGCGTCTTCGGCGCCCAGTTCCATCCCGAGAAGTCGAGCGCCGCGGGGCTGCGGATGCTGGCCGAGTTCGTCGCCGTCGCCGCCGCGACCCCGGCCGAGGTCGGCTGAGGTGGCCGCGACCGTGGGCGCCGCGCCGATCCTGCTACCGGCGATCGACATCCGCGGCGGCAACGCCGTGCGGCTGCTGCAGGGCGACTACGACCGCGAGACGCGCTACGACGCCGACCCGCTCGACGCCGCCCGGCGCTGGGTCGAGGGCGGCGCTGAGATCGTCCACGTCGTCGATCTCGACGGCGCTCGCGGCGGCGCCCCGCGCAACCTCGAGATCGTCGCCCGGCTGGCTGAGGAGGTTCCGGTCCCGGTCCAGCTCGGCGGCGGGCTGCGCGACCGGAGCGCGGTCGAGGCGGCGTTCGCCGCCGGCGCCGCCCGCGCGGTGCTCGGGACCAGCGCTCAGCGCGATCCCGGGCTGCTCGGCCGCCTCGCGGCCGCCTACGGCGATCGGATCGTCGCCTCGGTCGACGCGCGTGGCGCCAACGTCGCCGTCGAGGGCTGGGAGCGCCCGACCACGACGACGGTGCCGGCCGCGATCGAGCGCCTCGCCGCGCGCGGGGTCGAACGCTTCGTCTACACGCCGGTCGAGGTCGACGGCACGCTCGCCGGCCCGGGGCTCGGCGGCCTCGAGCCGGTGCTCGACGCCTGCGCGCGGGCCGGCGCCCGGTTGATCTACTCGGGCGGCGTCGGCGATCTCGCCGACCTCGAGCTGCTGCGCGAGCTCGACGCGCCGGCGCTCGAGGGCGTGATCGTCGGCCGGGCGCTGTACGAGCGCCGGTTCAGCGTCGCCGAGGCACGCGCCGCCCTGGCGGGGGACCGGGCGTGAGCCTGCTCGGCTCCGCGGGCCGGACCGCGGGCCGGGTGAGCCCGTGGGTGCGGGCGGTCGCGATCGCCGAGATCGCGCTGGTCGTCAAGCACCATCTCGACCGGCTCGGCCCCGGCGAGGGGACCGAGTTGCGGCTCTTGATCGTCAAGTCGAAGGGCCGGCCGGGGAACCTGACCGCGGCCGAGCGTTCGCGCGTCTACGAGCTCGTCCGCAAGCTCGAGCCGGCGGCGCTCGTGCGCTCCGCGGCGACCCAGGCGGTGCCGCTGCGGCGCCGGCGCTGAGGGGCCGGCATGGTGCTGAAGCGGCTGATCCCCTGCCTCGACGTCGATCGTGGCCGCGTCGTCAAGGGCACCGGCTTCGTCGACCTCCGCGATGCCGGCGACCCGGTCGAGCTCGCGGCCCGCTATGACGCCGAGGGCGCCGACGAGATCGTCTTCCTCGACATCAGCGCCTCGCACGAGGGCCGCGAGACGATCGTCGACCTCGCCCGCCGCACCGCCGACGAGGTCTTCGTCCCGTTCACGATCGGCGGCGGCATCGCCTCGGCCGCCGATGCCCAGGCGGTGCTCGACGCCGGTGCCGACAAGGTCGCGGTCAACTCCGCCGCGCTCGCCCGCCCCGAGCTGATCGGCGAGCTCGCCGCGGTCTTCGGCGTCCAGTGCGTGGTCGTCGCGATCGACGCGCGCCGCCGGCCCGGCGCCGGCTGGGACGTCTACGCGCAGGGCGGCCGGCGGCGGATCGAGGGCGCCGACGCGGTCGGGTGGGCGGCGGAGGCGGCGGAGCGCGGCGCCGGCGAGATCCTGCTCACGAGCATGGATCGCGACGGCACCACCGACGGCTACGACCTGCCGCTGACCCGCGCGGTCTCAGACCGCGTCCCGGTCCCCGTGATCGCCTCCGGCGGCGCCGGCGAGCTCGCCGACCTCGGCGCGGCGATCATCGAGGGCGGCGCCGACGCCGTCCTCGTCGCCTCGATCCTCCACTACGGTCGCCACACGATCGCCGAGGCGAAGCGGGCGATGGCAGCAGCCGGGGTGCCGGTCCGGATCACCGAGTGAGCGCGTACGGGCGCGGGTTTCCCGCGCGTCGAGCGTCGTCCCGCATCGGGCGATCCTTCGCATCGAGCATCGCCTCGCGTCGAGGGGTCCCTCGGGTCGAGCGTCGCCGCGCATCGAGCGTCGATTTCTACCCCGCATAGCAAGGATCGCTCGACGTTCGGCGAGGGGCGGGGGTCCAGGCGGCGTCATCGGTGCCGGAGCCGGATGCCCGGCGTGCGGCGCTCGATCGAGGGCCGCCGCCCGGCTTGCCGTGGTCACCCCGGGCCGCCGCCGCCACCCTGCTTGCCGCC
>CAZCFA010000006.1:16797-21406 GCA_964497825.1 uncultured Conexibacter sp.
GCCGCCGCCACCCTGCTTGCCGCCGCCACCCTGCTTGCCGCCGCCACGCTGCCTGCCGCCGCCACGCTCGCGGGCCTCGATCCGGCGCCGCTCGGCCGGCGGCACGATCCCCTTCTGGCCCTTCTTCGTCTTGTACTTGTGGCCGCCGAGGTCGATCGGGTCGAAGGCGGTAACGGTGACGCCGCCGGTGAGGAAGATCATCTGCCCGTCGGAGACGACCGGACCGTAGGCGCCGTCGTCGTAGGCGAAGACGCGGCGGCCGGTGCTGAGGTCGAAGCCGATCGTCGCGTCGCCGCTGAAGGTCGATAGGTAGACGACGTCGCCGATCACGGTCGCGGGCCCGCTGATCTGCCCGCCGGCGGGCTGCTTCCAGATCTCCCTGCCGGACTTGGCGTCGAGCGCGTAGGCGTAGCGGTCGTGGGAGCCGAAGTAGACGGTGGGCTTGGTGCCGCCGGTGTCGGCCGCGGCGATCCCCGAGTAGACGTAGTTGCCGGCCGAGAACGACCAGGCGATCTCGCCGCTGTCCTGCTCGAACGAGTAGACGCGGTTGTCGACGTCGCCGGCGTAGACGCGGCCGAACGCGACCGCCGCGGTCGAGTAGATCCTGCCGCTGCCGCCGAGGCCGGTTCCCTGGTCCTCGGTCTGCCACTCGACCTTGCCGTCGCCGGCGCGAACCGCGTTCATGTTGCCGCCGTAGTCGCCGACGAAGATCGTGCCGTCGCCGAACGCCGGCGCCGCCTTGATCGCGCCGCCGAGCTGGGTCGTCCAGATCGTCGATCCGTCCTTGCCGCGCAGCGCGTGCAGGGTGCCGCCCTCGTCGCCGAAGTACACGCGGCCGCGGATCACCAGCGGCGAGGACTCGGCGCGGACGCCGAGGTCCTTGCGCCACAGCACCTTGCCGTCGCGGGCACGGATCGCCAGCGCCTGGTGGGGCTCGAGCGCGACGCTGTAGAGGACCCCGTGGTCGTAGGCGGGGGAGGAGGCGTTGAGCGCGGTCAGCCGCTTCTTCCACAGCACCTTGCCGGTCTCGGCGTCGAGCGCGACGTAGAGGCCGGCGTTGTCGATGAAGTAGAGGCGGTCGTCGACGACGATCGGCGGGAACTCGATCAGCTCGTCGCCGCGGTACTTCCAGACCTTGCGGAACGGCGGCTTGACCGACTGCGCATCGAGGAACTTGGTGCGGCCGACGTCGTAGCCGAACCGCGGCCAGTCGATCGTCCGATCCTTCGGCGGCTTCGGCTTGCGGGTGCCCTTCTCGGCCTCGAAGGCCGCGTCGGGGTTGTGGATGTCGTCCTCGCGCTTGAGCAGGGCGACCGCCGCGAAGGCGGCGGTCGCGACGATGATCGCGGCGGCCGCGGCGGCCACGAGCCGCTCGGCGCCGGTCATGATGCGCCAGATATCGACGGGATTCTTCATCCGGGGGAAGGGGGCATGCTACGCGGGATGGATCGCCCCGACGACATCCGCGCCGCCGTCGACGCGCTGCCGCTAGGCCCGCTGCGAACGGCGCTCGCGGGCGTCGCCGCGTGGGTCGTCGGCGGCGTCGTCCGCGACCTGCTTCGCGGCGTCGCGGCGCCACCCGACATCGACGTCGCCGTCGACGCCGATCTCGAGCCGCTGCTCGACCGGCTCGCCGCGCCGGTCGAGGTCGAGGCGAGCCACGCGCGCTTCGCGACGGCGACCGTGCGCAGCGGCGCGGTCACCGTCGACCTCTCGCGAACGCGGTCGGAGAGCTACGCCCGTCCCGGGGCGCTGCCGAGCGTCGCCCCGGCGGGGATCGAGGCCGACCTCGCCCGCCGCGACTTCACGGTCAACGCGATCGCCGTGCCGCTCGCCGGGCCCGAGGGCCTGCTCGACCCGTTCGGCGGCGCCGCCGATCTGCGCGCGGGGACGCTGCGGGTGCTGCACGAGCGCTCGTTCATCGACGATCCGACGCGGGCGATCCGCGCCGCCCGCTACGGCGCCCGCCTCGGCCTCGAGCCCGAGGCGCGGACCCGCGAGCTGCTCGCCGGCGCCGACCTCGGCACCGTCTCGGACGACCGCCGCGAGGCCGAGCTCGCCCGCCTCGCCGCCGAGCCCGCGGCCGCCGCGGGCTTCCGGCTGCTCGCCGCCTGGGGCGTGCTCGACCCCGGGGCGGAGGCGCTCGATCTGATCGCCGCCGTCGACGCGGCCGCCGGCGAGCCGCCCTGGAACGCTGATCCGGCGCTGCGGACCGAGGCGATCCTGATCGCCGCCGGGGGTGGCGAGCGGCTGCGCGCAGCGCTGGCGCTGGCGGCCGCCGAGCCCCGGCGACCTTCGCGGGCGGTCCGGCTCGCGGCCGGCCACGCGCCCGCCGTCCTGCTTCTCGCCGCCGCCGCCGGCGGCCGCTGGGTGATCGACTACGTCGAGCGCTGGCGCCGGGTGCGGCTGGAGATCGACGGCGACGACCTGATCGCGGCCGGGATCCCCGAGGGCCCGGCGATCGGCGCCGGCCTGCGGGGCGCGCTCGACCGCAAGCTCGACGGCGGCCTCGACGGCGGTCGCGAGGCGGAGCTCGAGCTCGCGCTCGAGCTCGCCCGCGGCTCGATCTGAGATCGTCGGGGCATGGACTGGCGCCATCACGACGGCATCCGCTGGCTCGAGGCCGAGCTGCCCGGCGCCCGGGCGGCGTTCTCGACCCGCTGCGGCGGCCTCAGCTCGGGCCGCTACGAGTCGCTCAACCTCGGCCTGCTCACCGATGACGAGAGCGCGCTGGTGCTGCGCAACCGGCGCCTGCTCGATGGCGCGCTCGGGATCGATTCCGAGGCGGTGCTGATCGGCCGCCAGGTCCACGGCGGCGAGGTCCTCTTCCACGACCGCGCGCAGGCGCCGGCGCCGTGGCTGGTGCCGGTCGCCGATCCGCCCGAGGTCGACGGCCACGCGACGTCGGTTCCCGGCCTGGCGCCGCTGGTCTTCGTCGCCGACTGCCTGCCGATCGCGCTCGCCGGCCCGCGTGGGGTGGCGATGGTTCACGGCGGCTGGCGCGGCCTCGCCGCCGGGATCGTCGGGCGCGGGGTCGAGGCGACCGCGGCAACGGCGGCGGCGATCGGGCCCGGGATCGGGCCCTGCTGCTACGAGGTCGGCCCCGAGGTCTCCGAAGCGTTCGCGGCGCTCGGCCCGGGGCTCGCGACGGGGCGGATGCTCGACCTCAAGGCGGTCGCGCGGCGGCTGCTCGCGCGGTCCGGCGTCACCGCGGTCGAGGACTCCGGCCTCTGCACGAGCTGCAACCGCGACCGCTTCTTCTCGCACCGCGGCGACGGGCCGGCGACCGGACGCCAGGCCGGGATCATCTGGATGATGGAGCGCTGAACGATGGTCGAGATGATCAGCGAGATCGATCCCGGGCGGGTGCGGCGCAGGCTCGAGCAGGTGCGGACGGTCGCCGGGCCCGAGGTCGAGGTGCTGGTCGCCGGCAAGTACGTGCCGGTCGAGCTGATGGGGGCGCTGGCGGAGGCCGGGGTGACGCTGATCGGCGAGAACCGCCTGCCCGAGCTCGAGGCGAAGGTCGAGCGCTGGGGGGACGCGTTCAGCTGGGACTTCATCGGCAACCTGCAGAGCCGCAAGGTCCGCGACGTGCTGCCGCTGGTGCGGCTGATCCACTCGGTCGCCGGCGAGAGCGTCGCCCGCAGGCTGGCCCAGCACGCCACGGCGGACACCGAGGTGCTGGTCCAGGTCAACGTCGCCGGCGAGCAGGGCAAGGGCGGGATCGCGCCCGCCGACCTCGACGAGTACATCGCGGCGCTGCCGGTGACCGTCGTCGGGCTCTCGACGATGCCCCCGTTCAGCGACGACCCGGAGCGCTCGCGCCCGCACTTCGCCCGGCTCGCCGAGCTCGCCGCCGAGCACCGGCTCGAGCGGCTGTCGATGGGCACCAGCCAGGACTGGCGCGTCGCCGTCGAGGAGGGTGCGACGACGATCCGGCTCGGCAGCACGCTGCTGCGCTGAGCCCGGGTCGGCTGCGGCCGTCATACTGCGCAGGAGAACCGCCCGAGGGGGCGAAGAAAGGCGCGCGATGGCCGTACGCGACACATGGAACAGGGCGCTGGTCTACTTCGGGCTCGCCGAGGACCCCGAGTACCGCTACGACGACGACTACGACGAGTACGACCCCGACACGCTCGCCGAGGGCGAGGCGCCGCCGCCGCGGCGCCAGCGCGAGCGCAGCGGCTCGAACGTTCGGCGGCTGCGCCGCGAGCAGCCCGCCGACGAGATCGACGAGATCTTCGCCGATGAGGCGCCGCGCCGGCGCCGCGCCAACATCCGTCCCGTCGCCGACGCCGGCGCCGACGTCCAGGTCCACTTCGTCACGCCGCGCAACTTCAACGACGCCCAGGAGGTCGCCGACCGCTTCAAGAACGGCGTGCCGGTGATCCTCAACCTGCAGTCGACCGGCGCCGACCTCTCGAAGCGGCTGATCGACTTCAGCTCCGGCCTCACCTACGCGCTCGACGGCGGCATGCAGAAGATCGCCGACAAGACCTTCATGCTGACCCCGGCCAACGTCGAGGTCAGCGCCGAGGAGAAGGCGCGGTTGGTAGAGAAAGGCTTCTTCAACCAGTCCTGACGGCGCCGGGGCCGCCGGCTCGTCGTC
>CAZCFA010000006.1:21506-60413 GCA_964497825.1 uncultured Conexibacter sp.
CGGCGTCCGGGCCACGGTCCCGATCGGGCCCTGAACTAACCTCCCGCCGATGATCGTCGGCTTCGCGGGCTCGGGGAACATGGCGGGCGCGATCGCCCGCGGGCTGGCGCGCGCGACGCCGGCTGCCGAGCCGATGCTGTTCGCCGACTCCGGCTCCGGCCGCGCCGAAACGCTCGCGGCCGAGCTCGGCGGCGAGCGCGTGGCGGCCGTCGAGCAGCTCGCCGAGCGCGCCGACGTCGTCTTCCTCGCGGTCAAGCCGGCGGCGCTGGAGGCGGTCGGGCCGCGGCTGCGCGGCGCCGGGGCCGTCGTCTCGGTGCTCGGCGCGACGCCGCTGGTGCGCCTCAACGCGGCGCTCGGGCCGACCCCGGTGCTGCGGGCGCTGCCGAACCTCGCGGTCGAGATCGGCCGCGGGGTCGTCTGCCACGCGCCGGCGCCCGCCGGCGCGCCGGCGCTCGACGCGGCGCTGGAGCTGCTCGCCGGCCTCGGCAGCGTCGTCGAGCTGCCCGAGGACGAGCTCGACGCCGCCACCGCCGTGATGGGCTGCGCGCCGGCCTACATCGCGCTTGCGGCCGGCGCCCTCGCCGACGCCGGAGCCGACGCCGGCCTCGACGCCGCGCTGTCGGCGCGGCTCGTCCGCGAGGCGATCGAGGGCGTCGGGCGCCATCTCGCCAGCCGCGAGCCGGGCCCGATGCAGGCGGCGATCGCCTCGCCCGGAGGCAGCACCGAGGCCGGGCTCGCGGTGCTCGACGATCGCCACGTCGCCGCCGCCTTCGCCGCCGCCGTCGAAGCCTCGCTGCAGCGGATGGCGGGCGTCGGATGAGCCTCGTGCCGGCGGCGATCGACCGCGACGACATCGCCCTCTACGTCGACTCGCTGTTCCTCGTCTACATCATCATGATCCTGGCCTGGGTGGCGATCTCGTGGGTCGTCCTGTTCCGCGGCTCGCTCCCCTACAACCGCCCGCTGCGGGCGGTGACCGGCTTCATCAACTCGAGCGTCGAGCCCTACCTGAACCTGTTCCGCCGGATCATCCCGCCGATCGGGGCCGGCGGCATCGGCCTCGACCTCGGCCCGATCGTCGGGCTCGTCGTGCTGTTCGTGCTGCGCGGGATCGTCGTGGGGCTGATCCAGACGTGAGCGGTCGCGGCGCCGGCCTCGGCAAGGCCGCCCTCGTCGCCCTCGCCGCGATCGCCGTCGACCAGGTCACGAAGGCGATCGTGCGCGGCCAGGTGCTGCCGAGCGAGCGGATCGATGCCGTCGCCGGGATCGAGATCGTCCGCGTCCACAACAGCGGCATCGCCTTCGGGCTGCTCGACGGCGCCGGCTCGGTCGTGCTCGTGATCGCCGCGCTCGCGTTCGCGGCGCTGCTCGGGATGTTCCTGCTCAGCGCCGACCGCCCGGGGCTGTGGCTGCCGGTCGGCCTGCTCGCCGGCGGCGCGCTCGGCAACCTGATCGACCGGATCAGGGAGGGGTTCGTGACCGACTTCATCGACCCGCCGCGCTGGCCCGCCTTCAACGTCGCCGACGTCGAGATCACGCTCGGCGTGATCCTGCTCGTCCTGATCTACGCCTTCGGCCCGGAGCCGCCGGCGTCGGCGCCCGACGATGGCTGAGCCGCCGCGGCCGCTCGTCGTCCTCAGCGACGAGCACCTCGCGGTCGTCGACAAGCCGGCGCGGATGCTCGTCCACGGCGCGCCGGGCGCGACCGGCCCGACGCTCGTCGCCGCCCTCGGCGAGCTGCTCGGCGGCGGCGCCGACCCCGGGCGGCCGGGGATCGTCCACCGGCTCGATCGCGACACGTCCGGCCTGCTGGTCGTCGCCCGCACGCCCGAGGCGCACGCGGGGCTGAGCCGGATGATCGCCGCCCGCGAGATCTCCCGCGAGTACCTGGCGTTGGTCGCGGGATGCCCTCCGTCGCGCACGGGCGAGATCGACGCCGCGCTCGGCCGCGACCACCGCGCGCCCGAGCGGGTCGTCGTCGGCGGCCGCCGGCCACGGCTGGCCGTGACCCACTTCGAGGTCCGCGAGCGTCTGCCGCGGGACGCGCTGCTCGAGGTCCGGCTCGAGACCGGGCGCACGCACCAGATCCGCGTTCACCTGGAGGCGATCGGCCATCCCGTCGCCGGCGACCCCCAGTACGGCGGCCGCGGCCGCCACGGGCTCGAGCGCCAGTTCCTGCACTCGCGGCGGATCGCCTTCGACCATCCGCTCAGCGGCGAGCGGGTCGAGGTCACGAGCGAGCTGCCCGCCGACCTGGCGGCGGCGCTGGAGCGGGCGCGGGCCCCGCGTGACGGCTGAGCGGGCGGCTCGCGCGGCAGCCTCTAGACTCCCGTCCCGCACAGAAGGCGGTCCCGGCGCGGGGCCGCGGGCCCTGCCCGGCCCACCCGCTCGCGGGAGATGGAACCGGGTCCCCGGCGGATCGCGTCCCAGGACCGGAGTCGAATCGAACCGAGCAAGGGAAAGCGAATGGCTGAGACAGGCATCAAGGAGCTGCTCGAAGCGGGCGTCCACTTCGGGCATCAGACGAGGCGCTGGGACCCGTCGATGCGCCGCTACATCCACGGCGAGCGCGACGGCATCCACATCATCGACCTGCTGCAGACCGAGGCGCTGCTGGCGGAGGCCCGTGATTTCTGCGCCGAGGTCGCCGGCCGCGGCGGCAAGGTGCTGATGGTCGGGACGAAGAAGCAGGCGCGCGACTCGATCGAGCACTGGGCGACCGAGACCGGGATGCCGTACGTGAGCAGGCGCTGGCTCGGGGGCCTGCTGACCAACTTCCAGACGATCAGCAAGCGGATCAAGCGCCTGCACGAGCTCGACGAGCTCAACCGCGAGGACCAGCTCGCGCTGCTGCCGACGAAGGAGCGGATGGCCCGCGAGGCGGAGCTGCGCAAGCTCGAGTTCAACCTCGGCGGCGTGCGCGACATGCAGCGCCCGCCCGACGCGGTCTTCGTCATCGACCTGAACGTCGAGGAGATCGCGGTCAACGAGGCGCGCCGGCTCGGGATCCCGATCGTCGGCCTCGTCGACACCAACTGCGACCCGCGCCCGGTCGAGTACGTGATCCCGGGCAACGACGACGCGATCCGCTCCTGCGAGCTGATCGTGCGCACGCTCGGCGCGGCGATCCTCGAGTCGGCGACCGCCTGGCAGGCGGCCGAGGACGCGCGCCGCAAGCGCGAGGAGGAGGAGCGCCAGCGTCGCGAGGAGGAGGAGCGCCGCCGCCGCGAGGAGGAGGCGGCCCGCAAGGCCGAGGAGGAGGCGAAGCAGGCCGCCGCGGCCGAGGCCGCCGCCCGGGCGGAGGCCGAGCCGGCCGCCGCCGAGGGCGAGGCCAAGCCGGCCGCGGCCACGACCCCCGAAGGAGGCTCCGAGTGAGCGAGATCGAGATCACCGCAGCCGACGTCAAGGCGCTCCGCGAGCGCACCGGCGCGGCGATGATGGACTGCAAGAAGGCGCTCGAGGAGACCGGCGGCGATGCCGCCAAGGCGGTCGAGCTGCTGCGCGTCAAGGGCCAGGCGTCGGTCGCCAAGCGCAGCGGCCGCTCGACCGGCGAGGGCATGATCGGCTCCTACGTCCACGCCCGCAAGATCGGCGTCCTCGTCGAGGTCCAGTGCGAGACCGACTTCGTCGCCCGCAACGAGATCTTCACCGAGTTCGTCAACGAGCTGGCGCTGCACATCGCCGCCGCGGCGCCCCAGGTCGTCAGCGCCGAGCAGATTCCGGCCGAGCAGGTCGCGGCCGAGCGCAGCGTCTTCGAGCAGAAGGCGGCCGAGGACGGCAAGCCCGAGAACGTCCGCGAGCGGATCGTCGAGGGCCAGCTCGCCAAGTGGCGCAAGGAGATCGCGCTCGCCGACCAGGTTCACGTCAACGCCGACAAGCACGAGGGCAAGACGATCGAGCAGCTGCGCGAGGAGGCCGCCGGCAAGCTCGGCGAGAACGTCAGGATCGTCCGCTTCGCCCGCTTCGCGCTCGGCGAGGAAGCGGAGTAGGCGCGGCGGCGATGGCCGAGGCCGGCGCCAGCGGCAGGGCCTTCGACCGGGTGCTGCTGAAGCTCTCGGGCGAGGCGCTGATGGGCGATCTCGAGTACGGCACCGACCCCGAGCGCGTCGATCGGATGGCGAGCCAGATCGCGCGCACCCAAAGCACCGGCCTCGAGATCGCGATCGTCGTCGGCGCCGGCAACATCTACCGCGGCCTGAAGGGCGCGGCGGCGGGGATGGACCGGGCGACCGCCGACTACATGGGGATGCTGGCGACGGTCCTCAACGCGCTGACCCTGCAGGACGCGCTCGAGCGGCTCGGCTCCCACACCCGCGTGATGTCGGCGATCTCGGTCACCGAGGTCGCCGAGCCCTACATCCGCCGGCGCGCCGTCCGCCACCTCGAGAAGGGCCGGATCGTGATCTTCGCCGCCGGCACCGGCAACCCGTTCTTCACCACCGACACCGCCGCCTCGCTGCGGGCGCTGGAGATCCACGCCGAGGTGATCCTGATGGCCAAGCACGGGGTCGAGGGCGTCTACGACGCCGACCCCGCCGAGGTCGCCGACGCCGGCTTCATCCCCCGGCTGACCCACCTCGAGGCGATCGAGCGCGGGCTCAAGGTGATGGACTCGACGGCGCTGTCGCTGTGCATGGACAACGACCTGCCGATCCACGTCTTCAACGTGGCCGACGAGTCGAACATAGATAGGATCGTCGCCGGAGAGCAGGTGGGAACGCTGGTGTCATCGTGAGCGAGTTCATCGACGCGCTGCTCGACGACGCGGCCGAGCGGATGACGAAGTCGGTGGCCGCGACCCGCAACGAGCTCGCCACCGTCCGCACCGGCCGCGCCTCGCCGCATTTGCTCGACCGCATCGTCGTCGACTACTACGGGACCGAGACGGCGCTGAACCAGCTCAGCAACATCGCCACCACCGACGCCCGCCTGCTGACGATCACCCCCTACGACAAGGGCTCGATCGGGGCGATCGAGAAGGCGATCCTGGAGTCCGACGTCGGCCTGACCCCGAACAACGACGGCAACGTGATCCGCCTGCAGGTTCCGGAGCTGACCGAGGAGCGCCGCAAGGACATGGTGAAGATCGTCCACGGCGTCGCCGAGGAGGGCAAGGTCGCCGTCCGCAACGTCCGCCGCGACGTGCTCGGCGACCTCCGCGACCTGAAGAAGGACGGCGACGTCGGCGAGGACGACGAGCGCCGCGGCGAGGCCGCGCTGCAGGAGCGGACCGACGAGGCGGTGGCCGAGATCGACGCGCTCGTCAAGGGCAAGGAGGAGGAGATCCTCACCGTCTAGCGGCCGGTGCTGGATCGATAGCGATGACGGCGCCGGGGAGCGCGACCCGCGTCGCGATCATCATGGACGGCAACGGCCGCTGGGCGGCCGAGCGCGGCCTGCCGGTGCTCGAGGGCCACCGGCGCGGCGCGAAGACGCTGAAGCAGACGGTCAAGGACGCGGTCGGGCTCGGCATCGAGCAGCTCACCGTGTACGCGTTCTCGACCGAGAACTGGGCGCGCCCCCGGGACGAGGTCGCCGGGCTGATGGAGATGTTCGGGCAGATGATCGTCTCCGAGACCCCGGAGCTGCACGAGGAGGGCGTCCGCATGCGGTTCGTCGGTCGCCGTGGCGAGATCTCGGACCGGATGCGGGAGCAGATGGCCTGGGCCGAGGGCGAGACCGCGGCCAACGACCGGCTGACGCTGTTCGTCGCCTTCAACTACGGCGGGCGGGCCGAGATCCTCGACGCCGCCGAGCGCTACCAGGGGGGCGGGGAGGAGGCGTTCGCGGAGCTCCTCTACGACCCCGAGATGGGCGATCCCGAGCTCGTGATCCGGACCAGCGGCGAGGAGCGGCTCTCCAACTTCCTGCTCTGGCAGTCGGCCTACGCGGAGCTGTTCTTCACCGACGTGCTGTGGCCGGACTTCGACCGCTCGACGCTGGCGGCCGCGCTGCAGGCCTACTCCAGCCGCCGCCGCCGCTTCGGCGCCCGCGAGTAGGCTCGCCGGGCGATGGACTTCCCGCCCCGGCCCAGCTCATCGAATCCGCGCCGGGTCGCGCGACGGCGATCGGGGGCCGAGCCGGACCCGGCGGCGAACCCTGAAGCGGAGACCGGCGCCTTCGACTGGACCGGCGAGCTGGCGCTCGAGCAGCCCGGCGACCGCGAGCGGGCCGACCGCCCCGAGCCGCCGCAGCGGGCCGCCGAGGAGCCGGCCGCGCCGCGCCGCCGCCAGCGCTCGCGGCGGCCGACCTCGGAGACCTTCGCGCGGGTGCTCTGGGCGGTCCCCTGGATCGTCTTCGCGATCTTCGTGATCGCCGCCGGCGGCGCGATCTTCGCCGCCGCGATGGTCCTGATCGGCTGGGCGCTTCTGATCGAGTTCCACCGGATGACGGCGCGGGCGCGGCCGTTCCAGCTCGTCGCCTTCGCCACCCTCGCCGCGATGATCGCCGCCGCGTACCTCGGCGACTCGTTCCAGATCCTGCTCGTCGGCGTCGCCTTCTTCCCGGTGATGCTCGGCTTCGCGATCACGCGGTCGTCGCTGCACAACGTCACCTGGGCGATGGCTGTGACCGTCTTCGGCGTCGTCTGGATCGGCCTGCCGCTCGCCCACGCGGTGCTGCTGCGCGACATCCCCGAGCACGGCGGCGCGCTGCTGGTCGACGTCCTCGTCTGCACCTTCTTCGCCGACACCTTCGCCTACGTCGGCGGCCGCATGTTCGGCCAGCGGCCGCTGGCCCCGACCGTCTCGCCGAACAAGACGGTCGAGGGGCTGGCGATCGGCGTCGCCGGCGGCATCCTCGGCTTCTGGCTCGCCGGCCTCTACCAGGACTGGCTGTCGGGGCCCGAGGCGCTGTTGATGGGGCTCTGCATCGCCTTGCTGGCGCCGCTCGGCGACCTGTTCGAGTCGGCGATCAAACGCGACCTCGACGTCAAGGACACGGGCCGCATGCTCGGGCCCCACGGCGGCCTGCTCGACCGCCTCGACGCGGTCCTGTTCACGGTCGTCGCCGGCTACTACCTGAGCCTCGCGATCGTCCTCTGAGCGCTTTAGAGTCCGCCACCGTCAACCACGGAGGAACGAAGTGTCGATAGCTGCAGCCGTTTTCATCACGGCCGTTGGCGCGATCCTGCGCTACGCGGTCAACGACGACATCCAGGGAGTCGACCTCCAGATCGTCGGCCTGATCCTGATGATCGCCGGCATCGTCGGCCTCGCGATCAGCCTCGCCGTCGAGTTCTCGAGCCGGCGCACCTACCGCGACGACGTGCCGCCGCGCCGATGACCGGCAGCCGCGGGCCCAGCGGCTGAATCCGGCCCGGGGAACGAGCCGCACCCCGCGCCTCGGCTACCGGGTCGAGGCGCGGCGGGCGGGGGCGGGCCGAACCGGCGCCGGTGCGGGCTCAGCCGCGGCCCGGGCACGTTCCTAAACTCCGGGCGGTGAAACGGGTCCTGATCCTCGGTTCCACCGGCTCGATCGGCGAGCAGGCGCTCGACGTGATCGGGCGCTCGGACGAGCTCGAGGTCGCCGGGCTGTGCGCCGCCGGCGGCTGGCGGCGGCTGCTCGAGCAGGCCGGCGAGCACGGCATCGGGCTGGTCGCGCTGGCCGATCCCGCTGCCGCCGCGGCGGCCCGCGCCAGCGGCTGGAGCGGCGAGCTGCTCGCCGGCGAGCAGGGCGTGCGCGAGCTGATCGCGCGCAGCGGCGCCGACGTCGTCCTCAACGCGATCGTCGGCTCGGCCGGGCTCGGGCCGACGATCGTCGCGCTCAGCGAGGGGATCGAGGTCGCGCTCGCCAACAAGGAGAGCCTGGTCGTCGGCGGCGAGCTCGTGGTCGCGCTCAGCGCGGCCGCCGGGGCGCGGATCGTGCCGGTCGACTCCGAGCACTCGGCGCTGCATCAGCTGATCGCCGGCGAGCCGCCCGGCAGCGTCGAGCGGCTCGTCCTGACCGCCTCCGGCGGGCCGTTCCGCGGCCGCACCGACCTCGCCGGGGTCACCCGCGAGCAGGCCCTCGCGCACCCGACCTGGGAGATGGGCGGCAAGATCTCGATCGATTCCGCGACGCTGATGAACAAGGGCCTGGAGCTGATCGAAGCCCACCACCTGTTCGGCCTCGGCTACGACGAGATCGACGTCGTCGTCCATCCGCAGTCGCTGATCCACGCGCTGATCCAGATCGTCGACGGCTCGACCCTGGCCCATCTCGGCCATCCCGACATGCGGGTTCCGATCGCCTACGCGCTGCACGGCCCCGACCGGCTCGAGCTGCCGGTCGCGGCGCTCGACCTGGCCGCCGCCGGCGCGCTCACCTTCGAGCGGCCCGACACCGAGACCTTCTCCTGCCTGCGTCTGGCCCGCGAGGCGGGGCAGGCGGGGGGCACCGCGCCCTGCGTGCTGAACGCGGCCAACGAGGTCGCCGTCGGCGCCTTCCTCGACGCGGCGCTGCCGTTCGCGGCGATCGCCGAGGTCGTCGAACGCGTGCTCGAGGCGATGCCGGCCGCGGTGCCCGGCCACTTCGAGGACCTGTTCCGCTGCGACGAGGAGGCGCGCCGCCGCGCCGCCGACGAGGTCGCCGCGATCACCGGCGCCGCCGCCGGCGGCAACGGGGGGGCGCTGCGATGAGCTGGGTCTACGCGATCGCCGGGTTCGCGGCGCTCGTCGTCCTCCACGAGGCGGGCCACTTCACCGCCGCCAAGCTCGTCGGCATGCGGGTCGAGAAGTTCTTCCTGTTCTTCCCGCCGAAGCTCGCCTCGGTCCGGCGCGGCGAGACCGAGTACGGGATCGGCGCGATCCCGCTCGGCGGCTACGTGAAGATCAGCGGCATGAACCCGGAGGAGGAGCTGCCGGCGGAGGTCGCCGACCGCGCCTACTGCCGGCAGCCGGTCTGGAAGCGGATCTTCGTGATCGCCGCCGGGCCGGCGGTCAACATCGTCCTCGCGCTGGTCATGTTCTTCCTGCTCGCGGTCGGCTTCGGCCTCGACGGCGAGCTCACCAACCGGGTCGGCAGCGTCGCCGGCGACCTGCCCGCCGCCGGCCGGCTTCAGGAGGGCGACCGGCTCGTCGCCGTCGATGGTCAGAACGTCGCCAAGCTGAGCGACGAGCGGCTCGCGAACGAGGTCCGCCGCCTGGTCAACGCGCACACCTGCGCCGGCAAGCCGACCGACGGTTGCGAGGCGACGACGCCGGTGAGCCTGAAGGTGATCCGCGACGGCCGGCCGCTGACGCTCCGGATCACCCCCGTCTACGAGGTGCCCGAGGACGTGCCGGGCACCGACGCCGACGAGTCCGAGGACGCGCGCATGGTCGTCGGCTTCGGCTACCAGGCCGAGCGCGATCGCACCTCGATCGGCGAGGGCATCGACTTCTCGCTCGATCGCGCCTGGTTCATCACCTCGACCACCGCCGACGTCCTCGCCCACATCTTCGAGTCCAAGCAGCGCGAGCAGATCAGCGGCGTCGTCGGCAACACCAAGGTGACCGAGGAGAGCTTCGAGGCCGACCTCCGGCAGGCGTTCCTGGTGCTGGCGGTGATCAGCCTGTCGCTCGGCGTGATCAACCTGCTGCCGTTCCTGCCGCTCGACGGCGGCCACATCTTCTGGGCGATCGTCGAGAAGCTGCGCGGCCGGCCGGTCTCGCTGGCGGTGATGGAGCGCTCGGGCCTGATCGGCTTCGCGCTCGTGCTGATGCTGTTCTTGATCGGGCTCGAGAACGACATCGACCGGCTCGGCGACGGCGGCTTCAACACGCGCTGAGCGCGCCTCCGATCCCGATGCCTGCGGTAGCTTGCCCTTGTAGGCGAGAACCCGAGGAGGGTGACGAGGATGGAAGCGACGACGTCCGAGCGGTACGCGAGCGGAGGTCCGGGGAGCGAACCCGCCGCCGCCAACTTCCCGGCTGCGTTCCAGGCGACGGTCGAGCGGCTCGGCGACGCGGTCGCGGTGCGCGACCGGGAGCGCGGGCTGAGCTGGAACGAGCTGCGCTCGCAGGCGGCGGCGGTCGCCGGCGGCCTCGCCGCGCTCGGCCTCGGCCGCGGCGACGCGGTCGCGCTGATGCTCAACAACCGGATCGAGTTCTTCCCCTCCGACCTCGGCGTCTCGACGCTCGGCGGGGCGCCGTTCTCGATCTATCAGACCGCGTCGCCGGAGCAGATCGCCTACGTGTGCGGCGACGCCGGGATCAAGATCGCGATCGTCGAGAAGATGTTCCTCGAGACCTTCGAGCGGGCCGAGATCCCGGCGCTCGAGCACCTGATCGTCCTCGACGGCGACGGCGGCACGATGTCCTACGAGCAGCTGCTCGCCACCGACCCCGGCTTCGACGACGCCGCCGCGGCCGCGTCGGTCGGGCTCGACGACATCCTGACCCTGATCTACACCTCGGGCACGACCGGGCCGCCGAAGGGGGTCGAGCTGACCCACCGCAACCTGCTCGGGCTGGTCAGCAGCGTCGATGACCTGCTGGCGCTGCCCGAGAGCGGGTCGAAGGTGATCTCGTGGCTGCCCGCCGCCCACATCGCCGAACGCGGCGCCCACTACTACATGCCGATGACAAAGGGGGTCGAGGTCGCGGTCTGCCCCGACCCGCGGACGATCATCGAGTTTCTGCCGACGGTCCGGCCGACCTGGTTCTTCGCCGTGCCGCGCGTCTGGGAGAAGCTGCGGGCCGGCCTCGAGGCGATGCTGGCGGCGCTGCCCGACGAGCAGCGGGTGCCGGCCGAGAAGGGGATCGAGGCAGCGATCGAGAAGGTGCGCCTCGAGCAGCGCGGCGAGCAGGTCCCGGCCGAGATCGCCGCCGCGGCCGCCGCCGGCGAGGAGCAGATGTTCGCCGGCCTGCGCGCCCACCTCGGGCTCGACGAGCTCGTCGCCGTCAACGTCGGCGCCGCGCCGACGCCGGTCGAGGTGCTCGAGTTCTTCCACGCGATCGGGATCCCGATCAGCGAGCTGTGGGGGATGTCGGAGACCTCCGGGGTGGCGACCGTCAACCCGCCCGACCGGGTCAAGATCGGCACCGTCGGGCCGCCCGCGCCCGGGGTTGAGGTACGCCTCGCCGACGACGGCGAGGTCGAGGTCAGGGGGCCGCTGATCATGCGCGGCTACCGCAACATGGCCGAGAAGACCGCCGAGACGATCGACGGCGAGGGCTGGCTCGCGACCGGCGACATCGGCGAGCTCGACGAGGACGGCTACCTGCGGATCGTCGACCGCAAGAAGGAGCTGATCATCAACGCCGCCGGCAAGAACATGTCGCCGGCCGGGATCGAGGCCCACCTGAAGGCCTCGAGCCCGCTGATCGGCCAGGCGATCGCGATCGGCGACGCCCGCCCCTACAACGTCGCGCTGATCGTGCTCGATCCCGAGTTCGTGCCCGGCTGGGCCGACAAGCAGGGGATCGAGGGCGACGGGCTCGCGGCGCTGGCCGAGGACGAGCGCGTCCGCGCCGCGGTCGGGGAGGCGGTCGACGCCGCCAACGCGAAGATGTCCCGGGTCGAGCAGATCAAGAAGTTCAAGCTGCTCGGCGACGAGTGGCTGCCCGGCGGCGACGAGCTGACGCCGACGATGAAGCTGAAGCGGAAGCCGATCAACGACAAGTACGGGGACGAGATCGAGGCCCTGTACCGCGGCTGAGCGCCGCGCGCCCGGGCCGGGGCAAAACCGCCCGCGGTGACGGCGCCGGCCCGGCCGGGGCCGCCGCGCTTCTACAATCGGAGCGACGCGATGGCCTCGAAGCGGCAGATATTCGTCGGCGACGTCCCGGTCGGGGGCGGCGCCCCGGTCGTCGTGCAGACGATGACCAAGACCGAGACCGCGAACCTGAGCGCGACGATGGAGCAGATCCGCACCGTCGCCGACGCCGGCGCCGACCTCGTCCGGGTCGCGGTCCCGCGCGAGAAGGACGCCGACGCGCTGCGCACGATCGTCGCCGAATCGCCGATCCCGGTGATCGCCGACATCCACTTCAACCACACGCTGGCGCTGAAGGCGATCGACGCCGGCGCCGACTGCATCCGCCTCAACCCCGGCAACATCGGCGGCCGCGAGAAGGTCGCCGAGGTCGCCGAGCGCGCGACCGCGGCCGGGGTGCCGATGCGGATCGGGGTCAACTCGGGGTCGCTGCCCAAGCACCTGCACGCGCTCGAGCGCGAGGCGCCGGTCGAGGCGCTGGTCACGGCGGCGGTCGAGTTCGTCGAGCTGATGGAGTCGCTTGACTTCGAGAACTTCAAGGTCTCGATCAAGTCGACCAACGTGCCGAACACGATCGCCGCCAACCGGCTGCTGGCCGAGAAGATCCCCTACCCGATCCACCTCGGGATCACCGAGGCGGGAACGAAGTGGTCGGGGGCGCTGAAGTCGTCGGTCGGGCTCGGGGCCCTGCTCGCCGACGGGGTCGGCGACACGATCCGGATCTCGCTCTCGACCTTCCACGCCGAGGAGGAGGTCAAGGTCGCCTGGGAGATCCTCAAAGCGCTGCAGCTGCGCGAGCGCGGGCCGGTGCTGATCGCCTGCCCGACCTGCGGGCGCCTGCAGTTCGACATGGACACGGTCGTCGCCGAGATCGAGCAGCGGCTCGAGGCCTACAGCGAGCCGATCGAGGTCGCGGTGCTCGGCTGCGCGGTCAACGGCATCGGCGAGGCCTCACACGCCGACTTCGGGATCACCGGCGCCAAGGACGAGGGGCTGATCTTCGCCCACGGCAAGCCGTTGCGGAAGATCCCCCAGGAGCAGCTGGTCGACACGCTGTTCGAGGAGATCGACAAGTCGCTCGGTCGCGGCGGGACCGAGTTCGAGGCCGACAGCGCCGCCGAGGGCGAGCGCTGGCTGCGCAGGATCGAGCAGGAGAACGCGGGCGACCTGACGCCGGAGAAGATCGCGGCGCTGGAGAAGGCGGCGGCCGAGGGCGGCGAGGACATCACCGCGCCCGGCAACGGCGAGCCCTACATGCGGCCGGTCAAGCGCGGCCAGCGGGTCGAGCTCGGCGAGGAGGCCTCGCCGACGGCCGGCCGCCGGTTCACCCGGGCCTAGCGAGCCGACCGGCCGCGGTGCGCCACCGCGGCGCCGGCGGCTAAGGATCGATCATCTAGGGTTGCGGCCGTGGCGCCGGAGCGGCAGCAGGAGGTCAGCATCGAGCGCGTCGGGGTCGTCGATCTGCCGCTGCTGATGCCGATGCTGCGCGCCTACTGCGACTTCTACGAGGTCGATCCCCGCGACGACCGGCTGGTGGCGCTCTGCCGGGCGCTGATCGACGATCCCGCCGAGGGGCTGCAGCTGCTCGCCCGCGCGGTCGGGCCCGACGGCGAGGCCGGCGAGCCGCTCGGGTTCGCGACCGTGTTCTGGACCTGGCAGACGCTCGACGCCGCCCGGACCGGGGTGATGAACGACCTGTTCGTCGTCACCGCGGCGCGCGGGCTCGGCGTCGGCCGGCAGCTGATCGAGCGCTGCCGGGCCGAGTGCCGCAAGCGCGGCGCCGCCAAGCTCGTCTGGGAGACGGCGCTCGACAACGAGCGCGCCCAGCGCCTCTACGACTCGGTTGGGGCCGAGCCCTCGCGCTGGCTCTCCTACGAGATCGACGCCTGGTAGCGGGGATATCCTCGCCGTCGCGATGAGCCGCCTTTCGAGCTATCTGCTGCCGACGCTGAAGGACCCTCCGGCCGACGCCGAGGCGCCCTCGCACCGGCTGATGGTGCGGGCCGGGCTCGTGCGCCAGCTCGGCGCCGGGATCTGGACCTGGCTGCCGGCCGGCTACCGCAGCGTCAAGAAGGTCGAGGCGATCATCCGCGAGGAGATGGACGCGATCGGCTGCCATGAGCTGCTGATGCCGGTGATCCAGCCGGCCGAGCCCTGGCGGGCGACCGGCCGCTACGCGATCGAGGAGCTGTTCAAGCTCCAGGACCGCAAGGGGGCGGACCTGGTGCTGGCGATGACCCACGAGGAGGCCCTGACCTTCCACGTCGCCCGCGAGATCCGCTCCTACCGCGAGCTGCCGCTGATGCTCTACCACCTGCAGACGAAGGAGCGGGACGAGCCGCGGCCGCGGGCGGGGATCATGCGGACGCGCGAGTTCACGATGAAGGACGCCTACTCCTTCGACCGCGACGCCGAGGGCCTCGAGCGCTCCTACGAGCTGCAGGCGGGCGCCTACGAGCGGATCCTCGATCGCTGCGGGCTGCGCTGGTACGCGGTCGAGTCCGACGTCGGGATGATGGGCGGCTCCGGCGCGCACGAGTTCATGGCCCCGTGCGCCGCCGGCGAGAACGAGGTCGCGCTCGCGCCCGGGTACGCGGCCAACATCGAGGTCGCCAGCGCCGTCCCGAGGCCGGTCGAGCTGCCGCCGCCGCTCGACGCCCCGCGCGAGGCGCCGACCCCGGGCCTGACCACGGTCGAGGAGGTCGCGGACGCGCTCGGGGTCGCGGCCGGCGCGCTGATCAAGGCGATGCCGGTCGTCGTCGAGGGCCGCGGCCTGGCGATGGTGCTGGTCCGCGGCGACCACCGGCTGAACGAGGTCAAGCTGACCAACCATCTCGGCGCCGGGGTGCGGCAGGCGCGGCCGGAGGAGATCGAGGGGTCGATCGGCCCGGTCGGCTTCATCGGCCCGGTCGGGGCCGAGCTGCCGATCCTGATGGACGAGGCGATCGCCGGCGGCGGGCTCGTCGCCGGCGCCAACAAGCCCGACGCGCACCTGATCGGGGTCGAGCCCGGACGCGACTTCCGGTTCGAGAGCTGCGACGTCCGCAGGGTCGAGCCCGGCGACACGACGCCGGCCGGCGATCCGATCGCGATCGAGGCGGCGATCGAGGTCGGCAACATCTTCAAGCTCGGGACCCGCTACTCGGAGCCGCTCGGCGCCACCTACCTCGACGAGCACGGCGCCGAGCGCCCGATCGTGATGGGCTCCTACGGGATCGGGCCGGCGCGGATCGTCGCCGCCGCGGTCGAGCAGGGCGCCGACGAGAAGGGGATCGCCTGGCCGCCCGCGATCGCCCCCTGGGCGGTGCACGTCGTCGCCCTCGGCAAGGGCGGCGACGAGGTCGCGGCGGCGGCCGAGGCGGCCTACGAGGCGCTGAGCGAGGCCGGAATCGAGGCCGTGCTCGACGACCGCCCGAACGCGGGCACGGGTGAGAAGCTGACCGACGCCGAGCTGCTCGGCTGCCCGCTGCGGCTGGTGATCGGCAAGCGCGGGGTCGCCGAAGGGGTCGCCGAGGCGCAGCGGCGCGCGAGCGGGGAGGAGGAGCGGGTCGCGCTCGACGAGGTCGGGCCGCGGGTCGGGGAGATCCTCGGCCGCATCGGAAGCGCCGGCTAGCAGCCGTGGCCGAGCGCGGCCGCCAGCAACGCGCCCGCGGCCGGGTTCGACGGCGGCTCAGCCGTCGTCGCCTGCTCGGCATCGACCGCTCCGGGCCGGAGCCGGCCCAGACCCGCGCCGGCCAGCCGCTGCGCCCGTTCACGATCCCGAACCTGATCGGCTACGTCCGCCTCGCCGCGATCCCGCTGTTCTGCGCGCTGGCGCTCGCCAGCGACGACGGCCGCGACGCGCTCGCCTCGCTGATCTTCCTCGCGATCGCCCTCGGCGACCTGCTCGACGGGTTCGTGGCCCGCGCGACCGGTCAGTACTCGCGGCTCGGAGCGCTGCTCGACCCGGTCGTCGACCGGTTGACGATCCTCGCCGGCGCCGTGGTCTGCTGGCACTTCGAGCTGCTGCCGCGCTGGGCGATCGCGCTGCTCGCCGCGCGCGAGCTGGCGACGCTCGGCCTCTCCTACTACGGCCTCAGGCGCGGCGCCGACCTCGAGATCACCTGGGTCGGGCGGATCGCCGTCTTTTTGATCATGGGCGGGATCTTCTGGTCGATGGTCCTCGACTGGGAGATCATCCCGATCGGCTTCTCGATCGGCGTCTTGCTGTCGGTGCTGGCGACCGTCCTCTACGTGCGCCGGGCGCGGGCGGCGGTGCAGCCCGCCGTTCAACCTTCAAGTTCTGATTGACCCTTGGGCCGGCGCGCCTATACTGAGGTCCCGGGCGATTTCGCCGGCATCAGCGACCAGGAGCGAGGACGAGAGGCTTGATGGAAGACACGTTTCCGGACATCGGCGCGATGAGCGACGAGGAGCTGAAGGAGATGATCGACACCCTCACCGCCGAGGAGCGGCGGATCTCCTACGAGCGGCGGATGCTGCACGGCCGGATCGACATCCTCCGCGCCGAGCTCGTCAACCGGCTGCGCAGCAACCGCGAGTCGGGCGACGCGCTGATCAGCGGCGCCGACGTCGAGAAGCTGACCGACATCCTCGCCGGGCGCGTCGGCGGCGAGCAGAACCCCTAGCGGCGGGGCCGGCAGGTGGCCGTTCACTGCCACGAGTGCGGGTTCGTCAACCCCGAGGGCGCCAACTACTGCCAGAAGTGCGGTGCCTTCCTGGCCCGCACCGAGGGCTCCGACGAGCCCTCGACGCTGACCTACAAGATCGCCGAGACCGGCGACTTCCAGCCGATCGACATCGAGGAGCTGGTCGAGCGGGAGGGCGCCGCGCTGGTCATCCGCGGCGGCGGACGCGCCGGCGAGAGCTTCGCGCTCGACCAGGAGCGGATGAGCATCGGCCGCAGCCCCGATGCGCCGATCTTCCTCGACGACGTCACCGTCTCCCGCAACCACGCGCTGCTGGTCCGCCGCCGCGACGGGCTCTACATCGACGACCTCGGCTCGCTGAACGGGACCTACGTCAACCGCAAGCGGATCGAGTCGCATCTGCTCAGCGACGGCGACGAGATCCAGGTCGGCAAGTTCAAGCTCAGCTACCTGGAGCGGTGAGGGTGGCGGGCACCGACGTCAACGAGGTCGCGGCCGGCGAGCACGCGCGCAACGGCGGCTCGCGGCCCCGCAAGGCGCTGACGATCGGCGCCGTCTGCAAGGTGCTCGGCCAGGAGTTCGATGACATCTCGATCTCGAAGATCCGCTACCTCGAGGACCAGAAGCTGCTGTCGCCGCGACGCACCCGCGGCGGCTACCGGCTCTACAGCCAGGCCGACGTCGAGCAGCTGCGCTCGATCCTGCGGATGCAGCGCGACGAGTTCCTGCCGCTGCGGGTGATCCGCCAGGAGCTCGCCGCCGGCAAGATCAGCGGCGCCCGCGCGTCGCGCGGCGGCGCCAGCCGCAAGGCGATCACGCTCGACGAGCCCGACCAGTGGCTCGGCCACGACGAGGTCGTCGAGCAGACGGGCGCCAGCCCGGAGCTGATCCGCGAGCTCGAGGAGTTCGGCATCGTCGAGCCGCAGCGCCGCGACGGCGGCGCCTACTACGACGAGACCGACGTCGAGATCGTGCGCGCGGCGACCGATCTGTCGCGGTTCGGCGTCGGGGGCAAGAACCTGCGGATGTTCCGCAGCTCGGCCGACCGCGAGGCGGCGCTGCTCGAGCAGATCATGGGCCCGTCGCTGAGCTCGCGGAGCCCGGCGCGGCGTCAGGAGGCGCTCGAGAGCCTCGAGGGCCTGGCCGCGACCTGCACCCAGCTCAAGCACCTGCTGCTCGTTCGCGACCTGCGGCGTCTGCGCGGCTGAGCCCGCGATGGCGACCGTCGCCCGCAGCAGGACGATCGCGGTGCCCGCGCGGCGGGTCTGGGAGCTGATCGCCGACCCCAACAACCTGCCGCGCTGGTGGCCGGAGACGGTCCGCGTCGAGGACGTTCGCGGCAGCGTCGGGTCGGAGCGCTGCCGCTTCACCCAGGTCCTGCAGACCAGGAGCGGCAAGCCGGTCCGCGCCGACTACCGCTGCACCGCCGCCCGCCGCGGCGAGCTCGTGGTCTGGGAGCAGGAGATCGAGGGGACGCCGTTCGAGGGCTTTCTGCGGCGGGCCGAGCTCGAGCTGCGGCTCCGCGACGCCGAGGACGAAGCCGCGACCCTGGTCACCGCCGAGGGCCGCCGGCGGCTGCGCGGGCTCTCGCGGCTCGGGGCGCCGCTGATGCGCCGCGCGACCGGCCGCACCCTGGCCGGAGCGCTCGACGGCATCGAGCGGGCGCTGCTGCCGCCGCGGCGCGAGGACGAGGCGGGTTGAGCGGCGCCGCGGCGCTGCGCCGCGACACCGCCTTCGACGGCTGGGGGCCGGCCGACGCCAAGCCCGAGCTCGGCGCCGGAGCCAGGGCGCTGCTGCGCGAGCGGATCGGCGCCACGCAGCCCGCGCCGAGCGCATCGCTGCGGTCGATCCGGCTGCCGGCCGCGGCCGAGGTCCCGGCCGCGGTGATCGCCGCCGCCGGCGGCGCGGATGCGGTCAGCAGCAGCGATGAGGACCGGGTCCGCCACGCCGCCGGCAGCAGCTACCCGGACCTGATCGCGCTCCGCAGCGGCGCGCTCGCGGCCGCTCCCGATGCCGTCCTCGCCCCGGCCGACGCGACCGCGGTCGCCGCAGTGCTCGCCGCCTGCGCCGAGGCCGGGGTCGCGGTCGTCCCGTTCGGCGGCGGCACCAGCGTCGTCGGCGGCGTCGCGCCCGAGCGCGGCGGCTTCGACCGGCTCGTCGCGCTCGACCTCACGAACCTGCGCCGGGTCGAGATCGACCCCCTCGCGCAGACCGCCCGGCTCGGGCCCGGGCTGCGCGGCCCCGAGGCCGAGGCGGCGCTGAACGAGCGCGGCCTGACGCTCGGCCACTTCCCGCAGTCCTACCGCTACGCGACGATCGGCGGCTTTGCGGCGACGCGCTCGGCGGGCCAGGCGTCGAGCGGCTACGGGCGCTTCGACGCGCTCGTCGCCGGGGTCGAGCTGACGGCGCCGGTGGGGACGCTGCGGACGCTGCGGACGCCGCACAGCGCCGCCGGCCCGGCGTTGCGCGAGCTCGTGATCGGCTCCGAGGGCACGCTCGGCGTGATCACCGATGTCGAGGTCCGGGTCAGGGCCGCGCCCGCGGCGCGGCGCTACGAGGCCTGGTTCGTCGCCGGCTTCGACGAGGGGCTCGACCTCGTCCGCGAGCTCGCGCAGTCGGGCGAGCTGCCCGACGTCATCCGGCTCTCCGACCGCGAGGAGACCGAGGTCGGGCTGGCGATGGCCGGGCTCGGCGGCCTGCGGCGGGTCGTCCTCGACCGCTACCTGCGGCTGCGCCGCCGCGCCGACGGCTGCATGCTGATCGTCGGCTGGGAGGGCGAGCGCGAGGCGGCCGATCGCCGCCGCGAGCTCTCGCGCCGGATCCTCCGCGGCGGCGGCGCGGCTGCGCTCGGCGGCGGCGCCGGCCGCTCCTGGGAGCGCGGTCGCTACGAGGGGCCGCACCTGCGCGACGCGCTGCTCGACCACGGCGTGCTGGTCGAGACGCTGGAGACGGCGCACTCGCACTCCGGCATCCGCGAGCTCTACGCCGGCGTCCGCCGCGCGCTCGTCGAGGCAACCGGCGACGGCGTCGTCATGTGCCACGTCTCGCACGCCTATCGCGACGGCGCCTCGCTCTACTTCACCTTCCTCACCGCCGCCCGGCCCGGCGCCGAGATCGAGCAGTGGCGGCGGATCAAGGCCGCGGCCTGCGACGCGATCGTCGCCGCCGGCGGCACGATCACCCATCATCACGCGGTCGGCCGCGATCACGCCCCCTACATGGCGGCCGAGGTCGGCGAGCTCGGCCTCGACCTGATCAGGGCCGCCAAGCAGCGGCTCGACCCGGCCGGGGTGATGAACCCCGGCAAGCTGCTGCCCTCCTAGCCGAGCCGCCGGCTCAGCCGTTGCTGATCTTGCCCTCGGCCAGCTCCTTGCCGGTGAACGGGAGCAGCGCGCCGCCCTCCTTCAGCGCCTGCTTGACGGCGGCCTGGACGTCCTTGATGTTCGAGCTCGAGACCCTGACCGCGGTCACCTGGCCGCTGAAGATGCTCGAGATGTCGGCGGGGATCGCGACGCTGCCCGAGACCGACCCGTTCTTGTCGGGGACGAGCGGCGTGCTGAGCGGGTAGCCGGCGCTATCGCCGACCATGATCCACATCAGCGTCGCCTTCGCGTCGGTCGGCGCCGGGATGCCGTCGAGGTCGACCTCGGCGACGGGCTGGGCCTGGCTGGCGCCGTTGACGATGCTGAATGTGACGTCGCCGCCGACGCCGCTGCCGTTGACCGGCTTCAGCGCGACCGTCTGCTTCTTCGAGCCCGCGGCCGTCGTCGCGGTGGTCGCGGCGGCGCTGGAGCCGGAGTCGTCGTCCCCGGTCAGAACGATCACCAGGATCACGCCAACGAGGATCACGCCGACGGCGGCGAGGATCGCGATCAGCCGGTTCTGCGGGACGGGACCGCCGGCGCCGGGCTCGGCGCGCGCCTCGCGGGCGGCGTCGTCGCCCTCGCCGGCGGCGGGCAGCGCCGCCCGGGCGCGCTTGCCGCGGGGCTCGGGCAGGCTCGGCAGCTTCGCCTCCGGCGCCAGCAGCAGCAGCCCCGCCTCGACCCGCTTCGCCAGCTCCAGCGCCTCCGGGCTCGCCTGTAGATGGCGGGTCGCGTCGGCGCGCCCGATCGGGTCGGCCTGGCCGAGCAGGAAGTCGGTGAGCCCGACCTCGGCGTCGGGGTCGGAGCCGCCGATCTGCTCGAGCGCGGCGCGGGCGTCGGCGCGGACCTGCTCGGCGGGCTTGCCGAGCAGCCCCGAGATGTCCTCGTAGCTCTGGCCGCGCTCGCAGAGGAGCTGCAGCAGCGCTCGCTGGTCCGCTCGCAACGGCATCAGCGCCGAAGCCTACGCAACCGGCGCGGCGGCCGGTGCCGGCGGCGCGGGCGTCATCTACTCTGCCCCGATGCCCGACCCGCCGCAGCCGGCGACGACGCTCGACACCACGCTCGGGTTCAGCGGCTACGAGTTCGACGGCGAGCGCTCGGCCCGGGCGCGGCTGCCGGTCAGCGACGCGATCCGCCAGCCGTTCGGGATCGTCCACGGCGGCGCCTACGCGGCGCTGGCCGAGTCGCTGTGCTCGCGGGCCACCTTCGAGGCGGTCGGGCCGGCGATGATCGCGCTCGGCCAGTCGAACGAGACGAGCTTTCTGCGCCCGGCCTCGTCCGGCACCGTGCACGCGGTCGCGACCGCGCGCCATCGCGGGCGGACGAGCTGGGTCTGGGACGTCGAGATGAGCGACGAGCAGGGGCGGCTGCTGGCGCTGAGCCGGATGACGATCGCGGTCAGGCCGATGCCGCGAAGCGCAACCTGATGCCGTCTTCGGTGTTCGGGTAAGCGGCGCCGGTCCGCCCTGGGCCGCTGCTAGCCTCCCGCGCCCCGAAGGGAGCGAAGCCCCGCTTGAAGCGCACGACCGCCCTAACCGCCGTTCTCGCCACCGTCGCGCTCGCCGCGCCGGCCGGCGCCGGCGCCGCGCCGGATCCCGATCACGGCGACGCGGTCGCGGCGCTGCAGGCCGCCCGCTCCGCGTTCGCGAGTGAGCTCAGCACCGCGCGCGCCCCCGACCGCGACGTCAGCTCGACCCTGCGCGAGCTCGCCGTCGCGCTGCCGGCGCTGCGCGGCTCGCAGCGGCGCCGGGCGCTGCGGCTGCTGCGTCGCCCCAGCGACCGGCGCGACCGCAACTACTTCGGCCGGGAGGCGCCGGGCTCGCCCACCTGCGACGCCAACTTCTGCATCCACTGGACCGAGAAGGAGAAGCGGAACGCGCCCGCCTCCGAGCAGTTCCTCGACGCCGTCCGCGACTCGCTCGCGACCTCCTACGACGTCGAGAACGGGGCCCTGGGCTGGCAGCGGGCGAAGTCGGACGGCGGGCGCGGAGCCCGCCACGGGGACGGCGGCGAGGGCCAGGTCGACGTCTACATCACCAACCTCGGCAAGCGCCTCTACGGTTACGCGGCCCCGGACCCGGGCCAGCGGACGATGCGGCGCCACGCCTACCTGGTGCTCGACAACAACTACCGCGGCTTCCCGAGCCCGCCGATCCGCTCGCTGCGGGTGACGGTCGCCCACGAGTACAACCACATCCTCCAGTTCAACTACGACAGCTACCAGGACTCGTGGCTGTTCGAGGACACCGCGACCTGGATGGAGGAGCAGGTCTACCCGGAGATCAACGACTACCTCAACTACCTACCGGCGTTCGCCAAGGGCTCCGAGCTGCCGATGACCGGTCGCAGCATCAAGGTCTACGCGGAATCGGTCTTCAACCACTGGCTGTCGGGGCGCTACGGCGCCGAGGTCGTCCGCGACGTCTGGGCTGCCTCGCGCGCCGGGGTGAAGCCGAGGCACCTGGCCACCGCCGCCTACACCGCGGGCGTCACCGCCGACGGCGGCGGTCCGTTCGCGACCGAGTTCGGCCGGTTCGCGGCGGCGACGGCCGAGTGGCGATCGAGCCCGGACTTCCCCGACGCGGCCCAGTACCCGAACGTGCGCCGGCGCGGCACGCTGAGGAGCAAGCCCGAGAAGGTCGTGCTCGACAACACCTCGTTCCGCCTCGTCAAGGTCGAACCCGTCGACGGGCCGGTGACGCTCAAGGTCCGGGTCAACCGCCGCACCGCATCGACGATCGCGCTGATCGGGCGCGAGGGGCCGGCCGTCGGCGGCACGGTGACGACGGCGATCACGCCGCTGCCGCGGGGCGGCAGCGGCACCGTCACACTCGATGACGCCGGCAAGTACGCGCGGATCACCGCCGCCGTGATCAACGGCGACGGCCACACCCGCGGCTTCCGCCACGGCGAGCGCCGCTACAGCGGCGACGGCACCGCCTACAGGTACTCGCTCGGCTAGGCCGGGACGGGCGCCGGCACCGGCGCGACCTCGACCGGGACGCCGTTGAGCACGGCGTTGCCGCTGAGCTCGTCGACGAGCGCCTCGTCGGAGAGCAGGTTCGAGTTGACGCCGGCGTTGGCGGCGGCGACCGCGAGCCGCGCCCCGGCGGCATCGTGGCCCCAGCCGTGCGGGATCGAGACGACGCCGTCCATGATCGAGTCGGTCACCTCGACCGGCGCCTCGACCGATCCGGTCCGCGAGCGGACCAGGGCGGTGTCGCCGTCGGCGAGCCCGAGCCGGGCCGCGTCGGCGGGGCTGATCTGCATCGTGCAGCGCGGCTTGCCGCGGACGAGGTGGGGCAGGTTGTGCATCCACGAGTTGTTCGAGCGCAGCTGGCGGCGGCCGATCAGCACCATCCCGGCGTCCCCGCCGCGATCGGCGATCGCGAGCTCGAGCCGTGGCAGGTCGGCGAGGATCTCCGGCGGCGCCAGCTCGACCCGTCCGCTCGCGGTCCGCAGCAGCCCCGGCAGCCGCGGGCGTAGCGGGCCGAGGTCGATGCCGTGCGGGTTGCGCTCGAGCAGCTCGAGGCTGAGTCCCTCCGCGCCGCGGCCCTCGCGGCCGGCGATCCCGGCCCCGTAGGGTCCGCAGCGCAGCAGCAGGTCGAGCACCCGCTCGGGCCCGCGCCGCTCGCCGAGCGCGGCGACGACGTCGGCCGGGTCCATTCCCCGCGCCGGCGAGCCCGCGGTGACGGTCTCCCGCCGCGCGGCCTCGAAGGCGACCAGGTGGTCGAAGCCGTCGACGTCGGCGCCGGCGCCCTGCCCGGCCGCGATCGCCGCCAGCCGCAGGAACGTGCGCCACTCGGGCTCGATCTCGGAATCGACCATCGGCGGGCTGAAGTTGGCGACGTTGCGGACCGCGAGCTGGTAGAGCGCCAGGTCGTAGTGCGGTCGCGCCAGCGGCGAGGGGACGGGGAAGACGACGTCGGCGAGCTCGGTCGTCTCGTTCACGTAGGCGTCGACGGAGATGATCGCCTCGAGCGACTCGAAGGCGCGGCGCAGCCGGCCCGCGTTCGGGGTCGAAAGCAGCGGGTTGCCGGCGATCGTCAGCATCGCCCGGATCCGGCCCGGCCCCTCGGTCTCGATCTCCTCGGCGAGGCAGGCGACCGGCAGCTCGCCGAACGACTCGCCGAGGCCGCGGACGCGCGAGCGCCAGCGGCCCGGCTTGAAGCCGCGCCCGCGACCGGGCTCGCCGGCGGCATTCGCCTGTCCCGCCGCCGCGAGCGGGAACATCGCCCCGCCCTCGCGATCGAGGTTGCCGGTGAGCGCGTTGATCACGTCGACGAGCCAGCTCGCGAGCGTCCCGAACCGCGCCGTCGTCGTCCCGATCCGGGCGTAGACGACGGCGCGCTCGGCGGCGGCGAGCTCGCGGGCGATCCCGCGGATCGGCTCGGCGCCGATCCCGCAGGCGCCGCTGACCGCCTCGGGGGTGAACGGGGCCAGCGCGGGGCCGAGCTCGTCGCGGCCGTTGAGGTGGGCGGCGAGCTCGCCCGGGTCGGCGATCCCCTCGGCGAGCAGGACGTGGGCGATCGCGGCGAGCAGCAGCGCATCGCTGCCGGGACGGATGAAGTGGTGCTCGTCGGCGGCCTCGGCGGTGCGGCTGCGACGCGGATCGACGACGACGACCTTGCCGCCGCGCTGCCGGATCGCGCGCAGCCGGCCACGGCTGTCGGGAGCGGTCATCAGCGACCCGTTCGAGCTCAGCGGGTTGGCGCCGAGGATCAGGATGTGATCGGTGCGGTCGAGGTCGGGGACCGCGACCGACAGCCCCGCTCCGAACATCAGCGCCGAGGCGAGCTGCTTGGGGAGCTGATCGACGCTGGTCGCGGTGTAGACGTTGCGCGTGCCGAACGCCTTGATCACCGCGCGCAGGTAGATCAGGCCGTCGAGCGTGTGCGCGTTCGGGTTGCCGAGATAGGCGCCGACCGCATCGCGGTCACCGGCGGCGAGGATCGGCGCCAGCAGCTCGTCGACCCGGGCGAAGGCCTGATCCCAGCTCGCCTCGACGAGCTCGCCGTCACGGCGCAGAAGCGGCGTCCGCAGCCGGTCGGGATCGGCGTGAAGCTCGCCGAGGCTGGCGCCCTTCGGGCAGATGAAGCCGCGGCTGAAGACGTCCTCGCGATCGCCGCGCACGCCGAGCACGCGATCGCCGTCGTGGCTGATCGCGAGCCCGCAGGTCGCCTCGCAGAGCGGGCAGGTGCGGAAGTGGGGGGAGCCGGTGCCGCTGATCGTCCTTCCTCCCGCCGATCATCCCACACGGCGGCGCGGCCTACCCGATCAGGCCGCCGCGGCCGCGCACGTTGGAGACGATCACCGCCAGCACCGTCACCAGGTACATCTGGCCGATCAGCGCCTCGGAGACCGACATCGCCTGCCCGAACTCGGTCGCGGCGACGAAGTCGCCGTAGCCCGTCGTCGTCAGCGTCGCCAGGCTGTAGTAGAGGAACTCGGCCGGGCTGCCGTTGGCGACGGTGGTGAAGAACGGGGCGTCCCCGATGTCCTCGATCGCCGAGAACAGGACCGCGAACCCGGTCCCGAACAGCAGGTAGATGCAGAGGCCGCAGTAGACGGTCTGGACCGTGACGCGCCTGTCCTCGCGAAGCTCGCGGACGACGCCGGCGAGGATCGCGACCGGGGTCATCGCGATCAACGCCAGCAGCACGATCCGCTGCAGCAGCGTCGTCAGCTCGCTCGACGCGATGAGCCCGAGGAACGAGATCGCGACCATCACGGCGACCACGACCAGCGACCCGCGCAGCATCCGCACGTGGGCGCCGGCCGCGCGCAGCGCCGCGATCGTCACCACCGCCTGCAGCAGCACCCGGAGCAGCCGGGTCAGCTCCGTGTCGGGCGCCGAGAGCTGAAAGATCACGGTGACGACGATCAGCGCGAAGACGATTCCGAAGCTGTGCCGCGGCGCGGTCAGGTTGAGGGCCTCGGCGAGCCGGCCGGGGTTCTCGAGCGGGGACTTGCGCGATCGCCTCTCGACCACGGCGCCCGATGCTCGCAGCCGCGGCGGACGGCCGATGCGGGGCGCTCAGCGGCGTCCGCGGCGGATCAATCGCATCACCCGCTTGCGGAAGCTGCGGACGTCGCGGGCACGCCAGTCGACGTGATCGTTGCGCCAGCCCTCGAGGTCCTTGAACAGCGGCGAGTCGTTCGCCATCGCGTGGCCGATCAGGTTCCTGAGCTTGATCCGGTAGCGCTGCTTGAGCCAGGCGACGAGCCGCACCGCCGCCCGCGCCTGCGGCCGCCGGCGGAGGATCGCGCGCTCGGCGCCGTGGCGGCTGCCGGTGGCGCGCTGCACCATCTCGATCCCGATCGCGGTCTGGTTGAGGCCGATCGTGTGGCGGCAGCGCACGTAGAGGCGCGTGAGCTGGTGGATCGTGCCGTCCTTGCCGACGACGAACTGGGCGCAGACCCCGGGCCGCTCGCCGAGGCTCGGGGAGTTGGCGGCGAAGGCGTTGAAGACCGGCCCGTAGGTCGAGGTCGCGGTGTAGTGCAGGACGATCGCCCGCGGGTGCTCGAGCCGCCAGCGGCGCTTGCCGTAGTGGCGCTTGGAGTAGGCGGCCATCTGCCGCTTGCGGGCGCGGTCGTAGGGGATCGGGTCGAAATCGAGCTTCGGCTTGGCGACCGCTCGTGACGCCTGCGGCGCGGCCGCGGGCCGGGCCTCAACGGCCGCGGCGAGCGCCAGCCCCGCGGCCGCCGAGGCGAGCGCGAGCGCGGCGGCGCGGTGGCGGAGCGGCGGTCTCACCGCGCCGATGGTAGAGCCGCGGTGGCGGCGGCCGCGCCGGATAGCTTTCAGCCGATGCCGCGCCCCCCGACCGCCCCGCCGTGTTGACGGTCGACACCGACTCGTTCTTCATGATCGTGCTCGCCGCGGCCCTCGCGGCGGCGATCGTCGGCTTCGGCGGCGCCCGGATGGTGATTCCCGTCGTCGTCCTCGAGCTCGTCTTCGGGATCCTGATCGGGCCGCAGGTGCTCGGGCTCGCCGACGCCGACGCGTTCATCGACTTCTTCTCCTCGCTCGGCCTCGGCATGCTGTTCTTCTTCGCCGGCTACGAGATCGACTTCGAGCGGATCAGGGGGCGGCCGCTGCGGCTGGGGCTGACCGGCTGGGCGATCTCGCTCGGGCTCGCCTACGGGCTCTGCGGCACGCTGGCGCTGGTCGGCATCGTGATCTCACCGCTCTACACCGGCTCGGCGCTGGCGACGACGGCGATCGGCACCCTGGTCCCGATCCTCGGCGACGCCGGCGAGCTCAAGACCCGCTTCGGCACCTACCTGCTCGCCGCCGGCGGGGTCGGCGAGTTCGGCCCGATCCTGCTCGTCACCATCGTCTTCTCGACCGGCAACCCGGTCTCGAGCGCGCTGCTGCTGGTCGCCTTCGTGATCGTCGCGGTGCTCGCGGCGCTGTTCGCGATCCGCGGCGTCAGCGCCGGCTGGGCGGCGTTCGAGCGCACGCTGGAGACCAGCGCCCAGCTCCCGGTCCGCGCCGCGGTCGTCCTGATCTTCCTGCTCGCCGGGCTCGCCACCGACCTCGGCCTCGACCTGCTGCTCGGCGGCTTCGTCGCCGGGATCATCACCCGCGCCGCGCTCGGCGGCCGCGAGGTACCGGTGCTCGAGTCGAAGCTGAGCGCGGTCGGCTACGGCTTCCTGATCCCGTTCTTCTTCGTCGTCAGCGGCATCGAGTTCGAGCTCGACGCGCTGCTCGCCGACCCGGCGAAGTGGGTCAAGGTGCCGATCTTCCTGCTCGCCTTCCTGATCGTCCGCGGCGTCCCGGCGCTGCTGCTCTACGTCAAGGAGCTCGACCTGCGCGACCGCGCCGCGCTCGCCTTCTTCAGCGCCACCGAGCTGCCGCTGGTCGTCGCGATCACGGCGATCGCGGTCGACAACGACGTCATGGACGCCGCGACGGCGGCCTCGGTGGTCGGCGCGGCGCTGCTGTCGACGGCGATCTACCCGCTCGTCGGCCTGCGGCTGCGCGGATCGCGGGCGATGCCCGAGGGAGCCTGAGCGCGGCTCAGCGCGGCGCCCGGGTCGATGGCGGCCGCGGCTCGGGCTCCGGCGCCGGGGCCGGCTCGGGCGCGGCGAGCACGGCGCCGTCGATGCCGGCGGTCGCCGCCAGCTCCTCGAGCGCGACCTGCAGCTCGGCCGCGAACGTGTCGAGCGCGGCCATCGCCTCGTAGTCGCCGATCAGGCCGAAGTTGATCGCCCCGTTGTAGCTCATGATCCCGACGCAGACCGTCTGCCCCTTGGCCAGCGGAACCATCGGGAACAGGTCGCGCATCTGGCGGCCGAGCACGTACAGCGGGAACTGCGGCCCGGGCACGTTGGTGACGACGAGGTTGAAGAACCGCTGCCGCGACTGCAGCCGCGCCGCCTGCGAGGCGATCGTCGGCGGCGCGAAGTCGGACAGCTCGCTGAGCAGGTTGGCGCCGACCGCCTGCTTCGAGCGCTTCAGGTCGCCCATCCGCGCGCTGATCAGGTGCAGCCGCTCGACCGGGTCCTCGCACCAGACGGGCAGCGGCGCCATCATCGCCGAGACCTGGTTGCCGAGCGCGCCGCGCGCCTCCTCCGAGCGCACGCTGACCGGGATCATCGCCAGCAGCTCGAGCCCCGCGGTCCGGTGCCCGAGCTCGCGCAGGAAGCGGCCGAGGCCGCCGGCGACGACCGAGAGGATGACGTCGTTGACGGTGCCGCCGTGGACGCTCTTGATCTGCCGCACCGCGGGCAGCCCGGCGCGGACCCAGGCGAAGCGCCGGTGCGGGCCGATCGCGGCGTTGAGCGGCGATTCCGGCGCCGCCATGCCGCGGCCGGTGAGCGAGCCGACGGCGGTCAGCGCATCGCCGACCGCGGCCAGCGCCTGGCGCGGGCCGCGGATCAGCGCCCGGGCGCCGCGCAGCAGCTCGGCCGGCTGGGTGGCGCGCTCGATCAGCGCCTCGGCCAGCAGCTCGGAGCCGCTCGGCAGCGGTCGCGGCGTCCAGGGCGGGGCGGGCTCGACCGGGGCCGGGTCGGGGGTCGTGTCGTAGAGGACGGTGGTGATGTCGGCCCCGGAGACGCCGTCGACGAGGCAGTGGTGGCTCTTGGTGACGATCGCGAAGCGGTCGCCGGCGAGGCCGTCGACGAGCCACAGCTCCCACAGCGGCTTCGAGCGGTCGAGGCCCTGTGAGAAGGCGCGGGCGGCGAAGTTGCGCAGCTGCTGCTCGCTGCCCGGCTCGGGCAGCGCCGTGTGGCGGACGTGGTAGTCGAGGTTGAGGTGGGGGTCGTCGACCCAGACCGGGCGGCCCTGGTTGTAGGGGACGAACGCGAGCCGCTGGCGAAACCGCGGAACCAGGTGCAGGCGCGCCTCGAGGTGGCCGCGAAACTCCTCGTAGCTCGGCGGCGGGCCGTCGAAGATGACGGTCGAGGCGACGTGCATGTGGGCGCCGTCGCGCTCGAGGTGCAGGAACGAGGCGTCGAGTCCGGTCAGCCGATCCATGTCGATGCAGCCAGTATCCCAGCTTCGTTAGCAGTGTGAGCACAACCACACATACACCTGTTCGCCCCTCCTACCGTTGCCCGCCGCAAGCGAATAGACGGCGAATCGAAAACGCAACCGCCTGATCGCCGCGCCCGAGGGCCGGCGAGCGGGAACCGACCGCCACCCGACCGAACGCCGGGTGGCAGGGGCGAAGCGGGCCGCGAGCGGCCGCCGCCGGGACGGAATCCCCGCGGGCACCGAAAGCGAGGAACCGAGATGAGACGACGCAACCGCATCATGCGGCGAGGGGCGGCCGCGCTCGCCCTGGCGACCGCGGCGCTCGGGGCGGCGGCGACCGCCCCCGGCACCGCCACCGCCGCCCGTGGCGGCCCGGCGGCGATCAAGGCCAACGACAACCGGGTCGGCCCGAGCCAGCGGGTGACGCTCACCGGGCGCCTCCGGGTCCCGGTCCGCACCGACGCGCCGGCGAGCGGCTCGGGCCCGGCGAAGGGCAAGCCACAGCCGGTCCGGATCGAGTTCCGGCGGCTCGGGTCGCAGCGCTGGCGCAAGGCCGGACGCGATCGCACCGGCCGCAGCGGCCGCTTCCGGACCCGGGTCGTGGTCCGGCGCAGCGGTCGCTACCGGGCCCGGGGCGGCGACGGGCGCACGACCGCGGGCGAGCTCGTGATCGTGCGTTCGAAGCTGCGGGCGCGGCTCGGCAACGACGACCCGAAGCTGGGCGAGAAGGTCACCGTCCGCGGCCGGGTGCGGCCCGGCAACGCCGGCCGGCCGATCACGGTCGCGGTCGGCGGTCGCAAGCTGCGGACCCGAACTCACGGCAACGGCCGCTTCAAGCTCCGCTACAAGCCGTCGCGGGCGGGCCGCAGGACCGTCCGCGTGCGCGCCCGCGGCGACCGGGTCGCGACCGGCAGCGCCGACCGCGCCGGCCGCGTGCGGACGTTCCGGCCCGCCGGCGCCTCCTACTACGGCCCCGGCCTCTACGGGAACGGCGTCGCCTGCGGCGGAACGCTGCGGCCGGACACGATCGGCGTCGCCCACAAGTCGCTGCCGTGCGGGACGAAGCTGACGATCCGCTACGGCCACAGGACGGTCAAGAACGTCAAGGTGATCGACCGCGGTCCCTACGTCGCCGGCCGCGAGCTCGACCTGACCGCGGCGCTGCGCAACAAGCTCGGCTTCGGCGGCGTCGGCACGGTCTGGGTCGACAGGTAGCCGCCGCGGCAGCTCAGCCGAGGACGAGCTGCTCGGGCCCCGCCGCCGGACCGGCGGCGGGGCCCCGCCGCTGATCGCTGAGGTTGGAGACGCCGACGCCGAGCAGGCGCACCGGCGCGTCGCGCTCGAACGCGTCGAACAGCTCGAGCGCGGCGGCCGCGACGCGGTCGGCGGCGGCGGTCGGCTCGGGCAGGGTCCGCGACCGGGTGAAGGTGCGAAACGGCGCCAGGCGGATCTTCAGCGTCACGGTGCGGCCGCAGGCCCCGCGCGCGCCGAGGTGGCCGGCGACCTCGCGCGCCATCCTCGCGATCTCCTCCCGCATCGGCGCCGGGTCGGACTGATCGACGGGGAAGGTGCGCTCGCGGCTCTCCGACTTGCGCGAGCGCTCGACCGCGACGGCGGCGCTGCCGTGGCCGGCGGCGCGGCGCCGCAGCTCCTCGGCCCGGTTGCGGCCGAGCGCCGCCGCGAGCCGCTCGCGATCGGCGCCAGCGAGCTCGGCGACGGTGCCGATGCCGGCCGCGCGCAGCCGCTCCTCGGTTCGCGGCCCGACCCCGGGCAGCAGCCGCGCCGGCCGCGCGCCGACCAGCTCGAGGAAGCGCTCGCGGGGAACGACGCAGAGGCCGTCGGGCTTGTCGAGGTCGGAGGCGATCTTCGCGACCAGCCGGTTCGGGCCGATCCCGACCGAGCAGCTGAGCCCGGTGCGGGCCCGCACCTCGCGCTTGAGCTGGCGGGCTCGCGCCTTCGGCGCCGGGCAGTCGCTGAGGTCGATGTAGGCCTCGTCGAGCCCGAGCACCTCGACCGTGTCGCTGAAGCCGGCGATCACCGCCATCACCGCGGCCGAGGCGGCCCGGTAGCGCTCGATGTCGCGGGGGATGACGACCGCCTGCGGGCAGCGCCGGCGGGCGATCGCCATCGGCAGCGCCGAGTGCACGCCGAACCGCCGCGCCTCGTAGGAGGCGGTCATCACGACCCCGCGCGAGCGCGGGTCCAGCGGCCCGACGATCACCGGCCTGCCGCGCAGCTCGGGCCGCCGCAGCAGCTCGACGGCGACGAAGAAGGCGTCCATGTCGACGTGCGCGATCGTGCGCTCCCAGCCGCTGGGGTCCGCGTAGATGCGCTCGCCTGGCATCGCCGGGCCGACTGTAGGCACCGTCCCGGACGCGCGGGCCGCTGCTACGGTGAACGGCGGTGAGCGCGGAGGGGAAGAACCTCGAGGCGATCTCGAAGGCGATCGATCAGCACAACTCGGGCTGCCCGTTCCCGGCCTCGGAGGTCCGGATGAGCCCGTTCGAGGTCGAGCGGCTCGGCTGGGACCACATCCGCGGCCTGCCGATTGTCGCCGACCCGGCGATCGGCACCGGCTGCTTCCGGATCGTCTGCTCGCGCGACGGCGACGGCGCCGGCCTCGAGCAGGTCGAGGCGGTCGGCACGCCGGAGGCGGTTCCCGCCGGCCCCGAGCGCTGAGCCCGATCGGCGCTCCTCGCACGGGCGCCGCCGCGGGCTGACGGCGCCGCCGCGGTCGCGCCGATCAGGCGCTGAAGAAGTCGATCCCGGCGCCGTCGAGCATCCGCAGCAGCTCGTTGTTGAGCCGGGTCAGCTCGCCGGTGAAGACGAGCACGCCCATGAACACGAGGATCAGGCCGCCGCCGGCGATGATCGCCGTGTAGTGGCGTTTGATGAAGCCGAACGCGGTCGTCGCGCGGCCGAACGCGATCGCGGTGATCAGAAACGGGATCCCGAGCCCGGCCGAGTAGACGGCGAGCATCACGCCGCCCTGAAGGACCGACCCGGTCGTTCCCGCGAGCGTCAGGATCGCGCCCAGCGTCGGCCCGATGCAGGGCGTCCAGGCGAGCGCGAAGGCGGCGCCGGCGATCAGCGGCCCGCCGTCGCCGGCGCGCTCGATCAGGGCGTCGACGCGCCACTCGCGGTTGAGGCGGTTGATGAACATCGCGGCGATGAACAGCAGCCCCATCGCGATGATCAGCGCCCCGGCGATGTGGTTGAGCAGCGTCTGGTTGTCGTGCAGCGTCTGGACCAGGCCGACGGCGCCGAGCCCGAGCAGGATGAAGATCGCCGAGAAGCTGGCGATGAAGATCAGCGCCGGCGGGATCACGCTGCGCCAGCCGGCGCGCTCGAGCTCCGACGGTGAGACGCCGGTGACCGCCGCCAGGTATCCGGGCACCAGCGGCAGCACGCAGGGCGAGAGGAACGAGACCATCCCGGCGAAGAAGGCGGCCAAGAGGCCGATGCCGCCGATCTCGGGCACCGCCGGGCGGCCCCTCAGACGATCGCGGCGGCGAGCCGGCGGCGGTGCTCGCGGGCCAGCTCGCTGCCGGGGCCGAGCTCGGTGAAGATCGCGACCATCACCCGCCGCAGCCGGTCGGTCAGCTGGTCGTCATCGGCGTCGGCGATCGCCCGCTGCAACGCCTCCAGCGCCGGTTCGTGATCGCCGCTGTCCCAGGCCGCGAACGCCGGACCGAGGCCGCTCGCCTCGCCGAGCTCGATCCGGGCCAAGAGCCCCGACGCGGTGAAGTCCGACTCGAGCGGCTCGAGCAGCCCGCGCGCCTCCTCGACCTCGCCCGAGACGAGCAGGATCCGGGCGAGCTTGACCGCCGCCTCGCTCTGCCGCGGGTCGAGCTCGAGCGCCCGCCGCAGCGAGCCCTCGTCGTCGGCCTGCGCCAGCCGCGCGGCCTCGGACGGGACCAGCGACTCGAAGAACTCGGCGACCCGGGCGGGGGGGAGGGCGCCGGTGAACTCGGCCGCGATCTCACCGTCCTTGAACGCCTTGACCGCGGGGATCCCCTGGATCCCGTAGGCGGCGGCGAGCCCCTGGTTGGCGTCGACGTCGACCTTGGCGAGCTCGACGTCGCCCTCGCGCGCGCCCGCCTCGGCCTCGAGCGCCGGGCCGAGCTGGCGGCAGGGCCCGCACCATTCGGCCCAGAAGTCGACGACGACGGGCAGCTCGCGCGAGCGCTCGATCACGTCGCGCTGGAACGTCTGCTCGCTGACGTCGTGAACCATCGCCGCAAGCTTAGAACCTGTGGTCGCCGGGCCGAGGTGGGCACGGCGCTAGCCTGCGCGGGCGATGGAGTCGCTCAGGGGCAAGCTGCTGATCGCGTCGCCGGTGCTCGCCGATCCCAACTTCAGCCGCACCGTCGTGCTGATCACCGAGCACGGCACCGACGGGGCGATGGGGATCGTGCTCAACCGCCCCGCCGAGACCGACGTCGCCGAGGTGCTCCCCGAGCTCGAGGAGATCGCGGCCGCGGAGCCGATCTTCGTCGGCGGCCCGGTCCAGCCCGAGGCGCTGGTCGTCCTCGGCGAGTTCTCCGATCCCGGCAAGGCGGCGTGGATCGTCGTCGCCGACGTCGGCCTCGTCTCCGCGGCGACCGGCCTCGACGAGCTGCCGGCGGCGCTGCGCCGCGGCCGCGTCTACGCCGGCTTCTCGGGCTGGGGGCCGATGCAGCTCGAGGGCGAGCTCGAGCAGGAGGCGTGGATCGTCGAGCCGCCGCTGCCGGCCGAGCTGTTCCCCGACGATCCCGCGAGCCTGTGGAGCGACGTGCTCGAGCGCAAGGGCGGCCAGTACGCGCTGGTCGCGCGGATGCCCGAGGACCCGAGCCTGAACTGAGCCCGGGGAGGACGCTCAGCGGTGCTCGGGGTTGGCGGCGCCGGGCGCGCAGCCCGCGTCCCAGCGGTCGCGGCGGTTGCCGTGGGCGGGGATCCCGCCCGCGTCCTTGAGCATCCGGGCGAGGTGGATCAGGTTCCAGGCCATGAAGTGCGTGTTGCGGTTGGTGAAGTCGTTCTCGGGGCCGCCGGAGCCGGGGTCGAGATAGGAGGGACCGGGGCCGGCCTCGCCGATCCAGCCGGCGTCGGCCTGCGGCGGGATCGTGTAGCCGAGGTGCTGCAGCGAGTAGAGGACGTTCATCGCGCAGTGCTTGACGCCGTCCTCGTTGCCGGTCACCAGGCAGCCGCCGACGCGACCGTAGTAGGCGTACTGGCCGCTGTCGTTGAGCAGGTGCGAGTTGCCGTAGAGCCGCTCGATCACCCGCGTGCAGACCGAGGTCTTCTCGCCGAGCCAGATCGCCGTCCCGAGCACGAGGATGTCGGCCGCCATCACCCGTTCGAAGATCGCCGGCCACTCGTCGGCGTCCCAGCCCTTGTCGGTCATGTCGGGATCGACGCCGGTGGCGATCGCGTGGTCGATCGCGCGGATGCACTCGACCTCGACCCCGGCCTCGCTCATCACCGCGATCGAGCGGTCGATCAGGCCCTGGGTGTGCGAGCGCTCGGGGCTGCGCTTGAGCGTGCAGTTGACGTAGAGGGCACGCAGGTCGGAGTAGTCGGTTGCGGTCGTCATTCGCCTCGCCTCGGTTCGGTCGGTCGCGCTCGCAACCTAGCGCCGGCGGCGGCGCTCAGCCGGCGGCGGCGGGCTCGGTCTCGGGCTCGCCGGCGGGGCTCGCGCCGGCCGGCCCGGCGGCCGGGGCGAGCATGTCGGAGTTGCGGACCAGAAGCCACGAGGCGAGGCCGCCGAGCACGGCGATCGCGGCGCCGACGATCAGGATCTCGTTGAGGCCGGCGATGAAGGCGTGATCGGCGGCGGCCGCGGCGCGGTCGCGAACCGCCTCCGGCAGCGTCGCGAGGGCGCCGTCGGCGGCGCCCGAGGAGACCGCGTCGGCGAACCCCGACGGCGCCGCCGGCAGCCGCTCGCTGAGGTCGGCGGCGACGCGGTGCTGGAAGACGGCGCCGAGCGCGGCGACGCCGGTGGCGATCCCGACCTGGCGGAAGGTGCTGTTGATCCCCGAGGCCATCCCCGCCCGCGCGGGCTCGACGACGCCGACGGCGACGGCGGCGATCCCCGGGTTGGTCATGCCGATCCCGACCCCGGCGAGGATGAAGCCGGGCAGCAGCGTCGTCCAGCCGTCGTCGACGGTGATCCCGCCCATCAGCAGCAGCGAGACGCCGGCCAGGGTCAGGCCGGTTCCCATCACCGCCCGGTAGGGAACCCGCTCGGAGAGCCTGGCGCTGAGCGGCGCGACCACGAACGAGACCATCGACAGCGGCAGGACCCGCAGCCCCGCCTCCAGCGGCGAGTAGGCGAGCACGTCCTGCAGGTAGAGCGTCAGGTAGAGGAACATCGCGAAGATCCCGCCCGAGAGGCAGAAGGCGGCGGCCGAGACGCCGCTGAACGAGGGGTTGCGGAACAGCGCCAGGTCGAGCATCGCGTTGTCGCGGCGCGCCTCGATCACGAAGAAGGCGACGAGCAGCGCGACCGCGGCGCCCAGCGTGGTGACGATCAGCGGGCTGCCCCAGCCCTCGGCGTTGCCGCGGATCAGCCCGAAGATCAGCAGGAACAGCGCCGCCGAGAAGCTGACCAGGCCCGGGAAGTCGATCGGCTGCGGGTCGGTGGCGCGGACGTTGCGCAGCTTCAACTCGGTCAGCGCCAGGGCCCCGATCCCGATCGGCACGTTGACGAAGAAGATCCACTGCCAGCCGAGGCCCTCGGTGAGCAGGCCGCCGATCAGCGGCCCGATCGCGACGGCGCCGCCGACGGTCGCGCCCCAGATGCCGATCGCGTTGCCGCGCTCGCGTCCCTCGAACTCCTGCGCGATCAACGCCAGCGCCGTCGCGAACATCGCCGCGGCGCCGATCCCCTGCAGGCCGCGGCTGAAGTTGAGCATCGTCGGGTCGCCGGCGAGGCCGCAGAGGGCGGAGGCGACGACGAACAGGACGAAGCCGAGGCTGAACATGCGGCGGCGGCCGAGGCGGTCGCCGATCGAGCCGAAGACGAGCAGGAACGAGGCGAGGGTGAGCGCGTAGGCGTCGACCACCCACTGCAGGCTCGAGAGGCTCGCGTCGAGGTCGCGCTGGATGTCGGGGAGGGCGACGTTGACGATCGTGACGTCGATCAGGAGCATGAACGTCGCCACGCAGACGGCCAGCAGCGTCCACCACTTGCGGTCCATCCGGCTATCCTCCCGAGGCGTTGTGAGTAATAATCAGCAAGACTGACGGTCAGGGTAACGCAAATGAGTCAGGAGCTGACAGCGGCGGCGGGGGCGGAGGCCAGGGCTGCGATCGAGGACCGGTTCGGGTTCCTGTTCGCCCGCATGCACCTCCGCTGCGCCGCCGAGACGATCGACCAGCTGCGGGCGGCGGGGCTCGGGCTCTCCGGGCGCCACGTCGCCGCGCTCGCGATCCTCGCGGAGGCGGGATCGATGTCGCAGCACGAGCTCGGCGCGGCGCTGGAGAAGGACCGGACGACGATGGTCGCGATCGTCGACGAGCTCGAGCGCGAGGGCCTGGTCGATCGCCGGCGCAACCCCGAGGATCGCCGCGCCTACGCGCTGCAGGTCACCGACGCGGGCCGCGCCTGGCTGCCGCGCGCCCGGGCGGTGCTGGGCGCGGCCGAGGACCGGCTGCTGGCGGCGCTCGACCGCGACGAGCGCGAGGCGCTTCGTGAGATGCTGCAGCGCGTCGTCTTCGAAACTTCGCAGGGAGAGGAGCCCTAATCGTGTCGTCTCTGAAGCTTGGCTGGCTGCGGCCGGCGCTGGCCGTCGCCGCCGTCGCGCTCGGGTTCGCGCTCGCCCCGGCCGTCGCCGGGGCCGAGGACACCGTCTGGATCTGCAAGCCCGGCCAGGCCGACGACCTCTGCGCCGGCACGATCGACGGCACGACGCTGCCGCCGCCGGGCCAGCAGGCGCAGCCGCTCGGCTACACGCGGCCCGCCGATCCGCCGATCGACTGCTTCTATCTGTACCCGACCCAGAGCGATCAGCCGACGCCGAACTCGAACCTCGACAAGGACCCGCCGATTCGGCGCGTCGTCGTCCAGCAGGCGCGGATGTTCTCGACCGTCTGCGACGTCTACGCGCCGATGTACCGGCAGGTGACCAACAACGGCGACCAGTCCGGCTACAACTCCGAGGTCGAGACCGCCTACCAGAGCGCCAAATCCGGGTTCGAGGACTACCTGCACAACTACAACGACGGCCGCGGCTTCATCCTCATCGGCCACTCCCAGGGCGCGACCCACACGGCGCGGCTGATCGACGAGCTGATCGACACCGACCCGCGGCTGCGCGAGCGCTTCGTCGGCGCGATCGCGCCCGGCGCCAACATCAGCGTCCCGATCGGGCAGGCCGTCGGCGGACTGTTCGCGCACGTCCCCGCCTGCACCGAGACCGGCCAGTTCGGCTGCGTGATCGCCTACTCGACCTACAACGACGTGCCCGGGCCGGCGGCCGAGTTCTCGCGGCTCGACACCGGCTACTGGATCTACCCCGAGCCGCGGCCGGATCCGTCCCGCTACGAGGTGATCTGCACCAACCCCGCCGCGCTCGACGGCGGCGACGGCACGCTGCTGCCGCTGGTCGACTTCGACTACCTGACGACGGCGCCGGCGAGCGAGACCGCGTCGCCGTGGGCGAGCGAGCCCGACTACTACAGGACCCGGTGCGAGCGCCAGGGGGGAGCGCACTGGCTGAACCTGTCGAAGGTCGGGCTGGCGGGCGATACGAGGCCCGACATCGGCGCCCTGGTCGCCTCCGGCTCCAACTATCACGTGCCCGAGGTCAACCTCGCCGAGGGCAACCTGCTGCGGATCGCGCAGCTGCAGTCCGACTCCTACGAGCAGCACGTGGCCCGGGTCGCGAAGCTGAAGAAGCTGAAGCACAAGCTGACCAGGGCGAAGCGCCGGCTCGCGGCCAAACGGGCCCGGGTCAAGCGGCTGAAGCGGAAGCTGCGGACAGCGAGCGGCCGCAAGCACCATCGCGCCGTGCGCCGCAAGCTGCGGACGACCCGGCGCCGGGCGGTGGCCGAGCGCCGGAAGATCCGGACGGTGCGCAAGCGGATCGCCCGGCTCGAGCGGAAGCTCGACTGACCGGTGGCGGCGCCGCGACGGCGCGCCGTCGAACCGATCCGGACCGGGGAGCGCGCGCCGGTGACCGCGGCCGACGGCTCGAGCGTCCGCGAGCTCGCGCACCCCGACTGGTCGGACGCCCGCGGCCTCAGCCTGGCCGAGGCGACGGTCGCGCCGGGCGCGGCGACGCGCCTGCACCGCCACCGGCGCTCAGAGGAGATCTACCTGTTCAGATCCGGCCGCGGCCGGATGACGCTCGGCGGCGAGCAGCTCGCGGTCACGGCCGGCGACTGCGTCGTGATCGCCGCCGGGACCGCGCACAGGCTGGTCAACGCCGGCGAGGAGCCGCTCGTCCTGCTCTGCTGCTGCGCGCCGGCCTACAGCGAGGCCGACACCGAGCTGCTCGAGGACGTCGCTTCCGCGGGCTGACCGGCGGCTCCTCGGCGCCGGGTGCCGCGGGCAGACCGGCGGCTCCTCGGTTGCTGGGTGCCGCGGGCTGACCCGGCGGCTCCTGGGCCGGGTTTACATAACACCGATTCTCGTGCGTTGGTGAGCGGCGCGCGAGCGGAGCGGCCTCGGCCACCCCGCTGCGACCTCGATTCAGGCGCCAGCGACGCTGGGCGAGTTGACCACCGTATCGGTGGAATTCGCGCCCCGCGCGCGCC
>CAZCFA010000007.1:0-39923 GCA_964497825.1 uncultured Conexibacter sp.
CGGGCGCTCGCTATGCGCGTCGCGCAGGTGTCCGCAGCGTGCGCGTCGCCTCGACCGCACCCTGGAGGTCGGCGACGCTCCGTGGTCGCGGCGAGCGCTGTGCCGGGGCCAGTCGAGTACCCGCGCTGGTACTGGTACCGCCGGAAGCCGAGCGTCAGGCAGTACCAGCGGGGCGCGAGCCTCCGGCTTCGCCTATCCCTACATCCGGCAAGCCAGTGCCGACGACCCGCTCAAGGATGCGCTGCCGTCGCCCGCCGAACGTAGCGCCAAGCTCGAGCGCGAGCGCGGAGCCGTTCCACCGGATAGCGAGGAGGAGAAAGGCGAGATTCCTGAGCCGAATACGCAGGCCGCGGGCGACGGGCTATGGGGCCACGGGCGACGACTCGAACTTTGCCCTGTTTCGTGACTCAATCCTTCAACCGCGTCTCCCATCCGCGCGCCGGCGGCGGGCAACCTTCCGCTCATGGCAAAGCGCAAGAAGAAGGGTGATATCGGGACGACGGTCAAGGGCGTGAGCCGCTGCGGCGACGAGCCGGACTGGGGACCGCTGGAGAACGTCCTTCCGTGGCACGCCTGCAACGGGTTCATGTGGATGTACGAGGTCGAGCTCGAGACGGGCACGCGGCTGCAGGTCTACAAGCACGGTACGACTCGCGGCAGCCTCCATCTGAGCGCCGCAGGCGAGGCATACAGCTACGTCTGGGACCTGGACGAGGAGCGCGAGTTCGATCCCGACGCTCCCAGCGAGTACCGGCGGGTACAGCTTCATCGCATGATCGCCGCGGTCCTCGGCACCCCGGTCTACCCAGCAGTTCAGGCGGACGAGATCGACTACTACGCCAGCGGCCGCTCAAACGTTCCGGCACCGGGGATCACGCTCGAAGGAGAGATCGACGGTTTCGGGGATCAAGTTGACCAACCTAGTTGACCAAGCGGTACCATGTGCCGGTATGGAGGTCACGGTGCAGCAAGCGAAGACGCACCTGTCGCGCATCCTGCGCCGCGTCGAGGCGGGCGAGGAGGTCCTGATCCGCCGCGGCCGGCAGCCGGTCGCGCTCGTGGTGCCGGCGCCGAAGCAGGGCAAGCGCGAGATCTGGGGCGATCTCGAAGGGGAGCTGGGGCCGGATTTCGACGCGCCGCTCGAGGACTTCGAGCCTTACATGTGAGGCGCCTGCTCGTCGACACCAACGTCGTCTTCTGGATGCTGGTGGGCGACCGAACGCGGATTACGGATGCGGCGCGAGCGGCGCTCGAGGACGAGCGAACCTCGATCTTCGCCAGCGCCGCGAGCGTCTTCGAGATCGCCGTGAAGAGATCGCGCGGGCGGCTCCGCCTGAGCGACGGCTGGGCGCGCGCGCTGCCCCGCGTCGGATTGGAGCCACTGCCGGTGACGGCGCTCCACGCCGAGGCCGTCGAGCATCTTCCGTGGCATCACCGGGACCCGTTCGACCGGCTGCTGATCGCCCAGGCGGTCGTCGAGGAGATGGCGCTGGTCAGCGCCGACGCTCAGGTCAGCGCCTACGCCGTTGACGTGGTCTGGTGATGATCCAAGGGCTTGGAGTCACCGGCGGTGATCCTGTGTGAGCTCGAGGACGTGGACGACGCGACGATCGACCAGCAGCTCTACGTGGGGTTCTCGCGGACGTGGAACCACTGTCTCGTGGTGGCGCCGGGTTAGCCGGCGCTTCCCCGGATCACCGGCTCCGGGCCCCGAGCCCGTTGCGGCCGGCGCCCAGATCGAGCGGTTCGGCCGCTGCTCGCGCGGGACAGGCCGCGCCTTCTGAAACCCGCTCACGACCCGCTCTGCTCAAGCCCACCCGCGTCAGGACCGCCCGTCCTCGCGCGACTCCCATTAGCGTGCCGCTCAGGTTGCGAAGGGTGATCGATAGGCCGGGGGTCCAGGCGGAGGTGGTGCGGACTTGCTGCACCTGCACGTAGGCGAGCGCGCTGACGCGCTCGCCGCCGGCTTGCCGGCGGTTCTCGTCGATCCCGAGGCCGATCCGTTCCAGCCGGCGGTGCTGTCGGTCCCAACCCGCGGCGTCGAACGCTGGCTGACGCAGACGCTCTCGCACAGCCTCGGCGCGACCGCGGGCGGCGAGGCCGGGGTCAGCGCCAACATCGACTTCCCGTTTCCGGGGCGGCTCGTGGACACGGTCGTCGCGGCCGCGGCCGGGATCGACCCGCGGACCGATCCGTGGCGGGGATCGCGGCTCGTCTGGCCGCTGCTCGAGGTCGTCGACGCCAACGCCTCGGAGCCCTGGCTCGAGCTGCTCGCCGGCCACATCGGCGTTGCGCCCGGCTCGCCGGAGAGCCGGCGCAAACGCCGCGCCGCCGTCATCTCCCACATCGGCCGTCTCTTCGCCGGCTACGCCGTCAACCGCCCGGGCATGATCCGCGCCTGGGCCGAGGGCGCCGACACGGACGGCTCCGGCAGCGAGCTTCCGCCCGCAACCGCATGGCAGGCCGAGCTGTGGCGGCGGCTCCGCACCCGGATCGGCTCCCCCAGCCCACCGGAGCGTCTGGCCGCGGCCTGCGAGCGGCTCCGCGAGGACCCGGGCCTGGCGCCGCTGCCGGAGCGCATCTCCGTCTTCGGCCTCACCCGGCTCCCCGCCTCTCAGCTCGAGGTCCTCGACGCGCTCGCCGCTCGCCGCGAGGTCCACCTCTTCATCCTCCACCCCTCGCGCGCGCTCTGGGATGAGATCGCGGCGGCCGACCCGCCGCCGTCGGCGCTCCGCCGTGCCGACGACGCCAGCCTCGACCGCGTCAGCAACCCGCTGCTCGCCTCCTGGGGTCACGACGCCCGGGAGCTGCAGCTCGTCCTCTGCGGCCGCGACGACGCGACGGTCACCCGGCATGAGGTCGACCACGCAACCGACTCGCTCCTGCACCGCCTGCAGGCGCAGATCTCCAGCAACGAGGCGCCGCCGGGACCGCCCGCGGCCGACACGCCCGAGCGGCGTCCGCTCCTCGCAGAGGACGACCGCAGCGTCCAGGTCCACTCATGCCACGGCCGCGAGCGGCAGGTCGAGGTGCTGCGCAACGCGATCATGCACCTGCTCGCCGCCGATCCCACGCTCGAGCCCCGCGACGTGATCGTCATGTGCCCGAACGTCGAGGACTTCGCGCCGCTGATCCACGCCGTCTTCGGCTCCGGCCGGCTCGCCGCGGTCGAGGACGAGCTCGTCCCCGGGACGGCCGAAGCCCCGGCCCCTCCCGACCTCCGCGTCCGCCTCGCCGACCGGTCCCTGCGAAGGACGAACCCGATCCTCGGAGCCGTCGCCGAGATCCTCGAGCTGACGAGTGCCCGCCTCACCGCCTCACAGCTCCTCGACTTCGCCAACCTCGACCCGGTCCGCCGCCGCTTCGGCTTCGATGACGACGACCTCAGCCGCATCCTCGAGTGGATCAACGAGGCCCACATCCACTGGGGGATCGACGAAGCGCAGCGGGCGCCCTACAACGTGCCCGTCGCGGAGGGAACCTGGGTACGTGGGCTCGATCGGATCCTGCTCGGCGTCGCGATGAGCGAGGACGACGCGCGCATCTTCAACTACGTCCTGCCGCTCGACGACGTCGAGAGCGGAGCGATCTCCCTCGCCGGCCGCTTCGCCGAGCTGATCGACCGGATCGACGCCGCCTTCGTGAGCTTCGCCGAGGCGCGGACGCTGGACGCCTGGATCAAGGCGCTCAGCGACGCCGCCGACAACCTCACCGCGCCGGCGTTCGGAGAGGAGTGGGAGCGGCTCGAGCTCGACCGCCTGCTCGAGGAGATGGCGACAGAGGCGGGCGCCGGTGGCACCACCCTCACCCTTCCCGAGGTCCGCTCCCTGCTGACCCCCCGTCTCGCCGGCCGTCCGACCACGGCCAACTTCCGCACCGGCCACATCTCCGTCTGCACGTTATCCCCGATGCGCTCGGTCCCGCACCGCGTCGTCTGCCTGCTCGGTCTCGATCAGGAGGCCTTCCCCCGCAAGACGCCGCGCGACGGGGACGACCTCCTGCTCGCCGACCCCCACATCGCCGACCGCGACCCGCGCACCGAGGACCGCCAGCTCCTGCTCGACGCGCTGATGGCAGCCGGTGAGCACCTCGTGATCACCTACACCGGCAACGACGAGCGCACCAACCTCGAGGTTCCGCCCGCGGTGCCGGTCGGGGAGCTGATCGACGTCGTCGACGCCACCGTCCAGCACCCGCAGGGAGCGAAGCACCGCATCGTCGTCCGCCACCCGCTCCAGCCCTTCGACCGCCGCAACTTCGACTGCTCCGGACCCGCGGCCCCGAAGCCGTGGGCGTTCAGCCGCGTCAACCTCGCCGGCGCCCAGGCGCTCGAGGGCGAGCGCGCGGAGGCACCCAGCTTCCTTGCCGGTCCGCTCCCACCGCCGGAGCAGCCGTCCACCGCCACGAGCGCCGTGCTCGAGCTCGACGACCTCGTCAAGTTCGTCGAGCACCCGGTGCGCGCGTTCCTCAAGCAGCGGCTCGGGATCGAGGTCCGCGACTTCTTCGACGAGGTCACCGACGACCTGCCGATCGAGCTGGACGGCCTCGGCCGCTGGCAAGTCGGCTCGAGCTACCTCGCCTCTCGCCGGCGCGGCGTCCCCGAGCGCGAGGCGCTGATGGCCGAGGTCCGCCGCGGCCTGCTGCCGCCCGAGCAGCTCGGCAAGGCGATCGTCGACGAGGCGGTGCCGAAGGCGAACATGATCCTCGCGGTGGCCGAGCGCGTTCTCCCCACCGGCGCGCGGGAGTCGTGCGACCTGCGCGTCCAGCTCAGCGGCGGCACCGTCCTCACCGGCACGATCGGCGGGATCGAGCGCGGGATCCTCGGCGACGTGACGATGTCAAAGCTGAAGCCCAAGCAGCGGCTCGGCGCCTGGGTGCGGCTGCTCGCGCTGACGGCGGCGCGGCCCGATCAGCCCTGGGAGGCGGTCACCGTGGGCATGCACCCGATCCGCAAGGGAGCCCACTGCGTCTCCCGCTTCGGCGACCTCGGCGATGACGAGGCCGCCCGCTCAACGCGGGCGCTCTCCTGCCTGGAGGCGATCGTCGACCTCCATCGGCGCGGGATGCGCGAGCCGCTGCCGCTCTTCTGCGAGTCCTCCGCCGCCTACGCCGCCGCGACGGCCGAAGGCAACGACGGCTACGCGGCCGCCGCCAAGCGCTTCAACGACGCCCACAGATTCACCGGCGAGATCAGCGACGAGGAGCACCGCTTCGCCTTCCCCGGGATCAGCTCGCTCGACGACATCCGCGCGCTCGAGCCCCGTCCCGACGAGACGGGTGCCGGCTGGGCCTCCGGCGAGACGAGCCGCTTCGGCCGCCTCGCCCACCGCCTCTGGCACCTCCCCCTGCAGCACGAGTCGATGGGGAGCGAGTAGCGATGGCCACGCCCGAACCCGCAGAGCCCTTCGACATCCGCGCGCCGCTCGCGCCCGGCACCAGCGTGCTGGAGGCGAGCGCCGGGACCGGGAAGACGTGGACGCTCGCTGCGATCACGGCGAAGCTCGTGGCCGAAGGGACGGCGCTTGAGCGGCTGCTGCTCGTCACCTTCACCCGCGCCGCCACGAGCGAGCTGCGGGAGCGGATTCGCACCCGGCTGGTCTCCGTCGGCCGCGGGCTCACGGCCGTTGCAGCAGGTCACTCCCCCGCCGAGGACGACCGGGTCGTGGCGCTGCTCGCCGACTGCGGCGCCGACGAGCTCGCCCTGCGCCGGCGGCGCATCACCCGCGCGCTCGCCGACTTCGACGCGGCGACGATCACCACCATCCACGGCTTCTGCCAGGAGGTGCTGGGAGGCCTCGGCGTGCTCGGGGACCTCGAGCCCGACTACGAGTTCAGCGAGGACCTCTCCGAGCTGATCCGTCAGATCAGCGACGACCTCTACGTCTGGCGATTCCGTGCGGAGGAGCACCCCGACCTCGACCCGACGCAGGCGCGCGAGGTCGCCAAGGTGGCGATGAGCAAGCCCGAGGTGCCGCTCGCCCCCGCGGCGGGCGAGGAGGCGCAGATGCGCCGCCGGCTCGCCGAGAAGGCGCGTGAGCTCTTCGATGCGCGCAAGCGCCGCATGCGGCTGCTCGGCTACCACGATCTGCTCACCCGCCTCGTCGCGGCGATGCGCGGGCAGCACGCCACCGAGGTCGCCGAGCGCGTCGGCTCGCGCTGGGACGTCGTCCTCGTCGACGAGTTCCAGGACACCGATCCGCTGCAGTGGGAGATCGTCCGCGAGGCGTTCGCCGAGCGCGGCGCCACCCTCGTCCTCGTCGGCGACCCCAAGCAGGCGATCTACGCCTTCCGCGGCGCCGACGTCTTCGCCTACCTGCAGGCGGCCGAGACGGCGGGCTCCCAGCCGACCCTCGAGACGAACTATCGCAGCGACCAGCCGCTGATCGACGCCTACGACGCGCTCTTCGGCAACGCCCAGCTCGGCCACCCCGGCATCGTCTACCGGCCGGTGCAGGCGCCCGAGCACCATCAGGGACGCGGCCTGCGCGGCGCGCCCACCGATGCGCCGTTGCGCTTCCGGCTGCTGCAGCGAGACCGGCGCTTCCGGCTCACCAACCGCCGGGAGATCCGCAATCCGGATGCCAACGAGGTGGTGCTCGCCGATGTCGCCGCCGACATCGTCGAGCTCCTCTCCTCGGGCGCGCAGCTGCGCAAGGCCGCGGTCGGCGCCAACGAGAGCGAGGTCGACGTGATGCCACGCCACATCGCCGTGCTCGTGCGCACGAACTGGCAGGCGTCGGCGATCCGCGACACGCTCACCGAGTCCGGGGTTCCCGCCGTCATCAACGGCGCCGGCAGCGTCTTCGGCACCGAGATCGCCCAGGAGTGGCGGCGTCTGCTCGTAGCCCTCGACCGCCCGAGCTCGCGTGCCAACGCCCGCACCGCCGCGCTCACTCCCTTCTTCGGATGGAGCCCGGAGCGGCTCGCCGGCGCGAGCGATTCCGACCTCGAGCCGATCCACCGGCGCCTGCATCGCTACGCCCGGGTGCTGCGCGAGCGCGGCGTCGCGGCGATGGTCGAGGAGATGAACGCCGTCGAGGGGATCCCGGCGCGGATGCTCGCGCTGGAGGACGGCGAACGGCAGCTCACCGATCTGCGGCACATCGCCCAGCTCCTGCACGCCGAGGCGGTCAACGAGGGCCGCGGGTTGAGCGCCCTCACGGCCTGGCTCTACCGGCAGGTGCGCGAGGCCCGCGACGACATCGCGGACGAGCGCAGCCGCCGCCTCGACTCCGACGAGGAGGCCGTGCAGGTGCTGACCGTCCATCGCAGCAAGGGGCTCGAGTTCCCGATCGTCTACGTGCCGTTCCTGTGGACGGCGCAGCGCCCCCGCGACACCAAGCCGGTGACCTTCCACGACGAGGGTGGAAGGCGGCAGCTCGACGTCTCCCTGGACGGCGACGACTACTACGCCAACCGCGCCGAGGGTCTGCGCGAGGAGCGCGGCGAGGAGCTGCGGCTCGCCTACGTCGCGCTGACGCGGGCGCGACATCAGGCGGTCGTCTGGTTCGCGCCGGGACGGTTCACCGGCGATTCGGCGATCTCGCGCCTGCTGATGTCGCGGGAGCCCGACGGCACGATCCCCGACGCCGATCAGGACACGCCGAGCGACGAGCACGTCATCGCGCGAATCGAGCAGCTCGACGAGAAGTCGGGCGGAGCGATCTCGGCCGAGGTGATCCCGCTGCCGGTCGAGGAGGCAGAGTGGGAAGGGCCTGCGCACGAGCCGGCGGAGCTCGAGGCCGCCGAGTTCGACCGCGGCCTCGACACGCTGTGGCGGCGCAACTCGTACTCGTCGATCGCGGCGGCGGCGCACGCGCGGCACTACGGGGGCGGCTCCGCCGGCAGCGAGGGCTCTCCGACCGGGTCGGCGTGGGTCGCGAGCGAGCCGGAGGGCGGGCCGGGCCTAGTCGACGACGAGGCGGAGCTGGAAGACGAGGAAGAGTCCGCGGGCCGTGGGGTCGGGGGCGCCGCGGGCGCGGCCGAACCGGCGGCACCCGGTCCCGGCGCCGCGGTCCTCCCCTCGCGCTGGGAGGAGCTACCGGGAGGGCGCCGGGTCGGCACGCTCGTCCACAGCGTCATGGAGCGCGTGGACTTCTCGACGGGTGATCTCGAGCCGCACCTGCGGGAGGTGGTCGACTCCCAGCTCGCCTTCTTCCGGATCGAGCTCGATCGCGACGCGCTGGTCGCGGCGCTCACCGCGACGATCGAGACGCCGCTGGGGCCGCTCGCCGCTGGGGCCTCCCTGCGCAGCGTGACGCAAGACGACCGCCTCGACGAGCTGGCGTTCGAGCTGCCGCTCGTCGGCGGCGACGACCCGGCCGGCCGGACGCTCGCGGTCGGCGCGATCGGGGAGCTGCTGGCGGAGATGCTCCCCGCCGACGATCCGGTCGGCCGCTACGCGCGCGGGCTCGGAGCGGCGGAGCTGGCGCGCGCGGTGCGCGGCTATCTGACCGGCAGCATCGACCTCGTGCCGCGCATCCACTCCCCGGAGCTCGGCGGGCACCGCTTCTACGTCGTCGACTACAAGACCAACTTCCTCGGGAGCCCGGGCGAGGAGCTGACTACCTGGCAGTACCGCCCCGAGGCGCTGCAGGCCGGGATGGCGGGCAGCCACTACTGGCTGCAGGCGCTCCTGTATCTGGTGGCGCTGCACCGCTACCTGCGCTGGCGGCTGCCGAAGCACGCGACGGCCGAGCTGCACATCGGCGGCGTGCTCTACCTGTTCGTGCGGGGGATGGTCGGCGCGGAGACGCCCGTCTACGACGGTGGCGACGGCGCGCCGGCGGGGGTCGTCTCCTGGCAGCCGCCGGAGGGTGTCGTCGAGGCGCTGAGCGCGTTGCTGGACGAGGGAACGGCATCGTGAGCGCCACGGACGGGACGCGCGTGGTCGACCCGGTCTCTCCATCGGTGGCGCTTCGGGCGCCCGGGTTGCTTCGCGAGTTCAACGAAGCCGGGGTGCTGCACGCCGCCGACGTCCACGTGGCTTTGCGGCTCGGATCGATCGGCGCCGAGGCCGACCGGGAGGTGCTGCTCGCGGCCGCGCTGGCGGTGCGGGCGCCGCGGATCAGCCACGTGCTGGTCGACCTCGAGACGATCGCGGCGACGGCTGCCGTCGACTTCGAGGAGGATGTCGACCTGAGCGCGCTGCCCTGGCCCGAGCCCGGGGCGTGGGTCGCGAAGCTGGCGGCGAGCCCGCTGGTCGGCGAGCAGGGCGCCGACCCCCAGCGCCCGCTGCGCATCTGGGGGAGCCGCCTGTATCTGGACCGCTACTGGCGGGCTGAGGCGCAGGTGGCCGAGGACCTGCTGGCGATGGCCGCCGGCGAGGTGGCGGTCGTCGACGAGGAGGCAACGGCGGCGGACCTGGCGGCGCTGTTTCCCGGGGACGGCGGCGGCAAGCAGGCGCAGGCAGCGCGGGTTGCCGCGAGCGGCAGGCTGACCGTCGTCGCCGGCGGCCCGGGGACGGGCAAGACGACCACGGTCGCGCGGATCGCCGCGCTGCTGATGGCCGCTGCCGAGCGCGGTGGAAGGGTGCCGCTGGTCGGGCTGGCGGCGCCCACCGGCAAGGCAGCGCAGCGGCTGACCGAGTCGGTGCGCCAGGAGGCGGAGTCGCTGCGGGTGAGCGCGGCCGTCCGCGAGCGGCTGATGGAGCTCGAGGCGGTAACCCTGCACCGCCTGCTCGGCTGGCAACCCCGCAGCCACAGCCGCTTCCGCCACAACCGCGAGGATCGGCTGCCCTACGAGGTGATCATCATCGACGAGACCTCGATGGTCCCGCTGTGGATGATGGCGAGGCTGCTCGAGGCGGTGCGGCCAACCGCGCGGCTGGTGCTGATCGGCGACCCCGGCCAGCTCGCGAGCGTCGAGGCCGGGGCCGTGCTGGGCGACATCGTCGGGCCGGCGGCGGAGCAGCCGGGCGGTCGACTCGGCGGGAACGTGGTCACGCTCGACCGGGTTCACAGGTACGGCGAGGAGATCGCCGAGCTGGCGGAGGCGGTGCGCGTGGGCGACGCCGACGAGGTGATCGCGCTGCTCGAGGCGGGAGGCGAGCAGGTGCGGTGGATTGACGCCGACCCGGCCGACCCGGCGAGCGCCGCGCAGTTGGCGCCGGTGCGGGAGGCGACGGTCGCCGCGGGAAGAGCGGCGTTCGAGGCCGCGGCGAAGGGCGACGCAAAGCGAGCGCTCGAGGCGCTCGGCCGCCACCGCATCCTCTGCGCCCACCGGCGAGGCCCGTACGGCGTGCGGCGCTGGAACCAGCAGGCGGAGGCCTGGCTGGCGGAGGAAGCCGGCGGCTTCGAGCCGTACGGCCGCTGGTACGTGGGGCGACCGCTCCTCGTCACCGAGAACAACTACGAGCTGAAGCTGAACAACGGCGACACGGGAATCATCGTGCGCCGTCCCGACGATTCAGTCGTGGCCGCCTTCCAGCGGGGCGCGGAGATCATCGAGCTGAGCCCCGCCCGACTCGACGCAGTGGAGACGGTCTACGCGATGACGATCCACAAGAGCCAGGGCTCGCAGTTCGAGGCGGTGAGCGTGCTGCTGCCGCCGGAGAGCTCGCGGATCTTGAGCCGGGAGCTGCTCTACACGGCGATCACGCGCAGCAGGGCGCGGGTGACCGTGATCGCCTCGGCGGAGGCGGCACGGGACGCGATCACGCGGCCGGTCGCCAGAGCATCGGGGCTACGCGAACGGTTGCTGCCGTGAGCCGCACGCCCCGTATAGGCTGCACGCCATGAACGCGATCTTCTGGTTCCCGATCGGCGCGGTCGTGATCGGCTGCCTGCTCGGGGCGTATCTCGGCCGCCGCTCGATCAGCTCGACCGCGAGAACCGGCATGGAGGTCGGGATCTTCATCGGGTTCATGGCGACGTTCCCGCTGCTCGCGATCGGCCTCGCCAACCTCTGAGCGCCGCGGCGGCACGGCGTGGAAGCCGAAAGCCTGCGAGCGCCGGGGCCCGTCGCGGCGGCGGCTCGGCGCCGGGCGGCTCCGGCTCGGCCCCGCCGCCACCGCTGGGGAGTAGGTTTTTCAGCGATGAAGAAGCAGCCGCTGGTCAGGGGCAAGGTCAGGTGCGTCCACCACGGCGCCGGCGGCAGCGGCTTCGGCTTCGCGGCCGGCAGGAAGAGCTACAGCCTGTTCTGAGCGACGGGGGACGGCGGCGCCGTGCGGCGCCGCCGTCGCTCGAGCGCCCGCCACTCCGGCGTCGACAGCCGCTCGACCGCGAGCTGCACCCCGGGGCCGATCGCGAGCGCGAAGACGACGGTGCCGACGCCGACGGTGCCGCCGAGGGCGTAGCCGGCGACGAGCACGCTGATCTCGATCGCGGCGCGGACGAGCCGCAGCGACGCCCCGGTGCGGCGATGGAGGCCGGTCATCAGGCCGTCGCGCGGGCCCGGGCCGAGCGCGGCGGTCAGATAGAAGCCGCTGCCGAGCGCGACGAGAGCGACGCCGCCGAGCATCAGCAGCCAGCGGTACCCGATGGCGGGATCGTCGGGAAGCACCCAGAGCGCGCCCTCGATCGCGACGCCGATCCAGATCGCGTTGACGACGGTGCCGAGGCCGGGACGCTGGCGCAACGGGAACCAGAGCAGCAGCACGACGAGCGAGATCGCGATCGTGGCGGCGCCAATCGACAGCGGCGTCTGCAGCGAGACCCCCTGCGCGAACACGGTCCAGGGCGAGTTGCCGAGCCCGGCGGCGACCAGCGACCCCTCGCCGGCGCCGAAGATCGTCAGGCCGAGCATCAGCCGGGCGAAGCGGGCCGGGGAGGGTTGCCAGAGGCCGGCCGGCCCCGCGTCAGCGGAGGAGCGTGAGTTCGGTGCGGGGGCGGGAGCGAGCGCGATCGCTGCAGGTTAGGTCCGGCGCGCCCGGCGTCCGCGGCTAACCTGCATGCGCGGTGGGTTCACTCCGCGGCAAGCGCGAGCAGGCGCCGGGGGCCGGGCGCCGCCCCGAGCGCGACTGAGCCGGTGGCCGACCTCGGGACCGAGCTCCGTCCCTTCGCCGCCGGACTGCTCGACGGCGAGGAGCTGCTCGGCGCCTGCGTCGGCTCCGAGCAGCGGCGGCTGAAGGGCTGGATGGTGACCGTGGCGGTCGGCGACGACCGGATCGTGATCCAGCGGATGAAGCGCGGCAACGAGTTCATCGCCGACGGCGAGCCGCTGTCGCTGCGACCGGAGGACATCGCGAGCGCCCGCGCGGGTGGCCTCGGCACCTGGGGGGCGGCGCCGACCGCGGACAACATGGAGCGGAAGGCGATCGAGCTGAAGCTGCGGACGACGGCCGGCGAGAGGCGGAAGCTGATGCTGATGCGCGGTGACGGCGAGCCGTTCGGCGAGCTCGGCGGCGGCGAGATCCAGCGCGCCGGCGTCGCCGCGCTGGCCGAGTGGCTCGAGCGCAACGTCTCGGGGCGGTGAGGGCGGCGGCCGAGCGTACGCCGCGCCCGGGGGTCGGGCGGGCGGCGGAGCGGCTGCGGGGCGAGTTTGCCACCGATGACGTGGTCAAGTCGCCCAGCGTCCAGGACGTCGGGCGCCGCCGTCGACCGCAAGCGGGCCGATACGGAGCGGCGGCGTGCGCTGCCGACGCCGCGGGATCTCCTCAGCCCCCCTCGCGGGCGAGCGTGCGCGCGTGATCGAAGCCGGCGGCGGCGAAGCCCGCGGCGGTGATCGCGTTGATCCAGGTGAGCCGGCGGTCGGCCGCGAAGGCGAGGCCGAAGCAGAGCGCCGTCAGCGCGTGGATGCCGTCGACGGCGGCGCCGACGCGGGTCGCGGCAGGGCTCGGGCGGATGTTGACCGCGATCGCCTCGCCCAGGTGGCGGACGCCGAGGACGCGCGCCGCGACGATCCAGCGGCACGCGACGTCGCGGCCGGCGAGCAGCCGCGCGGTCGGGCCGGGCCACACGAGCAGTACGGAGCCCGCCGCGATCCGCGCCGCCAGCGCCGGGTGCAGCCGCTCGCCCACGCTCCCCGGTTTCCCGTTGGGTCGTGGCTGAACCGCCTTCGCGGCGGGTAACGCAACGGCAGCGATGAACTCGAGCGAGACCCCGGATCTGCAGATCGCCGACCTGGCGTTGATCGGCGACCGGCGCAGCGCCGCGCTCGCCTCGCGCTACGGGGCGATCGAGTGGTGCTGCATGCCGCGGCTCGACCGCGGCTCGTGCTTCGGCCGCCTGCTCGACCCGGCCGCCGGGCACCTGTCGATCCGCCCCGCCGGCCGGTTCGATCCGGCCGCCGCGAGCCGCGAGTACGTCGCCGGGACGATGGTCCTGGCGACGACGCTCGCCGGCGCCGGCGGCGAGATCCGCCTCACCGACGGCTTCGCCCCGCTCGACGACGCCCGCGCCTCGCCGTCGCGGCTGATCCGGATCGCGGAGGCGGTCGGCGGCGCGGCCGAGGTCGAGGTCGAGCTGCGGATTCGCTTCGACTACGGCGCCGTCAGCCCCTGGCTCCGCGACCACGGCGAGGGCCTGCACAGCGCCACCGGCGGCAACGACGCGCTGCTGATCTGGTCCGACCGGGAGCTCGAGCTCGACGGCCGCCACGACCTGCGGGCGCGGATCCGGCTCGCTGAGGGCGAGCGCCTGCGGCTCGCGCTCAGCTCCGAGCTGCCGGAGGAGATCGACCGCGCGGCGCCGCTGGCGCCGACGGCGGCGGTCGTCGATGAGTGGGCCGAGCGCGCGGTCGCGGGCTGGCGCGCATGGTCGGACGGACTCGACTTCGACGGGCCCGACGAGGAGGCGGCCCGGCGCGCGGCGCTGGTGCTGCGGGCGCTCAGCAACCCGAGCTCGGGCGCGATCGCCGCGGCGGCGACGACGTCGCTGCCGGAGGGGCTCGGCGCCCGGGGCGAGCGCAACTGGGACTACCGCTACAGCTGGATCCGCGACTCGACGCTGGCGGTCCGATCGCTGGCCCGGATCGGCTTCGACCGCGAGGCGGGCCAGTTCCGCCGCTTCATTGAGCGCAGCGCCGCCGGCCACGCCGACGACCTGCAGGTCCTGTTCGGGCTCGGCGGCGAGCGCCGGCTGACCGAGGTCGAGCTCGACCACCTCGACGGGTTCGACGGGGCGCGGCCGGTGCGCGCCGGCAACGCCGCCGCCGGTCAGCTCCAGCTCGACGCCTACGGGCACATCCTCGCCTCGAGCCGGAGGGCGCTCGAGCGCGGCGAGCGCGTCGACGAGGAGCTCTGGAACTTCCTCCGCGACCTCGTCGACGCCGCCTGCGAGCGCTGGCGCGAGCCCGATGCCGGCTTCTGGGAGGTTCGCGACCGCTCGCACTACACGCACTCGAAGGCGATCTGCTGGGCGGCGGTCGATTGCGGGCTCACGATCGCCGCCGAGCGCGGCTTCGACCATCCGGCCGAGCGCTGGCGGCAGGTGCGGGAGGAGATCCGCGCCGCCGTCGACGAGCACGGCGTCGACCACGACCGCGGCGTCTTCGTGCGCCGCTTCGACGGCGCCGATCTCGACGCCGCGCTGCTGCGGCTGCCGATCAGCGGCTACTGCGCCTGGGACGACGAGCGGATGCTGCGCACCGCGCCGGCGATCGAGGAGCAGCTCGGCGACGGCGGGCTGCTGCGTCGCTACGACGCCGACGACGGCTTCGACGTGCGCGAGGGCGCCTTCCTCGCCTGCAGCTTCTGGCTCGCCGAGTGCTACGCGCGCCAGGGCCGGCGCGAGGACGCCGTCCGGGTCCACGAGCGGGCGCTGGCGACCGCCAACGACGTCGGGCTGTTCTCGGAGGAGTACGACCCCGCGGCCGGGCGGATGCTGGGCAACTTCCCGCAGGCGCTGACCCACCTGTCGTTGCTCGAGTCGGTGCTGGCGCTGGCCGAGGCCGACGGCGCCGGGTGAGGGACGGCGCCGGGCGCTCGCGGGGACGCGCTAGGCGCTCGCCGGGGCGGTGGTGGTGGCCGGGCCGAGGCGCTTGCCCGCCAGCCGCTCGGCGAGGCGCGAGGCGAGCGCCATGATCGTCAGCGCCGGGTTGGCGCTGCCCTGGGTCGGCATCACGCTGCCGTCGGCGACGAGGACGTTGCGGGTGCCCCAGATCCGGTGGTCGGAGTCGATCACGCTCTCGTCGGGATCGGTGCCCATCCGGCAGCCGCCGACGAGGTGCGCGTAGCGGTCGATCGTCAGCGTGTCCTGGGCGCCGGCTGCCTCCCAGATCCGCTCGAGCACGCGCTTCGAGTAGGCGATGTTGTCGCGGTCGTTGCGGCACTGGGCGTAGTCCATCCGCGCCACCGGCACGCCGTGGGCGTCGTTCTCGTCGGCGAGCGTGACCCGGTTCTCGGGCAGCGGCAGCAGCTCGTTGAGGACGCCGAGCGTCGACCAGTGGTTGTAGTCGCGCATGTACTCGCGCAGCGCCGCCCCCCAGTGGCCGTCGGCGAGGACGTGCTCGGCCCAGGCGATCGGCAGCGGCCCGACGGTCTGGATCGAGAACCCGCGGGCGAAGCCGCGCGACCGATCGGTCTCGTAGAACTGCTCGGAGGAGATCTCCGGCGGCGGCGCCTTGTACATGCGCATCGTCTCGCCGAAGCGGCCGGCGACCTGGGGCGCGCCCTGGACCATCACGTAGCGCCCGACCTGGTCGGCGCCGTTGCCGATCCCCTCGGGGAACGCGCCGCCGGCGGAGTTGAGCAGCAGCCGCGGCGTCTCGATCGAGTAGCCGGCGACCGCGACCAGCGCCGCGCGCTGCAGCCGCGTCTCGCCGTCGCGGACGTAGGCGACACCGGTGGCGCGGTCGCCCTCGGTCTCGATCCGGATCGCGTGCGAGTCGGCCCGCACCTCGACGCCGCGGTCGATCGCGTCCGGCAGGTGGGTGACCAGCGGCGAGGCCTTCGCGTTGACCTTGCAGCCCTGCAGGCAGAAGCCGCGGTAGATGCAGTGCGGGCGGTTGCCGAAGGTGCCGTTGGGGATCGCGACCGGGCCGATCCGCATCTCGATCCCGGCCGCCCGGGCGCCGCGGCGGGCGCGCTGGGCGCCGCCGCCGAGCGGGTGCGGTGCGTGCGGGTAGCGGTGCGGGTCACCCCAGGGCCAGTCCTGGCCCGCGACCGGCAGCTCGGCCTCGACCCGTTCGTAGTGCGGCCTGAGGTCCTCGTAGGAGATCGGCCAGTCGGCACCGACGCCGTCACGGGTCCGGGTCTCGAAGTCGGAGGGGTGAAAGCGCGGCGTGTAGCCGGCGTAGTGGACCATCGAGCCGCCGACGCCGTGGCCGGAGTTGTTCTTGCCGAGCTCGACCGGATCCTCGCCGCCGATCACGCGCTGCGCCGTCCAGTAGAGCTTGTGCGCGCCGGCCTCGTCGGAGACCCAGTCGCGGTCGGGGTCCCAGAACGGCCCCGACTCGAGGATCACGATCCGCCAGCCGCGGCGCGCGAGTCGCTGGGCCAGCACCGACCCGCCGGCGCCGGCGCCGACGATCACCAGATCAACCTCGTCGCCGTCGGCGTAGCGGGCCATCGAGTCGACCCCGGGCAGCGCCCGGCGCTGCGGGTCGAGCAGGTTGCGCGACTCGTTGTCGCGCGGTCCGATCGCGCCCTTGGCGAGGGTCCGGAGCGGGCCCCTCAAGGCATCCCCCGCGCGGCGACGGCGCGGACCGGGTTCTCGCCGCCGGCCTCCTCGCCCTCGTGCGGCTCGCGCTCGCCCGGCGCGAGCCGGATGTAGCCGCGGGGATAGGCGGGCCCGCCGAAGCCGATCTCGTTCCAGGCCCACGGGTGCGAGTAGAAGGCGGCGAGGACGGCGCGCATGACGACGCTCCAGGCGCGCGAGCAGCTGAGGCTCTCCCAGGGGCCGCCGGCGAGCTCGCCGGCGGCGAAGTCGGCGCAGATCTCGAGTCGAAGGTCGGCGTCCGCCTCCCCGTAGCTCTCCGCGCCGCGGTCGCGGGCGGCGGCGTCGAGCCCGGCCGCGACCCGGCGCCAGGTCTCGTCGTCGGCCGGCATGTCGGCGTAGCGGAAGCCGTCGAGCTTGCCGGCGGCGAGCTTCTGGTCGACCATCGCCAGCACCGGGATCCGCGGCTCGGCGTCCTGGGCGGTGACGTCGTCGCAGAACGGGACCAGCGTCCGCGCCTCGGCCTCGGAGAAGAACTCGAGCGGCGGCACCTCGCGCTCGCGGCGCTCGATCAGCTCACGGGTCACCGGATCCCAGTGCGGCGCCTGCGCCATCACGTCGTGGTCGGGGTAGCGCCCGTGCATCTGCGGCGTCCGACCGCGACGCTGGCGCGGCAGCTCGAACGGGTCGGCGGGCTCCTTGCCGCCGCGGTTGTGCGGAAGGTGCTCGGCGCGGCGGAAGTCGTGGTCGCCGCTCACCACTTCTCCCGTCGCATCACCGAGGCGACCAGGCCGATCGAGCCGACCATCGAGAGCGAGCCGGGGGCGAGCAGCGGCGGCCCCTGGACGAGGTTGTAGGTGGCCTCGCCGAAGCCGCCCGGCTTGCGGGCGATGCCGCGGCCGTGGAAGTAGGTGCCGAGGATCCCGTTGATCGCCAGCAGGCCCGAGCAGAGCGGCAGCCAGGTGTGGGCGGCGCGCTCGGAGCGGGCGCCGGCGATCCCGGCGGCGACCAGCGGCGGCGTCAGGGCGACCGGCGACCACATCCACTTGTTGCCGAACGAGCCCTGGTAGTGGTTGAGGTAGACCTCGAGCCCGAGCGGTGCCGCGGCGCCGGCCGTGGCCGCCGACAGCATTCCCTGGGCGCGCCCGTGGCGGAGGTTCCAGAGCGCCTGCGAGAGCCGCGGCCGGCGCGGTCGCGGCGCCAGGGCCGCGGCGCCGAGCCGGGCGACGGCAACAGCGGCGGCGCGGCGGCGCGGGGTCGCGACGGCCGCCCGCAGCAGGCCGATCCCTCGACGCTTGCGGCGGCCGCTCACCGGACCTCGAACCCCTCGGCGTCGGATCGCTTCAGCTCGAGCCCGTTGCCGGGCCGGTCGCGGTCCGGCCACAGCGCCCCGTCGCGCAGCTCCGGCAGGCCGTCGAGCAGCATCGACTCGATCCGGACGTGGTCGTGGAAGTACTCGAGGTGGGCGAGCGAGTCGAGCGCGCAGGCCGGGTGCGCGTGCATCGCCGGGCCGCAGTGCAGCGACAGCGGCACGCCCGCCGCGCGGCAGAGGCCGTCGATCCGCAGCAGCTCGGTGATCCCGGCGCAGCGGGTCACGTCGGCCTGGAGCACGTCGACGGCGCCCGCCTCGAGCATCCGCCGGAAGTAGGGGAGGTCGTAGCCATACTCGCCGGCGGCGATCGCGATCCCGGCCGGGGCACGGTCGCGGAGCAGCCGCAGCCCCTCGAGGTCGTCGGAGGAGACCGGCTCCTCGAACCAGCTGACGTCGGCCACAGCCCGCAGCCGCTCGGCCGCGAGCAGGGCGCGCTTGCGGTCGTGGGCGCCGTTGGCGTCGACGAACAGCTCGACGTCGGGGCCGATCGCCGCGCGGACGGCGGCCGCCCGCGCCGGGTCCTCGCCGGGGTCGCTGCCGATCTTCATCTTCACCCGCTCGAAGCCCTGCCCGGCCCATCCCTCGAGCTGCGCGACGAGGCGCTCGGTCGAGTAGGTCGTGAAGCCGCCGCTGCCGTAGAGGGGCACGGCGCGCCGCTGCGGCCCGAGCAGGGTGCAGAGCGCGACCCCGTGCAGCCTCGCCTTCAGGTCCCAGAGCGCCAGGTCGACGGCGGCGATCGCCATCGAGGTGATCCCGGGGCGGCCGAGGTTGCGGGTCTCGACGACCATCCGCTCCCAGGCCGCGGGCGGGGCGAGCGCGTCGCAGCCGCTGACGGCGTCGGCGAGCTTGGTGGCGATCAGCGTCGCCGTCGCGCGGTCCGCGTAGGTGAGGCCGAAGCCGGTCTCGCCGCCGCCGGCGGCGTGGACGGCGACCATCGTCGTCGCATCCCAGCGCAGCGTCCCGTCGCCCTCGGGGGCGTCGGTCGGAACCGCGTAGGCGGCGACCGCCAGCGACTCGACCGGCGCCTCGGGCTTGACGGCGGTCGCGCTCATCGGCCGGGCAGGAACTCCTCGAGCTTCTGCTTCATCGACTGGCGGATGATCCGGCCGCTGTTCGGGTCGCCCTTCGCCAGCGCCGAAGCGAACGCCCGCGCCTGCTCGAGCGTGATGTGTGGCGGCAGCGGCGGTACCTCGGGATCGGTTACCGCCTCGAGCACGACCGGGCGGTCGGCGGCGAGCGCCCGCTCCCAGGCCGGCCCGACGTCGTCGGGGGCGTCGACCCGGATCCCCCTGAGGCCGATCAGCTCGGCGTACTCGGCGTAGTGGAAGTCGGGGATCTGCTGCGAGCCCTCGTACTTCGGGTTGCCCTCCATCGCGCGCTGCTCCCAGGTGACCTGGTTGAGGTCGCGGTTGTTGAGCACGAGCACGATCAGCCGCGGGTCGCTCCAGCGCTGCCAGTACTTGGCGACGGTCAGCAGCTCGGCGTTGCCGTTCATCTGCATCGCGCCGTCGCCGACGAGCGCGATCGCGGGCCGGCCCGGGTGGGTGAACTTCGCCGCGATCGCGTAGGGGACGCCGGGCCCCATCGTCGCCAGCGTCCCCGACAGCGACGCCATCATGCCCTCGCGGAGCTTGACGTCGCGCGCGAACCAGTTCGCCGACGAGCCCGAGTCGGAGGAGATGATCGCGCCGTCGGGGAGGCGCGAGGAGAGCTCCCAGAAGACCCGCTGCGGGTTCAGCGGGTCGGCGTCCTGCATCGCCCGCTCCTCGATCAGCCGCCACCATTGGCCGACGCCGGACTCGATCTGCTCGCGCCAGGAACGGTCGCCCTTGCGCTCGAGCAGCGGCAGCAGCGCCCGCAGCGCCTCGGCCGAGTCGCCGACGAGGTTCACCTCCATCGGGTAGCGGATCCCGATCATGCGGCCGTCGATGTCGATCTGGACGCCGCGCGCCTGGCCCTCCTCGGGCAGGAACTCGGAGTAGGGGAAGCTCGAGCCGACCATCAGCAGCGTGTCGCAGCCCGTCATCAGATCCCAGCTCGGCCGCGTGCCGAGCAGCCCGATCGAGCCGGTGACCCAGGGCGCGTCGTCGGGCAGCGTCGCCTTGCCGAGCAGCGCCTTGGCGACGCCGGCGCCGAGCACGTCGGCGACCTCGGTCACCTCGGGCGCGGCGCCGAGCGCGCCGGCGCCGACCAGCATCGCCACGCGCTCGCCGGAGTTGAGGACCTCGGCCGCGCGCCTGAGCTCGTCGTCGGGCGGGATCACGCGCGGCGTCCCGAGGTGGAGTCCGGAGTGGACGGTGCCGTGCTCGCGGGGCTGCTGCTCCTCGGCCGGCTCCTCCTGCAGGTCGTTGGGGACGATCAGGCAGGTGACGGTGCGCTCGGCGGCGGCGATCCGGACGGCGCGGTCGACCAGGTGGCGCATCTGCCCGGGCGCGGTCGCCATGTGCACGTACTCGTGGGCGACGTCCTTGAACAGCGCCCCGAGGTCGACCTCCTGCTGGTAGTTGCCGCCGAGCGCGAGGCGGGCCTGCTGGCCGACGATCGCGACCACCGGCTGGTGGTCGAGCTTGGCGTCGTAGAGGCCGTTGAGCAGGTGGATCGCGCCGGGGCCGCTGGTCGCCAGGCAGACGCCGACCTCGCCGCTGAACTTGGCGTGGGCGCTGGCCATGAACGCCGCCATCTCCTCGTGCCGGGCCTGGACGAACTCGATCTCGCCCGCGGCGCGGTCGAGGGCGCCCATGATCCCGTTGATCCCGTCGCCCGGGTAGCCGTAGATCCGCTTCACCCCCCAGCTTTGGAGGCGCTCCAGCATCTGATCGGCGACGAGGTTGGGCATCGGGCTCCTTCGCGTTCGCGGCTTCCGGTGTACGTCGGTCGGCTACCCGGCTGCGGACCCGCTCAAAATCGTTTTCGGGCCAGGGCCGCCGCGCCGGCGCCGGCTCCGGCGCCGAAGGCGAGCGCCGCCAGCAACGCCCCGCGGTGCGCGGAGGCGAACAGCTGCGGCGAGCGCGTCTTCGACTCGTCATCGAAGCTGCCGTGGGCGCCGCGGTCGGCGGGCAGCGGCTCGAACAGGTAGTCGCGGCGGTCGGGCAGCACGGGATGGTCGGTCTGCTGGGCCTCGACGTTGGTGCGACCCAGGTAGCGATCGGCGACCCCGGGCGCGAGCTTGTTGCCGATGATCGTGGCGACCGTCGAGCCGCCGACCCAGACCTCGCGGCGGGGGCGGCGGCTGGTCGCGGCGAGGACGATGCCGCGGGCCGCGATCTCGGGCTCGTAGACGGGCGGGACCGGGCGCGGCGTGCGCCTGATCCCGCGCGTCCGCACCCAGGAGAACTGCGGCGTGTTCAGGCCCGGCAGCTGGACCATCGTCAGCCCGACCTGCGAGCGCTCGTCGAGCAGCTCGCAGCGCAGCGAGTCGGTGAACCCGCGCAGCGCGTGCTTGGCCCCGCAGTAGGCGCTCTGCAGCGGGATGCCGCGATAGGAGAGCGCCGAGCCGACCTGGATGATCCGGCCGTGGTCGCGCGGCCGCATCCGCCGCAGCGCGCTGATCGTGCCGTGAACGGCGCCGAGATAGGTGACCTCGGTCGCGCGGCGGATCTCGGCCGGCTCGATCTCCCAGACGCGGGCGAAGATCGTCGCCATCGCGTCGTTGATCCAGATGTCGATCGGGCCGAGATCGGCCTCGGCCCGCACGGCGGCGGCCTCGACCTGCTGCGCGTCGGCGACGTCGGTCGGGACCGCGATCGCCTCCGTCCCGGTGGCCTCCGCCTCGGCCCGCGCCGCCTCGAGGCCCTCGCCCGCGCGCGCCAGCAGCGCCAGCCGGGCGCCGCGGGCGGCGAGCTCGCGGGCGGTCGCGCGCCCGACCCCGGCCGAGGCGCCGGTGAGGACGACGACCTTGCCTTCGAGCCTGTCGCGCCTGCGACCCACGCCCACCCGCTTGCCCGGCGATCGCGACCGTCAATCGCGTTTGCCGCCGCCGGGGCGCGAACGCCGGTTCGCTCCTTAACTTGGGTGGTGCATCATGAGCGCGGCGGCGACAGAGCAGGAACCGCTCCTCGACGCGGGGCCGGCGGCCGGCGACGAGTTCGAGGGCGCGGTCGCGGTCCGCCGGCTGCGCTGGTGCTCCGACGACGGCCAGTTCGCGGTCGTCGAGATCGAGCTCGAGGACGGGACCGAGATCGTCGCCGTGGGCCCGCTCGGGCACCTCGAGCGCGACGCGCGGGCGCGGCTGGTGGGGACCTTCGAGCTGCACCACAAGCACGGGCTGCAGCTCGCCGCCCGCGAGGCCGAGCCGCTCGACCCGGACGGGATCGAGGGGATCCGCCGCTACCTGAAGACGATCCCGGGGATCGGCGGCAAACGCGCCGATCAACTGATCGAGCGTCACGGCAGCGACGTATTCGAGGCGATCGACCGCGATCCCGAGGCCGAGCTCCGCTCGATCCGCGGGGTCAGCGACGCGACCGCGGCGGCGGCGGCCGAGGAGTGGGCGAACCGGCGGGCGGAGCGGCGGCTGTACGCGTTGCTCGCCCCGCACGGGCTCGCGCGCCACGTCGCCGAGCTGATCGCGATCCACGGTATCCACGCGGTCGAGGAGGTTCGCGACGATCCCTACTCGCTGACCGAGATCGCCGGCATCGGCTTCCTCGGCGCCGACCGGGTCGCGCTCGCGACCGGCACCGCGCCCGACTCGCAGCGACGGATCCGGGCCGCCGCCGTGCACGCGCTGCGCGAGGCCGAGGGCAGGGGCCACACCCACCTCCCCCGCGGCGAGCTGATCGAGATCACCCGCGAGCTGCTCGACGGCGCCGAGCCGTCGATGGCGGAGCTGCGGGCGGCGCCGGAGCTGCGGGTCGAGGAGGCGGAGACGCTGAGCCTCGACGATCCGCGGATCTACCGCGGCCCGACGTTCGCGGCCGAGCGCTGGCTGGCGGCGCGGTTCGCGCGGATGTCACGCGCCGACCCCGCCTGGAGCAGGCCGCCGATCGAGTCCGAGCTCGGCGGCTACGAGCTGACCGAGCAGCAGCGCGCGGCGGTCACGGCCGCGCTCACCCGCAGGCTGTCGGTGATCACCGGCGGCCCCGGCACCGGCAAGACGCACCTGACCAAGGCGCTGGCGCTGATGTGCGAGGCTCGCGAGCTGTCGCTGCGGCTGCTGGCGCCGACCGGTCGCGCGGCGCGGCGGCTGACCGAGGCGACCGACGGCGCCGCGGCGACGACGATCCACAAGGCGCTGGAATGGATCCCCGGCGAGATCCCCGGCCGCGACGAGGACGCGCCGATCGAGGCCGACCTGGTGATCGTCGACGAGGCGTCGATGCTGTCGCTGGAGATCTGCCGGGCGCTGCTGGCGGCGGTCGGCCCCGAGGCCCATCTCGTCCTGATCGGCGACGTCGACCAGCTTCCCCCGGTCGGGCCCGGCAAGCCGTTCTGCGAGCTGATCGAGTCCGGGATCGCGCCGACGGTACGGCTCGAGCACGTCTTCCGGCAGGCGCGGCGGTCGATGATCGTCGGCGCCGCGCACGCGATCCGGGGCGGCCGGGCGCCGCGCCGCGAACCGCGCGAGGAGGAGGTCCGCGACTTCTTCATCCACTTCCGATCGAGCGCCGCCGACCTCAGCGACGACGTGATCACGATCGCGACCGAGCGGATCCCGAACGAGTTCGGGCTCGATCCCGTGCGCCAGGTGCAGCTGCTCGCGCCCCAGTACAAGGGGGCGGCCGGGATCGACACCCTGCACCGGCGGATGCGCGACGCGCTCTGCGGCTCGGCCGAGCGCGTCTGCGAGGGCCGCTTCCGGGTCGGCGAGAAGCTGATCACGACCCGCTCGCTGCCCGACCACGCGATCGCCAACGGGACGATGTTCGTCGTCGACTCCGCCGACGAGAGCGACGCCGAGCTCTGGCTCGAGAACGACCTCGGCGAGGTGATCTCGCTGCCGTTCCGCGAGGCGCGGGCGCTGCGCGGCGGCTTCTGCACCTCGGTCCACAAGGCGCAGGGGTTCGAGCTGCCGGCGGTGATCGTCGTCCTGCACAGCTCGCACGCGCCGATGCTGCTCTCCCGCAACCTGCTCTACACCGCGGTCACCCGGGCGCAGCGGCTCTGCGTGCTCGCCGGCGACCGCCGCGCGCTCGACCGCGCGCTCGCCAACGCCGACGCCGCCGAGCGCCACTCGCGGCTGGTCGAGCGGATCGCGGCGCTGACCTGAGCGTCGTGATCGGCGGCGGCGCTCAGCCGTCGCCCTTGATCCGCTGCCAGGCGCGGCGCAGCTTGTCGCCGAGGTCGTCGGGCACGGTGTCGTCGGGGCCGGTCTCGAGCGCCGCCGCGTGCCGCTCGGGCTCCGGCAGCGCCTCGGCCTCGGCGCCGCTGATCGCGAGCACGACGCCGCGCTCGTAGATCCGATCGACCTCGGGCGCGTCGGCGAAGCGGTGGCCGCCGGGCAGCCGGCTGGTGTCGAGGACGATGCCGTCGAAGATGTCCTTCTCGACGTCGGCGAGCACGTGCTCGACCCGGCCGAGCTCGCGGCCGTCGCTGCTGAAGACCGGGGTGCCGGGCGCGAGCGCGATGTAGGAGGAGGGGTCGCCGAGGTCGTCCACGCTGCGATCCTATGCTGTGCGCAGATGGGGGGAGCAGAGCAGCCGCGGATCGGCGACACGTTCGCCGGCTACGTGATCGAGGGCGAGCTCGCCCGCGGCGGCATGGGCGTCGTCTACCGCGCCCGCGACGTCGAGCTCGACCGCGTCGTGGCGCTGAAGCTGATCCGCCCCGACCTCTCCACCGACGACGCCTACCGGCAGCGGTTCCGGTCTGAGTCGCGGACGGCGGCCCGGATCGAGGACCCCAACGTCGTCTCGATCTACGAGGCGCGCGAGCGCGAGGGGACGCTGTATCTGGTGATGCAGTTCATCGACGGGCACGACCTGCGGTCGGAGATCGTCGCCCGCGGCCGGCTCGATCCCGAGCGCGCGGTGACGCTGCTCGAGGGCGCCGCCGCCGGGCTTGACGCGGTCCACGCCGCCGGCCTCGTCCACCGCGACGTCAAGCCCGCCAACGTCCTGATCAGCGAGCGCGACGGCGCGCCGCGGGCGCTGATCACGGACTTCGGCGTCGCCCGCTCGGCGGCCGCGACGACGAACATGACCGAGACCGGCCACTTCGTCGGCACGCTCGACTACGTCGCCCCCGAGCAGCTCCAGGGCCTGCCGGTCGATGCCCGCACCGACGTCTACGCGCTCGGCTGCCTGCTCTATGAGACGGTCACCGGCGAGGTCCCGTTCCCCGGCGACGAGGGGCCGGCGAAGATGTTCGGCCACGTCCACGGTGAGGTCAGGCCGATCAGCCCGGCGCTGGGACGCGACGCGGCGGCGCTGACCCCGGTCGTGCAGCGGGCGCTGGCGAAGCGGCCCGACGACCGCTTCCCCTCGGCCGGCGATCTCGGCCGCGCTGCCCGCGCCCTGCTCGCCGGCCGCGAGCCCGCCGCCGAGCGCGCCGTCGGGGTCGGCGATGCCGCTCCCACGCGGCGCCCCGGCGCCGCGGCAACGGTGCCCGACCAGCCCTTGCCGCCACCGCCCGCGAGCCCGCCGCCGCCGCCGACGGTGCCGCGCCCGCGGCCGCCGCAACGCGCGGATCAGGGCCGCGACCGGCCGCACCGCGGCCGCTTCCTGGCCGGCGCCGCGATCGCGCTGATCGCCGCCGGGTTGATCGCGGCGGCGGCGCTGCTCGCCTCGAGCCGATCGGGCGACGATGCCCCGCAGAAGACCGTCGTGCAACGCGGCAACGGCAAGCGGACGACGACGGTGACCGAGACCAGCGCCAACGGCTCGACGTCCGGCTCCTCCGACTCCTCCGGGGCCACCGTCGACGCCGCGGTCGCGCGCGTCGCCGCCGAGGGCTTCGACGTCGAGGACAGCAGCGACTTCAACCCGGACAACACGCTCGGCGCCCTGGTCGGCGCCGGCGCCGGCGGCGAGATGGTCTTCTTCTTCGTCGACGGCGACTACATCGGCACCGACACCGCCGACCCCAGCGGCGACATCGAGATCGTCTCCTCGACCGACACCGAGACCAAGGTCTCCTACGGGATCTACGGTCCCGCGGACCCGGACTGCTGCCCCTCCGATGGTAGAACTTCCGTTCGCTACTCATGGAACGGAAGCGAGCTGCAGCCCCTCGATCCGATCCCTCCGACCGATCCGGGGGCGACCGGAAGCCGCCGCTGAGGCGCCGGCTGATCGCCCTTTGCCTCGCCGCCGGCTGCCTCGCCGCGACGGCGGCGCTGCTCGCCGCGGCGCCGGCGGCGGCCGCGCCGGTCGTTCATGAGCCGGCGGCGGGCGGCCGCTCCGCCCGCGAGTACTGGACGCCGGAGCGGATCCGGGCGGCGCCGATCCTGCACCCGCGCCGCGCCGCGCCGCGCCGGGCGGTCCCCGGCACGATGGGCGCCGCCGCCGGTCCCGCCGTGATCGAACCGGCGAGCTCGCGGCCGCCGCGGCCGCCGGCGCTCGCCGCCCGGATCTCGGTGCCCCCGTACGAGAGCGGCCAGGTCGCGCCGGCGACGATGACGACCTATCCCTACCGGACCAACGGCAGGCTCTACGGGGCGTTCCGGCCGGGCGGCCCGTACTCGTGCTCGGCGACGGTGGTCAACAGCCCCTCGCGCAGCATCGTGCTGACCGCGGGCCACTGCGTGCACGAGCGCGGCGCGGGCTGGGCCCGACACATCATCTTCGTCCCCGCCTACCTGCGGGGCGAGCGCCCGTTCGGCACCTGGAAGGCGACGCGGATGGCGACGACCGGCGGCTGGGCCCACCGCGAGAACTTCCACGGCGACTACGGCGCGGTCAAGCTCGCCTCGCCGAGCGCGCCGGTCGGCGAGGTCGTCGGCGAGTCGGGGCTGGCCTGGAACCAGCCCCGCGCGCAGCTCTTTCAGGCGATCGGCTACCCGTTCAACCGCGGCCGCACCGAGCTGATGTGGAGCTGCGTGTCGGCGAGCATCGGCGCTGATCCGTTCGACCGCTCGCGCGGCAAGCCCGACACCGGGATCGGCTGCGACATGGGCGGCGGCTCCAGCGGCGGCGGCTGGACGATCCGCGACGGCGACGGCGACGCCTACGTCAACGGCGTCACCAGCTTCGGCTACAACCGGCCCAAGAACGTGCTGTTCTCGCCCTACTTCACCGGCAAGGTCGTCGCCGTGATCAATCGGGCGAACGGGCGCTGAGCGCGGTCACCGCGATCGCCGCCAGCAGCAGCGGCAGGAACCAGGGGATGTAGAGGTAGAACCAGTGCTCGAGCGTGAGCTCGACGGCGATCATCACCGCGCCGCCGAGCGCCGCGACCTGAGCCAGCGTGCGGGTCCGGGGAACGAAGGCGACGAGGACCGCCAGCGCCGCGGTCGCGGCCTTGACGATCGTCTGCAGCCAGCCGAGATCGGCCTGGCCCCAGATGCTGAACGGGCTGTCCCGGTCGAGCTGGCTCTTGACCGTTCGGTCGTAGAACTCGGCGAGCCCGGGATCGACCGCCGGGTGGGCGAGAAAGAGCGCGGCGGCGGCGAGGAACGCGACGCTGAACAGGGCCGGTCCGCGAAGCGCCGCCAGCCGCGAGCGGCCTGCGGCGGGCGGGCGCAGGCCGAGGCCGCGCTCGCCGGCGGCGAACAGCGGCGCCAGCGCCAGCGGCGCGAACTTGGCCAGCGCCGCGGTTCCGAGCAGCGCCCCGCGGGCGAGCGGCGAGGCGAACAGGACGAGCGCCCAGACGAGCAGGGCGCTGATCAGCGCGTCGTTGGAGTTGCTCTGCAGGGCGAAGTCGGAGTACGGGTAGGCGAGCCAGGCGAACGCGAGCACGAGCCCGAGCGCGTTCTCGTCGCGGGCGGGCGAGATCGCCCGCAGCGCCGCGATGAGGCGCCGGCCGCGGGATCTTCGCTCGGCGCCGTGGTACCGCCGGGTACCCGGGCGATCGGGCGCGGCGGCGGGCGGAGCGGTGCCGGTGGAGGGCGCGATCGCGCCGGCAAGCGGGTGGTCGGCGCGGGACGGGGCGTCGCGGGCATCGGCGGGCTCGCCGGCGGCGCGGCGCGAGCCGTCGGGCGGCGCTGAGTACCCAGCGGTACGAGGCGGGGGGTCGATCCCCGCCAGCCCCTCCCGCCGGCGCCTGGTCACGGCGGCGCCGAGCGCGTAGAGGCCGACGATCGTCGCCAGATCGAAGCTGACCGCGGCGGCGTGGGCGGCGGGCAGGTCGTCCCAGCTGCCGCTCCACCCGAACAGCTGCTCGAACGGGACGTAGGCGAAGTAGTTGGCGGGTCCGTAGGTGTCGCCGGTCCGGTTGTCGTCGGGAAACGAGTCGGCGCCGTAGATCGGCCTCGCGTCGGTGATCTTGTCGGCGCCGATCACGCCCGCGTAACCGACGTCGATGACGCCGGAGTCGGCCATGTTGGCGGCGATCCGCGCCACCACGAGCCCGACCGCGAGCCCGATCAGAAGCCAGCGCGGGGCCGACGGGCGCAGGCCCTCGCGGGCGCCGCCCGCGGTCCCGGTGCCGCGGAATCCGATCGACAGCAGGCGCAGCAGCAGGTAGATCAGCGGCGGGTAGTAGAGCGGCACCGAGACGCCGATCTCGGCGGCGTTGAAGTAGGCCTGGCTGACGCCGAAGGAGAGCAGCACGAGCAGGTCGAGGTGGACCCACTTGCGCAGCCGCCGGAAGTCGAGCAGGCAGAGCAGGAAGATCGCCGCGAGCGGGCCCCAGACCCAGGGCGCGTTGAGCAGGTGGCCGAACTGGCCCTCCTTGCCGCGCGCCATCGGCCAGCTCACCGCCGAGCCCGTCCACGACTCGATCACCTCGCCGCTGGTGCCGTCGACGACGACGAGGTTGCGCTTATCGCCGTCGACGTAATAGGAGACCTCCCAGGTGTTGACCGGCTTCGACTCGAGCGAGGCGGTCAGATACTGGTTGCGGCCGAGCTCGGCCCGGCGCTGCTCGACCTTCGGGTCGACGTCGGCGGCCGCCAGCGCCGCGGCAGCATCGACCTTGTAGCCCTGCGGCGTGTCCGGCAGCCCGCTCGGCGTCGGCGTCGCCGCCGTCGCGGTCGCGGTGGCCGCCGGCTTCGCATCGGTCGCCTGCGCGGTCCCCGGCAGCAGCGCCAGGGCGACCGCGACCAGCAACGGGCCCGCGAGCGCCGGCGCGAGCGCGCACGGCCGGCGGAGCGAGCCGGCCCGCCTCAGCCCGCCGACGCGGATCACAGCCATCGCGGGGGATCTGCTCAGCGGTCGAAGGTCCAGAGCTTGTTGCCGATGAAGTTGACCGGGGTGGCGACGGCGACGGCGATCGCCTGGGCCGGCAGCTCGGCGAGCCCGGCGCTGCTGACGAGCAGCTCGAGGGCGACGAGGTTGACGCCGAGCCCGACGACGCTGACGGCGAAGAAGCGGGCGGCCTGGAAGCCGGCGCGGGACTCGGACGACCACTGGTGCCGGAAGGTCCAGTGGCGGTTGAGCAGGAAGTTGTTGCTGACCGCGACGACGAAGGCGCCGACCGCGGCGAGCAGGTGGTTGATCCCGGCGCCGCCGGCGAGCAGCGAGAAGACGACGAGGTTGACGACGTAGCCGCTGCCGCCGACGACCGCGAAGTGGAACAGCTGCAGCCAGTTGGTCGGCTTGCGGGTGCCGAGATGGATCCGCCGCACGATCGCCCAGGCCCGGTCGGCGGCCTGGTCCCATCGGTCCCGAGCGCGCTTGTGCTCCGCCCGCTCGGGCGTCTCGGTCGCGCTCATCGCGACGATCGTAGATGGCTCAGCCGGCGGCGGACGTCACGGCGCGCGGCGCCGCCGGCCCGCTGCCGATCCCGAAGTGGGAGTCGATCAGCCCGGCGACGTCGCTGATCGCCCACTGCTCGCGCTCCGGCGAGGTGCCCTCGAGGCCGACGGTGAGCAGCGTCCCGAGCGAGTCCTCGGCCCGCAGCGACCCATGGCTGCCACCCGGCGTGTGGGTGATGCCGCCCCAGTCGACGCACTCCCAGCCGGGCGCGAGGCTGAGCAGCAGGTCGGCGGCGTTCGGGTTGCGCAGCGCCGCCCACAGCCGCGCGAGCGCGTCGGGGTAGGCGCCGGCCTCGAAGCGGCCGTCCTCGACGGTCGCGTCCAGCGCCTCGAGCTCGCCCGCCAGCGACCAGCCGGCGCCGCGGCGATCGACGACGTCGCCGCCCGGCGCGAACCGCAGCTCGCGCTCGCCGCGGCGCACCGCCGCCTGCTCGCCGCCGCACTCGAGCCAGGCGATCAGCTCGACCTGCCGGCCGAGGTTGCGGTTGACATAACGCCGGACCTGGGAGGCGAGCCGGTCGTGCCCGGCGCCGGGCTCGGCGAGGATCCAGACCCCCGCCCCGCGGCCGCTCGGCCCGACCGCGATCTCGTGCCGGGCCCGGTCGAGCTCGGCGTTCGGCCGCAGCACCTCCCAGTGGCCGCCGAGGCCGGCGGCCAGCGGCAGCGGCCGGTTGACGGCGCTCTGCGCGTGATCGGCGACGACGATCACGCCGTTCGCCTCGAGGAACGGGTCGATGCCGCCGTGGGCGTCGACGAGCTCGGCGAGCGCGTCGTCGGCCAGCGCGATCGACTCCTGCGTCCGCTCGGGCCCGTCGCGGTGCGAGTAGTAGTCGTTGTCGGGCAGCGAGAACAGCATGAAGTCGTAGCGGTCGTGCTCGACCAGGTCGCGGCCGACGCAGGCCGAGTAGGCGTCGCGGGTCGCCGGGCGCGCCAGCGTCGGCTTGCAGTCGACCTTGCGCGAGGAGTAGAGCTCGCCGTAGAAGAGCTCGTCCGGCCCCCAGACCGCGTGGTGGAACTTGGCCGCCGAGGCCGCCGCCTTGAGCAGGCCCTCGAGCCCGACCTCGTGCCTGGTGCGGCCGCGGTAGATCAGAAACGGCGTGCAGGCGGTGCGCAGGCCGGCGTCCCCGAGCCGCTCGAAGCAGGTCAGCGCCTCGTGGTTGAGGTGGCCCATGTTGAGGTTGTAGACGGTGTCGTAGAGCGAGCGGAACAGCCCGAAGGCCCGCGTCGCCTCGAACGACGAGCCGTACTCGACGTAGCGCTGCTCGGCCCGCCGGTACCAGTTCATGCCCGGGATCTGGTGCCGGTCGGGGCGCACGCCGGTGGTGATCTCCGCGGTGCAGACCGGCGTCACCGAGGGGAACGAGGAGACGCAGTCGGGCACGAGCTCGCCGCGGTCGAGCAGCTTCCCGAACGTCGGCGCGTCGCCGGCGGCGACCGTGCGCAGGAGCATGTCGCTGCGCAGCGAGTCGACGACGACGAGGATCAGCTTGCGCTGACCACCGGGACCGGGGCGGCGGGGAGCCATCCGCCCCAAGGTTGCCAGAGCCGGGCGGCGCGGCTAGCGGAGGACGCGCAGGCCCTCGTACTTCTCGCCCGCCCGGCGGCGGCGGCCGAGCGCGAGGACGACGAGCGCCAGCGCGACGACGACCGAGACCGGCGGCACGAGCAGGGCGAGCGCGGCGACGACCACGCCGGCGACCGTGAAGCCGACGACGAGCGCGTTGGCGGCATCGGCCTCGGCCGTCGTCCTGCCATCGCCGGCGTCGCGGCCAAGGCCGCCGCGGCCGGCGCCGGCGGCCTTGGCGCGGCGGATCGCGCCGTCGAGGATGTCGCCGGCGACGAGCGCCGTGGCGCCGGCGACGAGCACGCCGGCGACGAGCCCCGGCCACGCCGCGTACCCCTCCTCGGCCAGCGAGGCGGCGAAGACGACCGCGCCGATCGCGGCGAGCAGCAGCAGCACCGGCGCCCGCGCGAGCTCGCGGCCGCGGGCGAGGACGACGATCACGACGATCGCCAGCAGGGTGACCAGGAACCAGGTCGCGGTGACGAAGCTGTAGTCGGTGTGCTCGGGGTTGAAGCCGACCTTGAGGCTGCCCATCATCGCCGCGAACAGCGCCGCGATCGGACCGCCGATGCCGACCGCGAGCGCCAGCCCCAGGCCCTGGCAGATCGCGAGCAACAGGTCCATCGAGCGGGCAGGCTAGTTCATCGCGGCCCGATCGCGGCGACCACGACAGCGGCTACTGACTACCTTCCCGGCATGGACCCGGCCGAGCACGATCGCGCCGGCGACGGTCCCGCGACCGAGGCCGGCCGGCACCGCCGCCCGCACACGACGAGCAGCGACCTGGAGCGCTACGCGGGGCTGTTCGCGGCGCGGACGCGCGTGATGCGCTCCTCGGCGATGCGCGACCTGATGGCGGTCACCGCGCGGCCGGAGGTGATCTCGCTCGCCGGCGGGCTGCCGGACACCTCGACCTTCCCACCCGAGTCGTTCGCCGCGCAGATGACCAGGATCGCGCAGGAGAACGCCGCCCGGGCGCTGCAGTACGGGCCGACCGACGGCTTCGGTGAGACCAAGGACGTGATCGCCGAGGTGATGCGGGCGGAGGGGATGGATCCCGGCCGCGACGACATCCTCGTCACGACCGGCGGCCAGCAGGCGATCGACCTGATCTGCAAGGCGCTGCTCGACCCCGGCGACGTCGTCATCGCCGAGGGGCCGACCTACCCGGGCGCGGTGCCGACCTTCTGCTCCTACCAGGCCGACACCCGCCAGATCGAGATCGACGAGGAGGGGATGCGGATCGATGCGCTCGAGCGGCTGCTCGACGAGCTCGACCGCGAGGGCCGGCGGCCGAAGTTCATCTACAGCGTCCCGACCTTCCAGAACCCCGGCGGCGTGACGATGTCGCTCGAGCGCCGGCAGCGGCTCGTCGCGATCGCGCGGCGGCGCGAGATCCTCGTGATCGAGGACAACCCCTACGGGCTGCTCCGCTTCGGCGGCGAGCAGCCGGTGCCGCTCTACTCGCTCGACGGCGGCGATTACGTGCTCTACGTCGGCACCTTCTCGAAGATCCTCTCGCCGGGGATCCGGATCGGCTGGGTCTGCGCGCCGCCGCCGGTGATGGCGAAGGTGGTGCTCGGCAAGCAGGCGGCCGACCTCTGCACTCCGACGCTGAGCCAGTTCTTCGTCCGCGAGTACTTCGCCGACGGGCGCTGGCGCGAGTACGTCGACGAGCTGGCGCGGATCTACAGCGACCGCCGCGAGGCGATGATCGCCGCGCTCGAACGCTACTTCCCGCGCCAGGCGACCTGGTCGGAGCCCGAGGGCGGGCTGTTCCTGTGGGCGACGATGCCGGACTACATCAACACCACCGACCTGCTGGCGAAGGCGCTGCGCGAGAACGTCGCCTTCGTCCCCGGCGAGGCGGCGTTCGCCGACGGCCGCGGCAGCGGCGCGATGCGGCTCAACTACTCGGCGCAGGGCGCGGACGAGATCGGCGAGGGCATCCGCAGGATCGGGGCCGTGATCGATGAGCAGGTCGACCTCTACGAGACGATCACCGGCGAGCACCGGATCGTGCCCGCCCCCGACCCGGCGGCGGGCGGCGCCGAGCGGCGCCGCGGGGCGGTGCTCCCGTTCCACCGGCGCCCGCCCGGGAGCGACGGTCGGTGAAGGTCGCGGTGCTGATGGGGGGCCGCTCGCTCGAGCGCGCCGTCTCACTGCGCTCCGGCGCCCGCGTCGCCGACGCGCTCGCCGGCCTCGGCCACGAGGCGGTCACGATCGACGCCGACGAGTCGCTCGTCTCGCGGCTCAAGGACGAGCGGCCCGAGGTCGCGTTCATCGCCCTGCACGGTCCCGGCGGCGAGGACGGCACCGTCCAGTCGCTGCTCGAGCTGCTCGGCATTCCCTACACCGGGCCCGGCGTCGCCGCCTGCGTGCTCTGCATCGACAAGGTCCAGTCCAAGCACCGGATCCGTGAATCGGGCGTCCCGACGCCGGACTGGGTCGCGTTCGGCGCCGCCGCCTTTCGCGAGCTCGGCGCCGCCGGCGCGATCGCCGAGATCGAGGCCGAGCTCGGCCTGCCGCTGGTCGTCAAGCCGGCCGCGCAGGGCTCGGCGCTCGGCGTCCGCTTCGCCGGCTCGAGCGCCGAGCTGCCGCAGGCGCTCGTCGCGGCGCTCTCCTACGACGACCGGGTGCTGATCGAGCGCCACGTCCGCGGCCGCGAGCTGGCGGTCTCGATCGTCGGCGGCGAGGCGCTGCCGATCGTCGAGGTGATCCCCGAGGAGGACGACGAGTTCAACTACGAGGCCCGCTACGAGATCGGCCGCACCGTCTACCGCTGCCCGGCCGAGCTCGACGACGATGCCGCGGCCGCAGCGCTCGACGCCGCCGTGCGCACCTGGGAGGCGCTCGGCTGCGAGGGCTTCGCCCGCGTCGATCTGATCCTCGGTGCCGGCGGCGTCGGCCCGCAGGTGCTCGAGGTCAACGCGATCCCCGGCCTCACCGATACGTCGCTGCTGCCGATGGCGGCCGAGGCGGCCGGCCTCAGCTTCGAGCGCTTCGTCGCCCGCGCGATCGAGCTCGCGCGCGGTTGACCCGGGTCCAACCCGGGTCCGCCGGCGGCGGCCGGGCGGCCGGGCGGCCGCGCTGCGCGCCTTCGGCGCCGAAGCCGGCACGGGATCGGCACAGCCCGTTGCCCACCCGCGCGCCGCGACCGCGAACGATCGCGGTGTGTCCCACGCATCCCCCTCCATCCTTCACCTGCCGCCGGCGCTCCGGGGGCGCTCGGCCCGCCGGCCGTGCAGCGCCCGGCGGCGGCGCGCCGCCCGGTAGCCGGCAGGCGCCCGTGCGTCGTCGCAGGGGTGCGGGGGTGCCCCGCCGCCTCGATACCGAGCGGTACCCGAGGCGTCGCCAAGCGGGCGCGCCGAGCGGGCCCGTCCCCACGATCGAACTCGTCCCCACGATCGGACTCGTCCGTGCTTCCCACGATCGAGCTCGCCCCACGACCTGCGCTCGTCCGGGCTCACCGCGTCCGGGCGCACCCCCACGTCCGAGCGCACCGCGGCCGAGCGCACCCCGTGATCAGGCTTCAACCCCGGTGATCGGATGAGTACCGAGGAGTACGAAGACCGGCCCGGGCGGGGCGACCCCACCAACACAAGGGATCGCCCGGCGGAGAATCGCCCCGCGAAGCACGACCCGGCGATCGACGGTCCCGGGAAGGCAGGGGAGTGGGCGGAGCGCGACGGGGGTGCGAGCGGAGAGCCGAGGATCTACAGCGACGAGTGGTGGCAGCGGTTCGCCGCCCGCAACCCGCAGTTCGGCGACACGGTCGAGAAGCTGCGCGACACGCTCGACTACGGCTGGCGGCTGCGACGCGATCTGAAGCGGGCCGAGGCGAGGGCAGCCGAGCAGCCCGCGCGGCGGATCGACCCGAGCCTCGGACGCGTCCGCGGCCGCGCCTACCGGCAGGTCAACGTCAAGCTCGGCGAGCCCGACTTCGCGGCGCTGAGGGCGATCGCGATCGATCGCGACCTGCCGCCGGCGACGCTGGCGCGGATGCTGTTGCGCGGCGCGATCAGGGACGCGGCCGGCTAGCAGCCGCCGGGCTTGCCGTCGGCGCTGGAGTCCGCGGCATGGTCGGCGAGCCAGCGCGCGACCTGCGTGGCGGCGACCTGGCCGCTCTCGAAGCTGCCGTCGTCGGGGATCGCCGCCAGCGTCACCGCGTAGTCGTTGCCGTCGACCGTGATCCGCCCCATCTGCCGGACCAGGTACTTGCCGTCGGTGCCCGGGCCCCAGCCCCCCTTCCACAGCGCCGGGACGCCGGCGGAGCCGAGGCCCCAGGTGTCGGAGCTGACCTCGCTCATCTTGGCGAGGATCAGCTTGCGACCGCTCGGCTCGCCGACGCAGCCGTTCAGCAGCGCCCCCATGAACGTCTGCTGGGCCGGCAGCGACCATTCGGTCTGGCCGTAGCTCGAGAAGCCGTCGCGGCCCTGGGTCGCGACCTCGGTCTTGCCGTCGCCGGCCTTGCGCAGCAGCTCGGTGACGGCCTCGGAGGCGGCGTCGACGCTACCGTGGGCGCTGACGAGGTCGTCGAAGAGGGCCGCCGCCGCGTCGTTGTCCGACTGCGTGATCGCCGCCGTGATCTCTGCCTGCTGCTCGCCCGTGAGGCCGTCGACACCGCCGGCCTCGTCGATCACCTGCAGCGCGATCGGCACCTTGATCGTCGACCAGGCCGAGCCCGACCGCAGCGATCCGAGCGCCAGCGGCGGTGCGCCCGGCGGCCCGACCGTGGCGCCGACGCGGGCGCCGATCCGCTCGCCGAGGCGGTCGAGCTCGGCTCCGAGCTTCGCCGCATCCGCGGCGCCGCCGCCGGGGCGGTCGCCGCCGTCACCGATTCCCGCCGCGGGCTGATCGGCGGCGGTCGCCGTCTCGGTCACGGTCGCGGTCGCCCCGGTATCGCCGCCGCCGCAGCCGGCGAGCACGAGCAGGGCGCCGAGGCAGCCGAGCAGCGGCAGGACGCCGATCGCCGGGCCTCGCCTCAAGCGCGGTCACGCTCCGGCCAGGACGGCGCGGCGCTCCCGTCGGCGGCCGCCACCGGCTCAGCTCGGGGGTTCGTCGGCGCCGCCGGCGAAGTCCTCGGGGGTGACCTCGTCGAGGAAGTCCTTGAACTTCTCGACCACCTCCTCCTGGTCCTCGACCTCGTGCTCGAACTCGATCGAGGACTCCTCGATCACCTCCTCGGCGGCGAAGATCGGGCAGTCGGTGCGAACCGCGAGCGCCAGCGCGTCGGAGGGACGGGAATCGATCTCGACCTCGCTGCCGTCGATCGTGATCGTGATCGTCGCGAAGAAGGTGTTGTCGCGAAGCTCGGTCACCGCGACGCGCTCGCAGGTCGCGTCGAGCTGGTCGAGCAGGTCGGCGAGCAGGTCGTGGGTCATCGGCCGCGGCGTGCTCGCGCCCTGCAGCTTCATCAGGATCGCCGCCGCCTCCGGATGACCGATCCAGATCGGAAGAAACCGATTTCCGTCAGTGGTCTTCAGCAACACGATCGGCTGCTTGCCGACCATGTCGAAGCTGACGCCGTAGATCTGCATCCGTTCCAAGTGGGCGATCCTGGACTCGAACCAGGGACCTCGTCCTTATCAGAGACGCGCTCTAACCGACTGAGCTAATCGCCCGCGAGAGCCGCAGTCTAGACGCCGCGCCGGGGTCGGTGACCGCGCGCTCAGCGCCGGCCCAGCGACTCCGCCGCGGCGAGCAGCTCGTCGAGGTCCTCGAACCGGATCCGGGCGGTGAGGCCGCCGGCGCCGGAGCTGATCCGCACGTCGCGCCCGAGCGCGCGTTCGAGCGCGTCCTCGGCGATCCTGATCGCCGCCTCCTCGTCGGGGTGCGGCCGCTTCGGCTTGCGGGCGCCTCGCCCCTCCCCCCTCGCCCGTCGCTCGGTCTCGCGCACCGACCAGTCCTCGGCGACCGCTTCGCGGGCGAGCTTGCGCCGTCGCTCCTGCCCGCGGGCGGCGAGCAGCGCCCGGCCGTGGCCCTCCGAGAGCGCGCCCGACTCGAGCAGGTCGAGCACCTGGTCGGGCAGCTCGAGCAGTCGGATCAGGTTCGACAGCGCCGAGCGGCTCTTGCCCAGCCGCCGCGCCGCCTCCTCCTTGCTGAGCTCGAGCTCGTCGACCAGCGCGACGCAGCCGCGCGCCTGCTCGACCGGGTTGAGGTCCTCGCGGGCCATGTTCTCGATCAGCGCGATCTGCAGCCGCTTCGTCTCGTCCTCGCTGCGCAGGATCGCCGGGACGGTCGCCAGGCCGGCTCGCTGCGCGGCACGCCAGCGGCGCTCGCCGGCGATCAGCTCGTAGCGGCCGTCGGGCAGCGGCCGCAGCGTCAGCGGCTGCACGATGCCGGCGTCGGCGACCGTCGCCGCGAGCCGCTCGATCGCCTCCTCGTCGAAGCGCTTGCGCGGCTGCTTCGGGTTCGGGCTGATCAGCTCCAGCGGCACCTCGCGGAACGAGGGCTCGCCGAGCTCGCCGGAGACCGGCAGGATCGCGTCGAGGCCGCGGCCGATGCCCGCCCGCCTAGCCACGGGCGGCGACCTCGCTCGCCAGCGCCCGGTAGGCCGCGGCTCCACGCGAGCCCGGCGCGTGGGCGATCACCGGCAGCGCGAAGCTCGGCGCCTCGGCGAGGCGCACGCTGCGCGGCACCACCGTCTCGAGCACCAGCTCGGCGAAATGATCTCTCAACTCATGCTCCACATCCTGGGAGAGCCGCGTCCGCTCATCGGTCATGGTGATCAGGATGCCGGTCAGAACGAGGTTGGGATTGAGGCTGCGGCGAACCGTCTGCAGCGTGTCGAGGAACTGGACCAAGCCCTCGAGCGCCAGGTACTCGGCCTGGACCGGCACGATCACGCGGTCGGCGGCGACCAGCGCGTTGACCGTGATCGGGTCCAGCGAGGGCGGGCAGTCGAGCACCGTCGCGGCGAAGCGCTCGCGGACGGGGCCGAGGCCGTCGCGCAGGCGGTGCTCGAAGGCGTCGAGCGCCGGCAGCTCGACCGAGGCGCCGGCGAGGTCGCGGTTGCCGGGCACGATCCAGAGGTTGTCGGGTCCGGCGGGACGGGCGGCCGCGGCGATCGTACCGTCGCCGCAGAGCGCGTCGTAGGAGGATGGCCGCGACTCGCGGTCGAGGCCCAGGGTGACGGTCGCGTTGCACTGCGGGTCGAGGTCGACGACCAGCGTCTGCCTGGCCGTCGCCGCGATGCAGGCCGCGAGGTTGACCGCGGTGGTGGTCTTGCCGACCCCGCCCTTCTGGTTGGCTATCGCGTAGACGAGTCCCATGGTTGGCGAGCGCCGGGCCCGAGCGCGCCGACTCTAGATCACGGCCCCCGGCCGGCGGCCGCCTGCGGGCAGGAGCCCGCCGCTCGGCGTCGAACAAGTAGCTGGCGGGGTGCGCTCAGGCACCGGCCGGGCGCTTCTTCGCCATCCCCGGCCGCCGCGGCAGCCCTGGCGGCGTCGCGGCGACCTTGCGGACCAGGTGCAGGTGGCGATTGCGGCTGCCGGCGTAGGGGCCGACCCAGCGGACCGCCGCCGGCGCCATCCCGAGCTCGCCGGCGGCGCGCTCGAGCTCGGCCTCCTCGCCGGCGTCACGGCGGCCCTTCCAGGCGACGAGGACGCCGCCCGGCCGCAGCAGCGGCGCGGCGAGCTCGGCGAGCGTGCTGAGCCGGCCGACGGCCCGGGCGGTGACGGCGTCGTAGGCCTCGCGGCCCGCGGCGCCGGGCGCCGCCCACAGCTCGGCGCGCTCGTTGACGGCGCGGGCGTTGCCGATCCCGCCGGCCGCGGCGGCGCGGGCGATGAACTCGCACTTGCGGCCGATCGACTCGATCAGGTCGACCCGCGCCCGGGGCAGCTCGGCGGCGAGGACGAGCCCGGGGAAGCCGGCGCCGGCGCCGACGTCGGCGATCGCACGGGCGGCGGCGAGCTCAGCGAAGACGAGGCCGCTGAGGCTGTCGGCGACGTGCACCGACCAGGCGCGGCCGGGCTCGGTGACCGAGCTCGGCGCCGAGCGGTCGGCGAGCAGCGCGATCACCGGCTCGAGCCGGGCGCGGGCGGCGGCGCTCAGCTCCGGCGCCCCGGCGCCCATCGGGTCAGTCGGCGATCAGCGGCGCGACGACGATCCGGCGCTCGGGCTCGTCGCCCTCGCTGTAGGTCTCGACGTCGCTGCGATCCTTGAGCACCTCGTGGACCATCCGGCGCTCGCTCGCCGACATCGGCTCGAGCCGGACCGGCTCGCCGTTGCGGTTGGCGCGCTCGGCGGCGATCTCGGCCTCCTCCTCGAGCAGCGCGCGGCGGCGCTCGCGGTAGCCGGCGGCGTCGAGCGTCACCCGCTTGCGCTGGCTGACCCCCATCGAGGCCGCCCGGTAGCAGAGCAGCTGCAGCGCGTCGAGCGTCTGGCCGCGGCGCCCGATCAGCACCCCGAGCTCGTCGGCGCCGTCGATCGTCGCCAGGATCTCGTCCTCGTTCTCGCTGATCTCGACCTCGGCGTCGAGGTCGATCTCGTCGAGCACGCGGTCGATGATCTCGCGCACGCGCTCGGCCGGCTGCTCGGGGATCGGTCCCGCGGCGCGCTCGCGCTCGTCCTCGCCCATCAGCGCCTCCTACCGGATTTCTTCTTCTTCTTGCGCGGCGGCGGCGGCGGCGGCTTCGCCGCCTCGATCTCCTCCGG
>CAZCFA010000007.1:40023-41226 GCA_964497825.1 uncultured Conexibacter sp.
TTGCAGCGCAGCAGGCGCCAGGCGGCGAGGATCGTGCCACGAATCGCCCCGAGCTCGCGGATTGCCTGCTCGGCGTAGGCCGAGCAGCTCGGGTAATAGCGGCAGCGCGGCGTGATCGCGGGCGAGACGAAGCGACGGTAGCCGCGCAACGGCAGCAGCAGCGCCCGGGCGAGGGGGCCGGGTGCCGGCGGCCGCGTTTCACGTGCAACGGCGGCGGGGCGGCGGGGCCGCGTTTCACGTGCAACGCCGGCGGCGCTCACGCCCGGGCCGCCTCGTCGAGCAGGGCGGCGATCGCGGTCGCCAGGCCGTTGCTGCCCTCGCGCTCGACCAGCGCCGCGACGCCGGCGCGGCCGACGAGCACGAAGTCGTGGCCGGCGGGCAGCCGGTCGCCGAGGCTCCAGAACGCCTCCCGCATCGCCCGCTTGACCTTGTTGCGCTCGACCGCGTCGCCGACCTTGCGGCCGACCGAGATCCCGAGCCGGACCTCGTCGCCACCGTCCTCGGGGTCGCGCGGGAAGACGAACAGGACCAGGTGGCCGTCGGCGTGGGAGCGGCCGTCGCGATAGGCGCGATCGAAGTCGCCGCTGCGCGAGAGCCGCCCTCGCCTGCGACCCGCGCTGCCGGACTCGCCCTCGCTCGCCATCGGGACGGTCAGACGGTGAGGCGCTTGCGACCCTTGCGGCGGCGACGGTTGATCGTCGCGCGGCCGTGGCGCGTGCGCATGCGGGCGCGGAAGCCGTGCGTACGGGCGCGCTTTCGCTTCTTGGGCTGCCAGGTTCGCTTCATGCTGGATCTCCTGCAGGGGGACGGGCCGCGGGTCCGCCGCCTCGAGGTCGGGGCAGTATAGGGGGCGCGCGGCGCTCGCCCGGAGCCGGAGCGGGCGATCGCCGCCGCCCCCATCCGGCGACTGCTGCGGCGCGATTTGCGGACTGTCCGCGATCATCGCCGCTGCGCCCGCGGGCCCGGACCTATGATCGCCCGCGGTCCCGCCCCGGCCCGGTTCGAGGGCGGCCCGCGCGATCGAGAGAGCCGTTGCCCGAGACATCCAACCAGGACCCGAAAGCGATCTGGAGCGGCGTCCGCGAGGAGCTGCGGGCGACGCTGCCGGCGTCCGCCTACCAGCACTGGCTCGAGCCGCTGCATGCCGTCGGCGCCCAGGGTGGCCGGCTGTTCGTCGCCGGGCCCGAGCGCGCCCGCGAGTGG
>CAZCFA010000007.1:41236-57773 GCA_964497825.1 uncultured Conexibacter sp.
GCCGCTACGCCGCCGCCGCCAACGAGGCGCTGCGGCGCCGCGCCCCCGGCTTCACCGAGATCGCCCTGACCGAGGCCGGCGGCGGCGGCGCGCCCGCGGCGGTCGCGCGGTTGCCGCGCGGGCTCGAGGGCCTCGACTTCGACCGCTTCGTGATCGGCGCCGGCAACCGCTTCGCGCACTCGGCCGCGCTCAGCGTCGCCGAGTCCCCGGGCGAGTCCTACAACCCGCTGTTCCTCTACGGCGCGCCGGGACTGGGCAAGACCCACCTGCTGGTCTCGATCGCCGGCTACCTGCGCCGCCAGCGCCCCGACCTCGACGTCGTCTACACGACCGCCGAACGCTTCACCAGCGAGTTCGTCAGCTCGCTGCGCAGCAGCGGCGAGCGGCCGGCGGCGTTCAAGCGCCGCTACCGCGGCGTCGCCTGCCTGCTGATCGACGACGTCCAGTTCCTCGAGGGCAAGCCGAAGACCGAGGACGAGTTCTTCCACACGTTCAACGAGCTCTACTCGCAGGGATCGCAGATCGTGCTCTCCAGCGACCGGCCGCCGGAGGCGATGCAGCGGCTCACCGAACGGCTCCGCGACCGCTTCGCCTGGGGCCTCACGGTCGAGCTTCAGGATCCCGACCTGGCGACCCGGATCGCGCTGCTGCGGCGGCTCGCCGTCGACAACGCGATCCCGACCCCCGAGACCGACGTGCTGCGCCAGATCGCCGCCGCCGTGCCCGAGAACCTGCGGCGGCTCGAGGGCGCGCTGACCAGGGTCGCGGCGTTCGCCTCGATGGTCGGCGAGCGGCCCTCGGCCGAGCTCGTCCGCCGCGTGCTCGGGATCGAGGCCGCGCCCGCCGTCGCCGGCGACGGCCCCTCGGCGGCCGAGCAGCTCGAGCGGATCCAGCTCGTCGTCTGCGACGTGCTCCACCTGGCGCCGGCCGAGATGCGCTCCAAGCGCCGCACCCCGAGCGCGGTCCGCGGCCGGCAGCTGGCGATGTACGTCGCCCGCAACCAGACCGAGCTCTCGCTGGCCGAGATCGCCCGCGGCTTCGACCGCGACCATTCGACGGTCCTCTCCTCGATCCGCCGGGTCGAGAAGGACCTGCAGCCCGGCGGCGATGTCCACCGCGCGCTCGAGCGGATCCACGAACGGCTCAACTTCACGCCGCCGGCGGCGTGAAGATCCACGGTCGGCGCCGCCGCCAACGGCCCCGCCAACAACCGCTGGTTACGCTGCCGCCGCCGAATCCATAGGTTCTCAACCGATTCCCACAAGCCCTACATCAACTCAGAAGACCAGAACAGGAAGCAGATGCAACTGACAGCCGAACGCGATCCCCTCCTCGACGGTCTGCAGTCAGCCGCCCGGGCGCTCTCGACCCGGACGACGATCCCCTCGCTCGGCGGCATCATGCTCGTCGCCGAAGGCGGCGCGCTGATCGCGCGCGCGACCGACGGCGAGCTCGCCGTGTCGGTGGCGATCGATGCCCGGGTCGAGGGCGAGGGCCAGCTGCTGCTGCCCGGCCGGCTGCTCGCCGACGTCGCCCGGGCGCTCCCGCAGGGGCCGGTGACGCTCGCCGAGCGCGAGGCCGAGCGCGACGTCGAGCTCACCGCCGGCACCGCGCGCTTCCACCTGCGGCTGCTCGATCCCGAGGACTTCCCGCGCCTGCCCGAGCTCGAGGACGGGGCGATCACGATGCCCGCCCCGGCGCTGGCGGAGACGGTCGAGCGCGTCGCGCGGGCCGCCTCGCGCGACGAGGTGCGGCCGATCCTGACCGGGATCATGGTCAGCGTCGAGGGCTCGACCCTGACGATGGTCGCGACCGACTCCTACCGGCTCTCGGTCAAGCGGACCGAGCTCGCGGGCCCGGTCGAGGCTCCGTTCGAGGCCAACGTGCCGGCGCGGGCGATGCGCGAGCTGGCGCGGGTCGTCGGCCAGGGATCGGTCGAGGAGGTGCGGATCTCGATGCCGGGCAACCAGGTCGTCTTCGGCGCCGGCGGCGTCACCCTCTCCTCGCGGCTGATCGACGGCCAGTTCCCGAACTACCGCCAGCTGCTTCCCGACGCCTTCGACCACGACGTCCGCCTGCCGCGCGAGGAGCTGCTCGGCGTGGCCCGCCGGATCCGCTACCTGGCCCAGCGCAACGCGCCGCTGAAGCTGGCGTTCGCCGAGGGCGAGCTGACGGTCGCGGCGGAGACGCCGGAGATCGGCGACGCGACCGAGTCGATGCCGTGCGGGTTCAGCGGCGAGCCGATGGAGATCGCCTTCAACCCGCAGTTCTTCATCGAGGGGGTCGAGAGCATCGAGAGCGAGGAGCTGGTGCTTCGGCTCACTTCGCCGCTGCGCCCCGGACTCCTGCAGCCGGCGGGCTCGGAGGACTTCTCCTACCTCGTGATGCCGATCCGCCTCACCGTCTGAGCGGGTGCGGGTCGCGCTGATCGAGCCGCTGGCGTTCCGCAACCTCGCCGATCGCGCGATCACGCTCGGCCCCGGGCTGACGGTGCTGCACGGGCCCAACGGCGCCGGTAAGACGAACCTGCTCGAGGCGGTCTTCTTCGCGCTCACCGGCCGCTCCTGCCGGACGCGCCGCGAGCGCGAGGCGATCCGCTTCGGCGCCGAGCTCGCCCGGGTCGAAGCGCGGATCGAGGCGGCCGCGGACGAGCCGGGGGAGGCGATGACGATGCTGGCCTCGATCTCGGCCGGCGCCGAGCGCCGCCGGCTCGTCGACGGCTCGGCCGCCCGGCCCGAGGACGACCGGCGGCGGCCGGCGCTGAGCGTCTTCATGCCCGACCGGCTGGCCCTGGTCAAGGGCCCGCCGGCGCCGCGCCGCGCCCACCTCGATCGCCTCGCCGCGGCGCTGTGGCCAGCTCGGGCCGAGCTTCGCCGCCGCTACTCGCAGGCGCTGGCGCAGCGCAACAGCCTGCTGGCGCGGGTCCGGGGCGGCGCCTCGCCGGCGACGCTCGACGCCTGGGACCGCGAGCTCGCCGAGCGCGCCGTGCCGCTGGTCGCGGCGCGAGCCGAGGCCGCCGCCGAGCTGGCGGGGCCGTTCGCAGCCGCCGCCGCCGAGCTCGGCCTCGCCGCCGCCGCCGAGCTCGCCTACCGGCCGCGCACCGGCGAGCTCGGCGCCGACGGGATCGCCGCCGAGCTGGCGGCCCGGCGCGAGGGCGACGTCGGCCGCGGCTTCAGCGGCTACGGGCCGCACCGGGACGAGGTCGAGATCTCGTTCGGCGGGCGCTCGCTGCGCCGCTACGGCTCCCAGGGCCAGCAGCGGCTCGGGTTGCTGGCGCTGCTGTTCGCCGAGCGCGAGGCGCTGCGGCGGGCGCGCCGGCAGCTGCCGCTGATGCTGCTCGACGACGTGATGAGCGAGCTCGATCCCGAGCGCCGGCGGCGGCTGGCGGCGGCGCTCGGCGGCGCGGGGCAGGCGCTGATCAGCGCGACCGAGGCCGGCCACGTTCCCGCCGAGGGCGTCGCCGAGCTGGCGATCGCCGACGGCGTCGCGAGCGGCGCGGGGGCGTCGTGACCGCCGCCGGCAGCGGGCGCGGCGGTGCCGAGGAGGGCCGCATGCGGATGCCGCGGAAGCTCTCCGGCGCGCTCGAGCGGGTGCTCGCCGACGAGGCGCCGGCGACGCTTCTGGCCGCGGTCCAGCGGGCCTGGCCGAGCGCCTGCGGGGCGGCGATCGCGGCCCGCTCGGAGCCGGTCGCCGAGCGCGCGGGGACGGTGACGATCGCCTGCGAGAACGGCACCTGGGCGCAGGAGCTGGAGCTGATGGGGGAGCAGCTGCGAGCGCGGCTCGACGAGCGGCTCGGCGCCGGCAGGGTGGTGGCGCTGCGGTTCACCGCCGATCTCGCCCGCCACCGCTGAGCACGGCCAGCCTCTCGACCGCGAAAAGTTACATTTTGCAGGCATTTCGTCGCAAGTTGGGGAGTGGTCCCGAACCCCTGTTCTGATAGGATTGTCGGTACTGACCGGCGTTCCCGGCGGAGCCGCCGAGCCCGAGCTCGCACGACCGCTCCATCCCGGGTCCACGCGGCGTCTGCCGCCGCCGGAGGCGGGATCATGGATACGGACCCTGACCGGAAAGGAACGAGTGGAGGGCAACGCGAAGGCGAAGAAGAAGGGCGGCAAGGACGGCTACAGCGCCGCCGACATCACCGTCCTCGAGGGCCTCGAGGCGGTTCGCAAGCGCCCCGGCATGTACATCGGCTCGACCGGGCCCCGCGGCCTCCACCACCTCGTCTACGAGGTCGTCGACAACTCCGTCGACGAGGCGCTGGCGGGCCGCTGCGACGAGGTCACGATCACGATCCATCCCGACAACTCGGTCACGGTCACCGACAACGGCGCCGGCATCCCCGTCGGGATCCTGAAGAAGGAGGGCAGGCCGGCGGCCGAGGTCGTGCTCACCGTGCTGCACGCCGGCGGCAAGTTCGGCGACGGCGGCGGCTACAAGGTCTCCGGCGGCTTGCACGGGGTCGGCGTCTCGGTCGTCAACGCGCTCTCGGAGCGGCTCGCGCTCGAGATCGAGCGCAACGGCCACCTCTGGACGCAGGGCTACGAGCGCGGCAAGCCGACCGGCGAGCTCGCCAAGGGCGCGGCGAGCGAGCGAACCGGCACGACGATCACCTTCCTGCCCGACGCCGAGATCTTCGACGAGCTCGAGTACGACTTCGCGACGCTGGCCGAGCGCATGCGCGAGACCGCGTTTCTGACCCGCGGGCTGCGGATCAAGCTGATCGACGAGCGCGGCGAGGGGCAGCGCGAGGAGTTCCACGCCGAGGGCGGGATCGTCGACTTCGTCGCCCACCTGAACGCGAACAAGGACGCGCTGCACAAGAAGACCGTCTACTTCGAGGGCGAGTCCGACGAGGGCCAGGTCGAGATCGCGATGCAGTGGAACACCGGCTACCAGGAGGCGCTGTTCTCGTTCGCGAACAACATCAACACCCACGAGGGCGGCTCGCACCTGTCCGGCTTCCGCTCGGCGCTGACGCGGACGCTGAACGCCTACGCGCGCGAGCGCGGCCTGCTCAAGGAGAAGGACCCGAACCTCTCCGGCGACGACGTCCGCGAGGGCCTGACCGCGGTGATCTCGGTCAAGCTCGCCGACCCGCAGTTCGAGGGTCAGACGAAGACGAAGCTCGGCAACCCGCCGATCGAGGGCTTCGTCCAGGGGATCGTCAACCGCCGGCTCGGCGAGTTCCTCGAGGAGAACCCGTCCGACGCGCGGCGGATCGTGATGAAGTCGATCGACGCCGCCCGCGCCCGCGCCGCCGCCCGCAAGGCGCGCGATCTGACCCGGCGCAAGTCGGCGCTGGAGAACTCGACCCTGCCCGGCAAGCTCGCCGACTGCACGGTCCGCGATCCGAGCCTCGCCGAGCTGTTCATCGTCGAGGGCGACTCGGCCGGCGGCTCGGCCAAGCAGGCCCGGGACCGCTCGACCCAGGCGGTGCTGCCGCTGTTCGGGAAGATCATCAACGTCGAGAAGAACCGGATCGACAAGGTGCTGGCCAACGACGCGGTGCAGTCGCTGATCACGGCGATCGGTACCGGGGTCCACGAGGAGTTCAAGCTCGAGGACGCTCGCTACCACAAGCTCGTGATCACCACCGACGCCGACGTCGACGGCGCCCACATCCGAACCCTGATCCTGACCTTCTTCTACCGGCAGATGCCGGAGCTGATCCAGCAGGGCTACGTCTACATCGCCAAGCCGCCGCTGTACCGGGCCAAGAGCGGCCGCAGCGAGGTCTACATCGAGAAGGAGTCCGAGCTCGAGGCGTTCCTGCTGCGTGACAAGCTCGAGAAGTTCGAGCTGACCGGGGCGGGGGGCAAGAAGACGAGCCTGTCGGCCGCGAAGTGGCAGCGCTTCAACCGCTCGTTCAAGGAGTACGAGGGCTGGATCAGCGCGCTCGAGGCCGCCTACGGCCACGAGCGGGTGCGGTTCCTCAGCGAGTCGCAGATCCTCGACGCCGGCGCCGCCAGCCTCGCCGGGGTCAAGAAGCTCGTCACCGGCCCCGATCCCGAGGACGAGGCCTACGAGACCGAGCTCGTCGCGGCGGACGAGGAGCGGATCGTCGTCCGGGCGATCCACCGCCGGTCGGGGCTGGCGCGGACCCACACGCTGCCGGCGGCGCTGCTGGCCGCGAACGAGTACCGGCGCCTGGTCGACGTCCACGCCTCGCTGCTGAAGCAGGTCGGGACGCCGCCGCTGCGGGTCGCGCTCGGCGAGCGGGCCAAGCAGGCGGAGTCGTTCGGGCAGCTGCGCCGGGCGATCCTCGACCTCGCCAAGCACGGGGTCTCGCTGCAGCGCTTCAAGGGCCTCGGCGAGATGAACGCCGAGCAGCTGCGCGAGACGACGATGGCGCCGGAGTCGCGGACGCTGATGCAGGTGACGATCGACGACGCGGCGATGGCCGAGCAGGTGTTCAGCGATCTGATGGGCGACAAGGTCGAGCCGCGCAAGGAGTTCATCACCAACAACGCACGCGACGTCGACGTGCTCGACGTCTAGGAGAAGGGACCGATGGAAGGCTCAGACGTGCTCGGCGGCGGCAACGTCGAGGTCGGCGAGATCTCGACCGAGATGCGCTCGGCGTACCTCGACTACGCGATGAGCGTGATCGTCGGGCGGGCGCTGCCCGACGTCCGCGACGGGCTCAAGCCCGTGCACCGGCGGGTGCTGTACGCGATGCACGACCTCGGCCTGCAGCCGAACCGGCCCTACCGCAAGTCGGCGTTCATCGTCGGCGAGGTGATGGGCAAGTACCACCCGCACGGCGACCAGTCGATCTACGACACCCTCGTCCGCCTCGCCCAGGACTTCGCGATGCGGATCCCACTCGTCGACGGCCAGGGCAACTTCGGCTCGATCGACGGCGACCCGCCGGCGGCGATGCGCTACACAGAAGCGCGACTCGCGAAACTAAGTACCGAGATGCTGCGCGACATCGAGGCCGAGACGGTCGACTTCGGTCCCAACTACGACGAGTCCTCGGCCGAGCCGCTGGTGCTGCCGTCGCGGTTCCCGAACCTGCTCGTCAACGGCTCCTCGGGGATCGCGGTCGGGATGGCGACGAACATCCCGCCGCACAACCTCGGCGAGGTGATCGACGCCGTCCACGCCTACCTCGAGGACCCCGAGATCGACGTCGGCGGGCTGATGCAGCACGTCAAGGGCCCCGACTTCCCCGGCGGCGGCACGATCCACGGCACCGAGGGGATCAAGCAGGCCTACCGCTCCGGCCGCGGGTCGGTCCGGGTGCGGGCCAAGGCGCACGTCGAGCCGATCAAGGGCGGCAAGGACGCGATCATCGTCTCCGAGCTGCCGTTCATGGTCAAGAAGGGCGGCGAGGGCGGGCTGATCACGAAGATCGCCGACCTCGTCCGCGACAAGAAGCTCACCGGGATCTCCGACCTGCGCGACGAGTCGGACCGCGCGGGGATGCGGCTGGTGATCGAGCTCAAGCGCGGCGAGGTTCCCAACGTCGTGCTCAGCAACCTGTTCAAGAAGACCGCGATGCAGTCGACCTTCGGCGTCAACATGGTCGCGCTCGTCGACGGCGTGCCGCGGACCCTCTCGCTGAAGGAGATGATCCACCACTACGTCGGCCACCAGCGCGAGGTCGTCGTCCGCCGCACCCAGTTCCAGCTGCGCCAGGCGGAGGCGCGGGCGCACGTGCTCGAGGGGATCCTCGTCGCGCTCGACAACCTCGACGCGGTGATCGCGCTGATCCGCGGCTCGGCCTCGCCCGACGACGCCCGCGCCGGGCTGATCGAGCAGTTCGCGCTGACCGAGATCCAGGCGCAGGCGATCCTCGACATGCGGCTACAGCGGCTGACCGCGCTCGAGTCCGACAAGGTCCGGGCCGAGCACGCGGAGCTGATCGACCGGATCGCCGAGCTGCGGGCGATCCTCGGCGACGAGCGGCGGATCGACGGCGTGATCGGCGACGAGCTGACCGAGATCGGCGAGCGCTACGGCGACGAGCGCCGCACCGACATCACCTTCGACGAGGGCGAGGTCGACATCGAGGACATGATCGCCGACCAGCAGATGGTGATCTCGCTGACCCACGGCGGCTACGTCAAGCGGCTGCCGCTGGCGACCTACCGGCAGCAGAACCGCGGCGGCAAGGGGGTCAGCGGCGCCAACCTGAAGGAGGGCGACTACATCGAGCACCTCCACATCTGCTCGACCCACGACTACCTGCTGTTCTTCACCAACCGCGGCAAGGTCTACCGGCTCAAGGTCTACGAGCTGCCCGAGGGCGCGCGAACCGCACGCGGCAAGGCGCTCGTCAACGTGCTGCCGCTGCGCGACGACGAGCGCGTGATGGCGGTGATCCCGACCCGCGACTTCAGCGAGGGCCGCTACCTCGCGTTCGCGACCGCGAACGGGCTCGTCAAGAAGACCGAGTTCCCGAAGTACAACACGCCGATCCGCGCCGACGGGATCATCGCGATCAAGCTCCGCGACGACGACGAGCTCGTCCAGGTCCGGCTGACCTCGGGCTCCGACGACATCCTGATCGTCTCGCGCGAGGGCAAGGCCTCGCGGTTCAGCGAGGACAAGATCCGGGCGATGGGCCGCGACACCTCCGGCGTCCGCGGGATGAACGTCGCCGGCAAGGTCGACGGCAAGCCGAATCGGGTGCTGGCGATGGACATCGCCCGCCCCGACACCGAGGTCTTCGTCGTGACCGAGAACGGCTACGGCAAGCGCACCCCGATCGACGAGTACCCGGCGAAGGGCCGCGGCACGAAGGGGATGCTGACCGCGAAGCTGACCGCGAAGAAGGGCGGCCTCGCCGGCGCGATGATCGTCAAGGAGCACCAGGACCTGCTGTTCATCTCGGTCAACGGGATGGTGCAGCGGACCTCGGTCAAGGGCATCAACTCGATGGGCCGCGCGACCCAGGGCGTCAAGGTGATGAACATCGCCGACGACGACGAGGTCAGCGCCGTCGCGCTGATCGTCGAGCAGGACGAGGGTGAGGGGCTGCCCGAGGGCAAGGCGCTGGGCGCCGACGAGCTGCCGCTCGAGGGCGCCGCCGGCGACGCGGCGACGAACGGCGCCGACGGATCGGCCGGCGCCGGCGACGACGACGGCTGACGGCCGGCGGCCCGCCGGCGAGCGGCGGCTACCGCGGTAGCGCGACCACGGCGTTTGCTTAGATGCGGATCACCAGAGAAAGGAGGTGGTCCTAGTTGAGTGACTTGAGTTTCGGGACGCTGGAGGTGACGGGCCGCTAGGCGGCACGTGTGGGCCGCCCGGCGAATCCAACCCCGGGCACCGGCGGCGGCGTGAGGTCGGGAGACGTCCCGCCCGACCAGTGAGATCGCGCCTCCGTCCCAGTTACCGCACCTGGCGAACGGGCCGTCCTCCGCGGGGGGCGGCCCTTCGCGCTTCTGCGGCCGGAACCGGCCCGCCGGCGTCAGGCCGCCCGGGCCCAGCCGGTGCCGCCAAGGTAGGGCTCCCAGCTCGCCGGCACCTTCGGCGCGGCGACGCGGATGAAGACGTTCGGCCCCGGCGGCCGCGGCTGCTTGCGCGGGTGCATCTCGATCTCGCGCGGCAGCCGGTTGCCCTTGCGCCGGTTGCAGGGAGCGCAGGAGGCGACGATGTTCTCCCAGACGCTCTCGCCGCCGCGGCTGCGCGGGATCACGTGGTCGACGGTGAGGCCGGTGACGCGCTCGCTGCCGCAGTACTGGCAGGTCCAGGCGTCGCGCGCGAGCACCGCCTTGCGGGTGATCTTGCGGCGGTGCACGTCGCGCGGGATCCGCACGTAGTGGATCAGCCGGATCACGACCGGGCGCTCGATCGTCAGCCGCTCCGAGCGCAGCACGCGGTCGCCGCGCTCGATCATCTCCGCCTTCGCCTTGAGCAGCAGCACGGTCGCGCGGCGGGCGGTGCAGACGTGGATCGGCTCGTAGGTCGCGTTGAGAACGAGGACCCTGGACGCGGTCGAAGCAGCGGCCCCGTGTCCGTTGCTTTCCACGGCGCGAAAGTCTAGCCAGCGCCGCCGCCGCGCACGCGGATCACAGCGGCGGCGGGCCGCCGACCTGGTAGCTGCCGAGGATCCGCACCGTCTCCGCCTGGCCGCGCAGCGCCTCGATCCCCTCGGCGACGACGCCGCGGTCGGCGCGCCCGTCGAGGTCGATGAAGAACAGGTAGCGGCCGAGCCCGCTGCGCCGCGGCCGCGACTCGATCCGGGTCATGTTGATGCCGCGGTCGGAGAGCTCGGCGAGCGCCTCGGTCAGCGCCCCGGGCCGGTCGGCGCCGAGCTCGTGGAAGACGAGCGTCGTGCGCCAGGCGGCGCCCGGGTCCTCGGGCGGCGGCGGCGCGTCGCGCGGCGCCAGCCAGGCGAACCGGGTGACGTTGCCGGCCTCGTCCTCGACCCCGCGGCGCAGCACGACGCAGCCGTAGGGCTCGGCGGCGGCGGCCGAGCCGAGCGCCGCCCAGGGCTGCTCGGAGACCGAGACCCGGCGGACCGCGTCGGAGGTCGAGCTGACCGCCCGGACCTCGGCCGCGGGCAGCTGCTCGCGCAGGAACCGGGCGCATTGCGCGGTCGCCTGCGGGTGCGAGAGCACCGCCTCGATCCGCTCCAGCGGCAGCTCCGCGCGGACGATCAGCGCCTGCCGGATCGCGTGGTCGAGCTCGCCGACGATCGCCACCCCATCGGCCTCGAACGCGAGCGCGTCGAGCGCCGGCCGGACGGTGCCCTCGATCGAGTTCTCGAACGGCACGAAGGCGCGGTCGGCGGCGCCGGTCGCGACCGCCTCGATCGCGGCGTGGATCGTCGGCCGCGGCACCCGCTCGAACCCGGTCCCCGCGGCGGCGACGGCGAGCGCCTCCTCCGAGAACGTCCCGGTCGGTCCGAGGTAGGCGACCCTCATTCCCGCCGCTCCCGCCGCGCCGCCGCGACCGCCTCGAGCTCCTCGGGCGAGAGGTCGAGCGCCGAGCGGCCGCCGACGAGCGGCTTCGCGTAGACGCGCGCCTGGTCGCGCTGCAGGATCGCCGAGAGGATCACGCCGTCGCCGAGGTCATCGAGCAGGGCGACGCTGCTCGACTGGCGGCCGCTGGTCTCGTTGAAGGCGTCGTAGCGGATGACCGCCGAGTGCGAGACGGCGCCGTCGAGCCGCCGCTCGGCGGCGGCCAGGCGCCCGTCGAGCCGCTCGCCCTCGCGCTCGACGAGGTCGTGCAGCTCGGCGACGTGGCGGTTCAGCGCCGCCGCGTTGGCGACGAGGTCCTCGCGGCGCTCGCCGAGCACGAGGCGCTGGTCGGCGCGCAGGCGCCGCAGCCGCAGCGCCAGCGCCAGGCAGCAGATCAGCGCCAGCGCGGCGGCGATCGCGGCGGCCACGGCGACGATCCCCGTCGTTGAGCTGAGGCCGTCCACGCGGGGCAGGATACGAGCCCGCCCCGGCCCGCGGTCGCCTAGAAGGTGACCGAGTAGGTCGCGGTGTTGTTCTCCTCGACCTGCTCGCAGGGGACCGGCGTGACCTTGACGGTCAGCTCGACGGTCTGGCCGGCCTTGGCCTTGATCGGCACGCTCGCGGTCTCGGTGGCGCCGGCGGCGATCGAGTCGATCGTGTCGCTGCCGTTGATGCCGTCGCCGCTGACCGTCACCTCGACCCCGGACTCGTCGGCGGTGCCCTGGTTCTGGACCTGGACGTCGATCGAATCGTCGTCGGCCGAGCCGGTCACCGAGCCGCCGGCGACCAGGGCCGTGCCCGAGGGCTGCAGCGTCGCGCCACCGTCGACGAGCCCGAGGCCGTGGGTCTCGCCGTCGTCCTGGCAGGCGCCGCCGCCACCACCGCCGCTGACCCCGGCGCCGGCGACGGCGTCCGCGGTCACCGCCGGGTCGAGGTAGTTGGGATCCTTGGGCAGGAAGCGGCTGTCGGGGACGCCGCCGTCGACGGCGATCTGCTTGTCGGAGAGCACCTGCTCGATCTGGTCCTGGGCCCGCGCGTAGAGGATGTCGCTGGCGGAGAGCACCTTCATCTGCGTGTAGATCGCCTGCTCGGCCTTGCCCTTGTCCTCGCCGCCGGCCTTGCCGAGCTGCTCGGCGATCCCCGAGAGCGCGTCGTGGCGAAGCTCGAAGGCGAGGACGACCTGCTCCTGGGCGCCGGCGATCTCGTCCGGCGCGTCGAGGTCGCGGGCGCGGTCGAGCAGGTCCTGGGCGCTGCCGGCGGCGCTCTGGACCTCGTTCTGCAGGCCGATGTCCTGCGACGCCTTGTCGCCGCCGCCGCCGAGGATCTGGAACAGCCGGTCGCTGATCTGCTGGTCGGTCGCGGTGATCGAGCTGAGGTCGCTGACGTAGTTCTTGTAGGCGCGGTCCTGGCGTGCGTTGAGGCAGCCGCGGATCGCGATCACGATCAGGATCAGGATCACGATCGCGCCGAGCAGGAAGGCGACCTGGCGAACGCGCGCCTGCTGGCGGCTCGGCGGCGGGCCGCCGCCGCGGCGGCCGGGGGGCGGGACCGATCGCTCGCGCCGGCGCCCGGGGCGCTCGGCCGGCTCGTCGTCTTCGTCGAAGAAGTCCACGCTGCGGGGCCCTTTCGTCACCGGCAGTATGACCCCTGCCGGAGCGGCACCCTGCAGGCCCGCCTTCGAGCGCAGGAGCGCCGCCGCCGGCGGCGAAACCGGCGGCGTGGTCGAAGGCGAACAGCTGATGGGCCGGTTCACGGTCGGCGAGCGGCTCGGCGGCGGCGGCCACGGCACCGTTCACCGCGCCTGGGACGAGCGCCTCTGCCGCTGGGTCGCGGTCAAGGCGGTCACGGGCGCGGCGGCGGACCGGGTGCTGCGCGAGGCCCATGCCGCGGCCCGGCTCAACCATCCGGGAATCGTCACCCTCTACGAGCTCGGCAGCCACAACGGGGTCGCCTACCTCGTCTCCGAGCTCGTCGCCGGCGGCGACCTGCGCCGGCTCGCGGGCGCGGCCGCCCTCTCCGACCGCGAGGTCGCCGGGATCGGAGCCGAGCTCTGCGCCGCGCTCGAGCACGCCCACGCCGCCGGGGTCATCCACCGTGACGTCAAGCCCGACAACGTGCTGCTGCGGCCGGGCGGCGGCCGCTTCGGTCGCGGCTCCCGCGGGCGCGCCGTGCTCGCCGACTTCGGGATCGCCTCGCTCGACGACTCCGGGTCGCTGACCGCGACCGGCCAGGTCGTCGGAACGCTCGCCTACATGTCGCCCGAGCAGGCGGCCGGCGCCCGGCCCGGCGCCCCCTCCGACGCCTACTCGCTGGCGCTGACCCTGTACGAGCTGTGGACCGGCTTCAACCCGGTCCAGCGGACGACGCCGGCGGCGACCGCGCGCGCGATCGGCGAGCCCGTCGAGCCGCTCTGCGAGGTCCGCCCGGACCTGCCGGCGGAGCTCGGCGACGCGGTCGACGCCTGCCTCGAGCACGATCCCGACGAGCGCCCCGCGCTGGCCCGGCTGCGCGAGACGCTGCTCGCCGCGCGCGCCGATCTGCGCACCGACCGGCCCGTGCCGGCGCCGCTCGAGCACGAGGGGACGACGGCGCTTGCCGCCGAGCTGCCGCGGCGGCCGCTGGCGGTCCTGCTCGCCGCCGCCGCGATCGCGCTGCCGGCCACGATCGCGGGCCTGCCCGGCGTCGCGTTGGTCGGCGCCGTGCTGCTGGCGCCGGCGGCGATCCTGTTCGAGCGCCCGGCCCGCTGGCTGCAGCCGGCGGCGGCGCCGCTGCTCGGCCTGCTCGGCGCCGCGCCCGCCTTCCTGCCGTTCGCGGCGCGGGCCGAGACCGTGCTCGAGCGGGCGGCGCTGGCCGCCCTCGCCTGGGCCTGGACCGCGATCGCCGCCACGATCGTCGGCCGCGGGCCCGGCGGCGGCGCGCCCGGGGGCTGGGCCGGCTCGGCGCAGGTCGCGCTCGGCGACGTCGTCGGCGCCCTGCTCGACCCGCGCGCGATCGCGCTCGGGCTGATCGCGGTCGGCGCCGCGGTGCTGCTCGGCGCGCTGCTCGACTTCGCGCGGCCCGCCGGCGCCGCGATCGGCGGGCTGATCTGGTCCGGCTGCGTCGCCGCCGCCGCGGCGACCGCCTCGGCCTCGCTGCTGCTCGCGCCGGCGCTGATCGCCGCCGTCGGCTGGGCGATCTGGGACGCGGCGGGGCGGCCCGAGCTCGCCGGGCTCACAGCCGCCGGGCGAACGCCGCGCGGGCTGCTGGCGCCGTTCGACGCCGGCGCCGGGCCGAACGGGCCGCCGGCGCCGCCCCGGACGCCCCGCAACCCCGCCGATCAGGGCATGGCCGACGGCCCGATCAGGGCGAAGCGGGCGGCGCGGCGGCACGTGCGCGCGGCCCTTCACGGAGCCGGTTCGCGTGGCGGCTTGCCGTAGGATTCCCCGTTCACTCGGGCCGCCGGCCGCCGAAGCCGCCGACCGTCCGGGGAGCCGATTCCGATGAGCGTTCTACGCAATCTCGAAGCGAGGATCGAGGGACTCGTCGAGGGCGTGTTCAGCCGCGCCTTCTCGTCCCAGGTCCAGCCGGTCGAGATCGCCCGCAAGCTCGCCAAGGAGATGGACTCGCACAAGACCGCCTCGGTCTCGCGCGTCTACGCGCCCAACGACTACACGGTCTATCTCTCGCCCGAGGACCACGAGCGGCTCTCCGGCTACACCCGCTCGCTGACCCAGGAGCTCTCCGCCTACCTGCTCGAGCACGCCCGCCGTCAGGACTACGCGCTGCTGACCCGGCCCGAGGTCAAGATCGAGATCGACGAGCGGCTGCGGCTCGGCGAGTTCGGGATCCAGCCGCGGCTGGTCAAGCCGCCGGTCCGTCAGGGCGAGAGCGGCGAGCAGGGCAAGCAGGGCCACACGATGGTCTACAGCGCCGCTCCGGAGAAGCAGAAGGAGCCGCGCGGCAGCCGCCGCCACGCGGCGCCGCTGACCCAGACCCGGGCGATCGTCTCGCTGCGCGACCGCCGTTACGTGCTCGACGGGCCGACGGCGGTGCTCGGCCGCTCGCGCGAGTGCGACTGCGTCTTCGACGACCAGAACGTCTCCCGCCGCCACGCCGAGCTGCGCCGCAACAACTCCGGCGACTGGCAGATCGTCGACCTCGGCTCGACCAACGGCGTCAAGGTGAACGGGCGGCGCGTCGACACCTCGCGGCTCGCCCCCGGCGACGACGTCAACCTCGGCACCGTCTCCTTCACCTTCGACATCGAAGCGTGAAGGACGATCCCGCAGCCGTAGCGCTGAAGTTCGCCTTCCTCGGCGTCCTCTACCTGTTCCTGCTGGTGATCGCCCGCAGCGCGCTCCGGGACCTGCGCGGGCGCTGGGCGCCGGGCGGGGCAGGCGAGGGCACCGGCCTGCACCAGATCGCCGGCGACCGCGTCGCCGCCACCGACGCCAGCCTCGTCGCCGTCAACGGCGGCGGCCTCACCCCCGGCGACCGCATCGACCTGTTCGGCGGGATCACGATCGGCCGCTCCGACGATGCCGACGTGAAGATCGTCGACCGGTTCGCGTCCGGGATCCACGCCCGGGTCCACACGCGCGGCAACGCCTATTTCGTGGAAGATCTCGAATCGACGAACGGCACCTACCTGAACGGCGCCGACTTGCGCGGAGAGGCACCACTGACCGACCTCGACGAGATCAGGATCGGCGACACCGAGTTTCGGTTCGAGCTCAACCTCGACGAGGGCGGCGGCTGATGCTGCGGATCACCGACGCGGTCGAGCTCAGCGACACCGGCCGCCAGCGCGAGGCGAACGAGGACTCCTACTTCAGCGCCGCGCCGCTGTTCGCCGTCGCCGACGGGATGGGCGGCGCCCAGGCGGGCGAGGTCGCCTCGCAGCTCGCCGTCGACGCGTTCTCGGAGGCCGACCCCGGGGCGGGCGCGCCGGAGGAGCTGCTGCGGACGACGATCGAGGACGCCAACCGGCGCATCTACGAGCTCGCCGAGGGCGACCCCTCGCGCTCGGGAATGGGGACGACGCTGACCGCGGCCCTGCTGCGCGGCGACGAGATCAGCTTCGGGCACGTCGGCGACAGCCGCGCCTACGTCTTCCGCGACGGCGAGCTCAAGCAGATCACCAACGACCACTCGCTGGTCGAGGAGCTGCGCCGCCAGGGGCGGCTGAGCCGCGAGCAGGCCGCCGACCACCCGCAGCGCTCGGTGATCACCCGGGCGCTCGGCCCCGAGCCCGAGGTCGAGGTCGACACGCTGACCTTCCGCGGCCGGGCCGGCGACGTCTTCCTGCTCTGCTCGGACGGGCTGACGACGATGCTCGCCGACGACGAGCTGATCGCGATCCTGCGCCGCGAGGGCGGCCTCGAGAAGAAGGCGCGCTGGCTCGTGCGCGCCGCCAACGACCGCGGCGGCCGCGACAACATCACCGTCGTCCTGTTCAGCCTCGGCGGCGAGGAGGATCCCGACGCGACCGCGACCGCGGCGCCCGACGAGGGCGCGACGCTGGTCGGCAGCGCCGCCGAGCAGGAGGGGCTGACCGCGGCCGCCGTCGCAACCGCGGCCGAGCAGCCCGCGCCGCCGCCGCGCCGCCGCCCGGCGCCGCCCCCGGCCACTGCCGCGCC
>CAZCFA010000008.1:0-52162 GCA_964497825.1 uncultured Conexibacter sp.
AGACCATCCGATCGCCCGACTGCAGCGCGAGCCTGCTGTGGTGCTGTACCAGGAAGCAGCTGGAGCAGGTGAACTCGTCGGCCTGCTTGGGGATCACCCGGACGGTCAGTTCCTCGCCCGACAGGTCGATGTCGGGCAGATCGAACGAGTCGACCGCCTCGCCGTCATCGTCGAGGAGCTGCTCGTGCTCAGCCGCGCCGGCGAGCACGAGCTGCCCGGCGAGCGGATCTCGCTGTCGAGCGCCGCCGATCGTGCCGCCGCGCGCTGGCAGCGGCGGGCCGAGGCGAAGGGGATCCGGCTCGTGCGCGAGAGCGCCGTGGCGAGCGACGCCGTGGTTGCGCCGACCGATCTCGATCGCGCCCTCGACGCGCTGATCGAGAACGCGATCCTCTACTCGCCCCCGGGCGCCGAGGTGGAGATCGCCGACGGCTCGGGAGCGATCTCAATACGCGACCGCGGCCCGGGCCTCGAGGCCGGTGAGGAGAAGCTCGTGCTCGAGCGCTTCTACCGAGGACGCGCCGGGCGCGGCGGTCCCGAGGGAAGCGGCCTCGGGCTGCCGATCGCCGTCGAGCTGGCCGGCCAGTGGGGCGGCTCGGTAACGCTTACGAACCGGGGCGGCGGCGGCGCTGAGGCGCGGCTCGCGCTGCCGCTCGCGCGCCCGCGGAAACCGGCGGTGGCGCGCTGATGAGGAAGCGGGCCGGGGCGATCGCGCGCTGGAGCCTTCTGGCGCTGCTCGGCATCGTCGTCGCGGCCGCGGTCGGCCTCGCCGCGGCGACGCTGATGAGCCGGCAGATCGGGCTCAGCTCCGAGCCGCTTCGTGCCGGCGAGGCGCTGGCGCCGGCCGCGGAGAGCGCGGACCCCCGAGGCCGAGACGGCGGCCGATCGACGGCGAGGACCGATCCGCAGGTGCCGACGATCCCCGACGCCGGCGATGACCTCGGCAATCACCACCACCGCCACGATCACGACCACGACGCAGACGACGACTGAGCGCGAAGCGGGCGGGACACCGCCGCCCTCGGGCGCTGGTCAGCCCTGCCCGGCGCCGCCCCGCTATCGTCGGCTGCAGATGAGCACCTGCGTGGTCACCGGCGGGGCTGGGTTCCTCGGCTCCCACCTCTGCGAGCACCTGCTCGGCGCCGGGCACCGGGTGATCTGCATCGACAACCTCGACACCGGCTCGCTGCAGAACATCAGCCACATCCGCGACGCCGACTTCGTCTTCGACAACCACGACATCACCGAGACGGTGCGGATCGACGAGCCGGTCGACTTCATCTACCACCTGGCCTCGCCGGCGAGCCCGATCGACTACGCGCGGCTGCCGCTGCACACGCTCAAGGTCGGCTCCTACGGGACCCATCACATGCTCGGCGTCGCCAAGGCCAAGCGCGCCCGCTTCCTGCTCGCCTCGACCTCGGAGGTCTACGGCGACCCCGAGATCCACCCGCAGCCGGAGAGCTACTGGGGCCACGTCAACCCGATCGGCCCGCGCGGCGTCTACGACGAGGCGAAGCGCTACGCCGAGGCGCTGACGATGGCCTACCACCGCCAGCAGGGTCTGGATACGGCGATCGTTCGCATCTTCAACTCGGTGCTCGCCGATGAGCAGGTGCTCTACGACGACGGCCGCGAGCTGCGGCACGAGACCGCCGGTGAACTCTCAGCCCGACTTGCCAACCACGCGATCGCCTCCGGCTACGTGCCGCATCGTCTGCCGATCGCAGCCGGCGGGGCGCCGCTTCCCGCCGATCACGCGACCCCGGCGCTCGAGTTCCCGCTGAGCGGCTACAGCGTCCCCTCCTTCGGCGATGACGCGACCATAAGCGGCGCCGAGACACCCGCGTTCATCGGCCACCCGACCGACCAGAAATGCTTCGAGGTCCGGACGGCCTACGGTCGCTCGATTCGTGTCACCGGCGATCACTCGCTGTTCGTCAGGGGAGACTTCGGGAGCCCGGAGCCGAAGCCGGTCAGCGAGATGACGGTCGGCGAGAAGATCGCGCTCGGCCGGAAGGTGCGGGTTCCAGAACGTGATCGCCGGCTCGTGAGCATGATCGAGGTCTGCCGCTGGGCGGAGATGGACGTCTGGAAGCTCGACGCCGAAGCGCCGGGCCTCGGTGAGATCGTCTGGGAGCGCCGCCAGGAGGCGCTGGCGGTCCTGGCCTCGAGACCGCAGCCCGCGAGCACCGGAACGCGGCGTTCGAGCGACTGGCCGAAGCTCGTGGAGATGCGCGAGCGGGATCGCGTGCCGCTTCCACTCCTCTGGCGGCTCGGCATCGCGGCTCCCGTGGACGGCCGCATCAGCGCCGCGGGCTCTCGATCGAGCATGCCGATGACGATCGACGTCACCGACGAGTTGCTCTGGTTCCTCGGCGTCTGGGTCGCGCAGGGAAGCTGGGCCGAGTCCGAGCGTAAGGACGCGTTCATCACGTTGTCGGGCGAGCGGCATGTCGTCGCACGCGCATCAGAGCTCGTCGAGCGGGAGCTCGGGCTGCACGCGGTCCGCGCGGCGTGGAAGCCGGGCCGGGCGCCCGCGGCCTGCTTCCACTCACAGATGCTGCTGAGGTTGATGCGGTTCCTCGGCTTCGGCCCGGGGCGGAAGAGAATCCCGGGCTGGATCTTGGGCTTGCCCAAGAGCCGGCTCAAATGGTTCCTCGAGGGTTACCGCGAGGGCGACGGTGCTGACAGCGGCAAGCAGCTCGTCGAGGGCAAGCGCCATGAGTTCAGCACGGTGGACACGGCGCTCAAGGACGACCTGATCATCGCGTTCGCGCGCTTCGGGCTCTTCCCTTCGGTCGGCCGCTACGAGACGACCGACAAGCCGCGGTCGGGCGACCAGAGGTACCCGTCCTGGCGGCTGACGCTCTGCGACGTTTCCCCCTGGAGCCCGCTCGACTGGGACGAAGGCGTCGAGCAGCGCCTCAACGCGCAGACGACGGGCGACCTCGTCTGGGCGAAGATCCACGCGATCGAGGAGGTCCCCGCGACGCCGCTGGTGTTCGACTTCTCGGTGCCGGGTCAGGAGAACTTCTGGGCGGGTAGCGGCGTCATGGCCCACAACACCTACGGCCCGCGGATGCGCGCCCACGACGGCCGCGCGATCCCGACGTTCCTGCGGCAGGCGCTGCAGGACAAGCCGCTGACGGTGTTCGGCGACGGCAGCCAGACCCGCAGCTTCTGCTTCGTCGACGACCTCGTCCGCGGCCTGGTCGCGCTGATCGAGTCCGACGCGCACCTGCCGATCAACATCGGCAATCCCGACGAGTACACGCTGCGGCAGCTCGCCGAGACCGTCGTCAAGGTGACCGAGTCGCGGTCGAAGATCGTCCACGAGGCATTGCCGATCGACGACCCGCAGGTGCGTCAGCCCGACATCACCAGGGCCCGCGAGATCCTCGGCTGGGAGCCGACGGTCGGGCTTGAGGAGGGGTTGCGAAGGACGATCGAGCTGGCCGGGATCGAGCGCCTGGTCGGCGCGACCGACTGACCGGCGGCGCGGCCGGGGCGGCGGCGCGAGCGGCGCCGGCGCGAGCGGCCGGATCGGCCAGGAGCGCGGCGGGCCGCGGATCGCCGCGGAGCCGCGGAGGGCTGGCGTTATCGTCACGCGCGCCGTGGCCCCGCTCCGGATCGCCCACCTGACCGCGACCTTCCCGCCCTATCCGGGCGGCGCCGGCAACACCGCCTACCGGTTCGCGCGCGGGCAGGCCGAGCGCGGCGACCACGTCGAGGTCTTCACCGCCGCCGCCGCCGGCGAGCCGCCCGACCCGGGAGCGGCGATCGTGCACCGCATCGACCCGGTGCTGGCGATCGGCAACGCGCCGCTGATCCCGAGCCTGGCGCGGCTCGACCGGTTCGACGTCGTCCACCTCCACTACCCGTTCATCTTCGGGTCCGAGCTGACCCTGCTCGGCCGCCTGCGCAGGCGCCGTCGCGCCGCGGCGCTGGTCGTCCACTACAAGAACCGGTTGCTGGGCAAGGGCCCGCGCGGGCTGATGTTCGAGACCTACGAGCACACGGTCGCCCCGGCGCTGATCCGCGCCGCCGATCGGATCCTCGTGCTCAGCGCCGACCACGCGCGCTCGGTCGGCTACCTGCGACGGGCGCTCGAGCGCACGCCCGAGCGCCTGATCGAGATCCCGAACGGGGTCGATACCGACGCGTTCTCGCCGGCCGGCGGCGACGGCGGCCTGCGCGAGCGGCTCGGGATCGCCGCCGGCGCGGTCGTCGCCTCGTTCGTCGCGACGCTCGATCGCGCCCACCACTTCAAGCGGCTCGACGTCGCGATCGAGGCGCTGGCGCGAGCCCGGGCAACCGATCTGCACCTGCTCGTCGCCGGCGGCGGCGAGCTGCTCGACGGCTTCCGCGCCGACGCGGCCGCGGCGGGCGTCGGCGGCCGCGTCCACTTCCTCGACCGCGTTCCCCACGCCGAGCTGCCCGCCGTGCTGCGCGCCTCCGACCTGTTCGTGCTGACGACGGAGCCGCCGGAGTCGTTCGGGATCGTCTTGATCGAGGCGATGGCCTGCGGGGTCCCGGTGCTCGCCACCGACTACCCGGGGGTGCGCGCCGTCGTCGACGAGGCCACCGGCGTGCTCGTCCCCGCCGGCGACTCCGGCGCGGTCGCCGAGCAGCTCGACCGCTTCGTCGCGATCGGCGCCGACGGGCGCGAGCGGCTCGGCGCCGCGGGCCGCGCCAAGGCCGAGCGGCAGTGGGCCTGGCCGGCGCTGCTGGACCGGATGGACGACGCCTACGCCGAGGCGATCGGCGCGCGGCGGCGGCGGCTCGGGGCGGCGGCGTGAACGCCGGGCGGCCGCGGCTGCTGCTCGTCTCCTACTTCTACCCGCCGACGCGCGACACCGGCGCCCAGCGGCCGGCGGCGATGGCGAAGTGGCTGGCGCGGCTCGGCTGGGAGGTGACGGTGCTGACGACGGCGGCGTTCGGCACCGAGCCGGCCAGCGGGGCCGATGTCGAGGTGATCCGCAGCTTCGACCTGCAGCGCTGGCGGGCGCGGCTCGCGGGCCACGAGCGGATCGACTCGCTGTTCGACGCCGACTCCTACAGCGGCGAGCCGCACCCGCTGAGCAGGCTGATCGTGCCCGAGCCGCTCGCGGTCGCCTGGGCGCCGTTCGCGCGGCGGGCGGCGTTGCGGGCGCAGCGCCGGCGCCGCTTCGACGCGGTGCTGACGACCTCGCCGCCGGAGTCGGCGCACGCGGTCGGCGCGGCGCTGCAGCGCCGTGGCGTGCGCTGGGTCGCCGACGTCCGCGACGCCTGGACCTACGAGCCGCTGCGGCCGCCGTTCCCGACCGCGGCACAGCGACGCCTCGACGAGCGCCTCGAGCGCCGCCGGCTCGGCGCCGCCGACGCGGTCGTCTGCGTCTCCGAGCCCGCCGCGGCCGACCTGCGCGGGCGCGGGATCGCGACGCCGGCGGTGATCGCCAACGCCTGGGACCCCGACTGCGACCCGGGCCCGGAGGCCGCGGCGGCGGCCGTCGGCCTGCTCGACCCCGAGCGGATCTCGCTGCTCTACACGGGCCGGTTCGGCAGCTACGGGCGCGACCCGCGGGCGCTCGTCGCCGCGCTCGGGCGGCTCGGAGGCGACGCTGCGGAGCGGCTCGAGCTGGCGGTCGCGGGACCGCTGACCGCGGACGAGCGCGATCTGCTCGAGCGCGCCGGTCGCGGCGGGCCGGTCGCGGTGACGCTGCTCGGCTCGCTCGAGCGCGAGATCTCGCTGGCGCTGCAGCGCCGCGCCGACGCGCTGCTGCTGCTCGCCCAGCCGGCGCGCTCACAGCTCGTCAACTTCAAGCTGTTCGAGTACCTCGCCGCCGGCACGCCGATCCTGGCATTGGCAGCCGGCACCGAGGCGGGGCGGATCGCCGCCGACGCCGGGATCGAGCCGATCGTCCGCGCCGATGACGCCGCGGCGATCGCCGCCGCGCTCGGCGCCCTGCTGCGCGGCGAGCTGCGGCCGCCTTCGGCCGGGGCGAGCGAGCGCTACGCCTACCCGGCGGCGGCCGCGGCGATGGCGGCGGTCCTGCGCGGCGAGTAGCGACCGGGGCCCGTGGCTAGGGGGCGGGCTCCTGGGGAGCGGTCGTCGTGCCCGGCCGCTCGCCCTCGACGGTGCCGCCCTCGCCGCTGACGCTGCCCTCGTCCTTGGGCCGGACGATGATCGTGCTGCCGTCCTCGAGCCGGTAGACGCGGCCGATCTCCTCGCCACGGCCGACGACCCGCTCGCCGGGCTCGAGCTGGATCTGCTTGCTCACCTCGTCGGGCTTGGCGGTGACCGCGTTGGCCGCCACGGCGGCCGCCGCGGCGGCGTCGCTGTCGGTCAGCACCTTGGTCAGGTCGGCCGAGGACAGCGCCGCGAGCAGGAAGGCGACCGAGAGCACGATGCCGAGATCGAACAGGTTGACGAGGCCGTCGAGCGGGTCGCCGCCGCGGTCCTCGTGCCGGTGCGCGCGCCGCGACATCCTCATCGCATCACCGTCCCGGTCTCCTCCGGCGGCGGCGCCGGCACGTGGTGGGCGGCGTGGGCGATCTCGGGAACGGGAGCCGGCGCCGGCGCGACCCCGGCCGCGGGCGCCCGCAGCACCGGCAGAAGCCGCGTCGCGACGAACTCGACGTCGGTGAAGTCCTGGCCGTAGAGGCGGTCGCGGACGAGCGAGATCGCGAACGCGAAGGCGCCGACCATCAGCCCGGCGACGGTGACGCTGAACGCCACCCGGAGGTTCTCCGACAGCGTCTCGACGTCGCCGGAGGCAAGTCCGGCGAGCGCCGGCGAGAGCGGGATCAGCGTTCCCATCAGCCCCAGCGCCGGCCCCATCCGGACCATGATCCGCGAGCGCTCGAGCCGCCTCAGGTTGCGGTAGTCGTAGTCGGCGAGCTCCTTCGACACGTTCGTCTCGGCCTCCGGGGAGCCGGCCTCGCCGACGATCGCCGCGAGCGCATCGCGCATCGCGCCGTTGCTGCCGGCCTGCGCCGCCGCCGCCTTCGCGCCCGCCAGGTCGCCGCCCCGCAGCGCCCCGACCACCTGCCCGACCACCCACTCGAGCCGGCGGCGGCTGCGGCCGCGGCGCTGGATCAGCTCGACGAGCAGCGCCCCGGCCTCGACCACGATCACCGCGAGCGCGATCACGGTCAGCATCAGCACCGGCCAGCGCAGCGCGTCGGAGATGTCGAATAGGAGCTGCTCGATCCTCATCAGCGGCCCACCAGGCGGTTCGCGTGCCAGAGCAAGGAGTCGAGGCGAATCTTGCCAGCCTGCCCGAGCGCGCCGAGCGCGAACAGCGCGACCACCGTCATCCCGCCCATCGCGGCGCCGGGCAGGCCGATCCCGTCGGCGCGCTCGGTGCCGGTCCGCAGCGTCGGCGCCTGCTGCGGCGGCTGCGGCTGTGGCTGCTGGTCGGCAGCGTCGGCGCCGGCGTCGTCGAGCAGGTCGCCGCTTACCTGCTCGCCCTGCTCGGGCCTGCGATCGGGCTTGGTGCGGCCCTCGTCGCGGGGCTTGGGAGCGGGGATCGGCGGCGCCGTCAGCCCGGGCGCGAGCGGCGCGCCGCCCGGGACCCCGCCCGGGACCGTGCCGCTGCCGCCGGGCGCCGCACCGCTGCCGCCGACGCTGCCGCCGGTGTCCTCGGAGCTGCCGCTGTCGCCGGCGCCGTCGCCCTTGTCCTTGCCGCCGCCGTTGCGGTCGGGACCGCCCTTGTTCGGCTCGCCGACGGTGACGATGACGACGTCGGAGGCGCCGGCGGGATCCTCGGGCGTCGTCGCGCTGACGGCGACGTGGTAGGTGCCCTCGCGCTTGAAGACGTGGCTGACGCGGCCGCCGCCGGCGCTGCCGCCGTCGCCGAAGCTCCACGAGACCGCCGGTGAGAGCCCGGCGGGAGCGTCGACGGTGGCCGCGAACCGGACCTCGTCGCCGGCCTTGATCTTCGTCTTCGACGCCGTCGCGTGGACCTTGATCGGGGTGCCGGTGTGGAGCGTGACGACGAGCTCGCCGGCGACCGAGAACGAGTCCGGGGCGTTCTCGTCGCCGTCGCCGAGGCTCGGGCGGATGAAGCCGATCGAGCCGCCGTCCCCGAAGACGACCGGCGGCCCGTCGGGGCTCGCCGACTTGCGGACCTGGCCGTTGGTCAGCGTCACCGTGCCGCCGCTCGGGCGCGGGATCGTCAGGTAGCCGTAGGAGATCGCGTCCGGCCCCTTCGCGGGCTCGCCCGGCGGCCCCGCCAGCTTGATCACCTGATCGAGCGAGAAGCCGGCCTCGACCTGCTCGGTCGAGTCGCCGGGCCGGATCGTGTAGGAGGCGTCGCGGACGTCCTGCTCGCCCTCGAAGTTCGCCGGATCGAAGCTCCAGGCCGAGCCGTCGGTGTCGATCACCCTGACCGTCGCCGCGCTCGCGCTCGCCGGCAGCGCCAGCGCCGCGGCGACGGCGAGCACCGCCCACAGCGACCGCCGCGCGCTCACGGCGCCACCGTCATCGACACGGTCATCGAGCCCCACTCGGTCCCGGGCTGGTAGTAGCCGGCGATCGGCCAGGCCGTGTTGCCGTCGGGGACGCGGGCGGGGATGTCGGTCCAGGTGTAGGTCGTGCCGCCGGGATCGGAGGTGACGTCGGGGGCGACGGCGGACTGGTCGAGATCGACGACGACCGCGCGCCGGTTCTGCTGGTCGGCGTTGTTGCCACGGCCGTTCAGTGTGGCGATCGCGCGTGGCTCGGAGCCGCCGAGCTCGACCTCGAGGTTGGAGGTGTCGAGGTCGATGCCGAACGGCTGGATCAGCTTGTAGAAGGTGACGGTGCCGCCGAAGTCGATCGTCGCGGCGTCGCCGGCGGCGTCGAACCAGCCCGAGGCGAACGGGAAGTCGAACTGGTAGACGCGCGGCTGCGAGCTCGGCGGGATCACCTCGGCGGGGCGGTCGACGGCGCCGCCGGAGGTCCGGGTGCCGCCCTGGGCGCCGGCCGCGTGCAGGTAGTCGATCCAGGAGACCCGCGCCCGCCAGCTCAGCGAGGCGCTCGTGACGTCGACCGCCGAGGCCGGGCGCGGCCGCAGCGGCGGCTCCGCCTGCTCGGCCGGCGCCGGGCTGACGCCGGCCGTGATCCGCAGCCTGCCGAGGCGCGAGCGCAGCCGCTTGACCCCGAGCCGGCGGGCGAGCGTCGCCGCCGTCGAGCGCTCGAAGCGGACCCGCGCCGCCGCGACGGCGACCGCCCCGGTCAGCGGATCGAACGGGACCTCGCCGACGGCGCCGATCCGCAGCAGCGTCAGCTGCCGGCCGCGGTAGCGCGCGGTCACGTAGCCGCGACCGCCGGCGATCACGGTCCGCAGCGAGCGCAGCCGCGCGACCCGCTTGCGGCGGTGCTTGCGGCGGGCGCGCAGCTTCAGGCCACCGCGGTTGGCGAGCTGGGCGGTGCTGCCGACGGTGCCGCGGCCGACCGGAAGCCGCAGCGTGCGCCCGCGCGAGCGCGCCGAGCCGGTCGCGGCGAGCTCGACGTGGGCCTTGCGCAGCGACTTCGCCGCCCGCTTGTCGAGCTTGATCTTGACCGTGCCGGCCGAGCCGGTCTCGGCGCCCGCGGGCGCGGCCGCGGCGCCGAGCGCGAGCGCGGCGAGGGCGGCAACGAGCCCGAGCACGGCGCGCTCAGCCACGACCGGCCTCCGCGGCGCCGAGCCAGTCGACGTGCAGCGCGCCGGGCTCGAGCCGGGCGTCGACGTTCCAGACCGCGCTCAGCAGCTCCGGCGTCAGCACCCCGGCGGGCGCGCCGGCGGCGACCGTGCGGCCCTGCGAGAGGACGACGACGCGGTCGGCGATCGCCGCCGCCAGCGCCAGGTCGTGGACGACGAGCAGCACCGCGTAGCGCTTGCGGGTCAGATCGCGGAGCAGCTTCGCGACGCCGACCGTGGCGCCGAGGTCGAGCTGCGAGGTCGGCTCGTCGGCGATCAGCAGCGGCGCCCCCTGGGCGAGGCCGATCGCGATCTGCACGCGCTGCAGCTCGCCGCCGGAGAGCGTCGTCAGAAAGCGGTCGCGGAAGCCGTCGATGCCGGCGACCCGCTCGGCCTCGGCGATCGCCTCGCGGTCGGCCCGGGTCTGGCGCGCCAGCGGGCCGAGCTGCGGCGAGCGGCCGATCTCCATCGCCTCGCGGACCCGGACCCCCTCGGGCACGCGCGGGCGCTGCGGCACGAACGCGCGCATCAGCGCCAGCGTACGGTTGCTCAGGTAGCTGACCTCGACGCCCTTGCAGCGGATCGATCCCGCCTGGTACTTCTGGATCCCGGCGAGCGCCCGGACCAGCGTCGACTTGCCGGCGCCGTTGGGGCCGACCAGCGCGACCAGCTCGCCGGCGCGGACGACGACGTCCCCGCAGGCGACGATCGCCTTGCCGTCGATCCGCACTGCGACGCGCTCGGCGCGCAGCGCCGCCGCCTCCGAGCCAACCGCCGGTGCGACCGTCGCGCTCATACCTGCTTCCGCAAGAGCCACAGGAACAACGGTACGCCGAGCACGACCATGAACGGGCCGACCGGCAGCACGACCGAGGCGACGGTGCGCGCGAGCAGGTCGCCGGCGACCAGCAGCGTCGCCCCGCACAGCGCCGAGGCGGGGATCACGAAGGCGTGCTGGGAGGTGCCGCCGGCCATCCGCACGAAGTGCGGGATGATCAGCCCGAGGAAGCCGAGCAGCCCCGCCAGCGCCGCCGCCGAGGCGGCGAGCAGCGCCGCCGCGAGGCCGGCGCCGAGCCGGGTCACCAGCGGCCGCGAGCCGAGCGAGGCGGCGACGTCGTCGCCGAGCGCGAGCCGGTCGAGCGGCCGGATCAGGAGCACCGAGATGATCCCGCCGGCGGCGAAGTAGGGCCAGAACTCGCGCAGGTCGATCCAGCCGTTCGGCGTCAGCCCGCCGGCGAGGAAGAAGATCACCGACTGCACGCGGTCGGGATAGGCGACGAGCAGGCTCGTCGTGGCGCCGCTGAAGATCGCGCCGATCGCGATCCCGGCGAGGATCACCTTGCTGACGCTGCCGCGGCTGCGGCCGCTCCAGGCGAACGAGAAGACGAGGACGGCGGCCAGCAGCCCGAATGCCAGCGCGCCGAGCGGCAACAGCGCCACCGAGGAGGGGAAGACGAGCAGGATCAGCGTCGCGCCGAAGCCGGCGCCGGCCGTCACCCCGATCACGTCGGGCGAGGCGAGCGGGTTCTGCAGCGCCCCCTGCAGCACCGCCCCGGCGACGCCGAGCGCGGCGCCGACGAGGATCGCCTCGACCAGCGACGGGACCCTGATCCCGTTGACGATCCGGGCGGCGCCGGGATCGACGGTCTTGCCGAGCAGCGTGTCGATCACCGTCCGCACCGGCAGATCGACGGCGCCGTAGGCGACCGAGGCGACCGAGGCGACCGCGAGCAGGATCGCGGCGACCACCAGTACCGACAGGCGGCGAAGCTTCATCCGGCGCCGGCAACCTCAGCGGTTCTGAAGGTAGTCGCGCCGCACCTTCTTGATCAGCGCGGCGACGTTGGTGTTGCCCTGGATGAACGAGCTGTCGGTGGTCACGTAGATGCGGTCGTTCTGCGCGGCGTTGGTGACCTCGAAGGCGGGGTCGGTGCGCAGGTTCTCGGCGATCGCGCCGAGATCGTCGGCGCGACCGTGCGGGACGGCGATGATCACGTCGGGGTTCATCGCGATGATCTGCTCGTCGGAGATCTGCGCGTAGCCGCCCTGGACGAGCAGGTCGCCGCCGCCGTCGTTGCTGAGGCCGTCGGTCAACAGCTCGCCGCCGGCACGCCTGATCAGGTCGCCGCCCCAGCTGTCGGCGAGGAACGCGTAGGGGGTCTCGCCGACGCCGAGGATCATCAGCACCCGCGGCCTGCTCCTGATCCGCGAGCTGGAGCGCTTGATCTGCTTCGACAGCCGCTTGGCGAGCTTGCCCGCCTTGCGCTTCTTGTGCACGACCTTGCCGACCTTGCGCACCTTGCGTGGGACCGAGGAGACGCGGTAGGGGTCGGCGGTGACGATCCGCATCCCGAGGCCGCGGATCGCACTGAAGCCGGCCCGCCAGGTGCGCTCGCTGAAGACGACGTCGGCGTCGTAGGAGGCGAGCTGCTCGAGGTTGGGGCCGTTGGCGGCGTGCGAGAGCGGCAGCCTCGGGACCCGGTTGAGCCTGCGGTTGAGCTTGACGCCGCCCTGGCCCTCGCCGATCGCTACCGGCTTGATCCCGAGCTTGATCAGCGTGTTCGCCGAGAACGGGGTCAGCGCGACGATCCGCTGCCGCTCGCCCTTGCCGCGCTTGGCAGCGTCGGCCGCCGGCGCCGCGGCGGCGAGGACGAGGGCGAGCGCGGCGAGCGCCGTGAGCGCGGTGCGGATCGTGCGGTTCATCTCGGGGCGGGCGGTCCTTTCGCGTCGGGGCATGTGGTGCTGCTGCATAGACACCGTTGAGCTGCGAACGGAGCGAGTTAGGCTAGCCTAACCCGGCCCTCGCCCGTCCCGACAACGGAGCCCGATCGCGATCGCCACCGCCACGCCCCCCGAGGATCACGAGACCGTCGGCAACGTCCTGCCGCCACCGCCGCCGCCGCTGGCGGAGGTGCGCTCGGGACGCCGCCGCAGCGCCGCCGAGGAGGCACGGACGCTGCTCGCCAACACCAACGATGGCGCCCTCGGGACGCTCAGCGACGACGGCACCCCGTGGGCGTCGATGGTCGCCTTCGCCGATCTCGGCGACGGCGCCGCCGCGCTGATGGTCTCGACCCTCGCCGAGCACGGCCGCAACCTCGAGCGCGACCCCCGCGCCAGCCTGATGGTCGCGCACGAGCCGCGTGAGCTCGACCAGCTCGCCCACGGCCGGGTGACGATCGCCGGTCGCGCCGAGGCGGTCACGGGCGACGAGCGGGCGCGCGCCCGCGACGCCTACCTCGCGGCGATCCCCGCCGCCAACGCCTACGAGCGCTTCGGCGACTTCCGGATCTGGGTGCTGCGCCCCGAGCGCGTCCGCTGGGTCGGCGGCTACGGCCGCATGGACGACGTCGAGGTCGCCGACCTCGCCGCCGCCGATCCCGACCCGACCGCGGCCGCGGCGGCGCGCGCGATCGATCACCTCAACGCCGACCACGCCGCTGCGCTGCTGGCGATGGCACGGGCCCTCCGCGGCTACCCGGACGCGCTCGCGGCGCGCTGCAGCGCGATCGACCGCTACGGGCTCAACCTCTCGATCGAGACGCCGCGCGGCCACGCGCCGAGCCGGGTCGGCTTCGCCGAGCCGGTCGCCGCCGCCGACGGGCTGCGGGCGGCGACCGTCGAGCTCACCCGCCTGGCACGCTCCTGACTCACTGCTTCCTGATCGCCGCCGCGGCGATCAGCCGGGCCGGACGCGGGGCGGCTTTTCCACGTCATCGGTGGTCAACTCGCCCCGCGCGGCCGCGCGGGATCAGCCCGCGCGGGATCAGCCCGCCGCGGGATCAGCCCGGCGTGGGCGCCGCCCGGCGTGGGCGGAGGATCAGCTCAGCGCGGGCGCCTAGCGCGGCTTGACCTTGACGGCGACCTTCTCGGTCAGCGGATCGCCGTCGCCCTTGAGCTTGATCTTGGCCCGCAGCTTCAGGCTCCTGCCGTCCGCCAGCGCCTTCGCGCCGGCCCGCTTGAGCTTGGCGACGACCTTGCCGCGGTCGCCGTCGCCGAGCCGCTTCGGCGGCTTGACCTTGAGCTTGACCTTCTCGCCCTTCGCCTTGCCGCCCTTGATCCTGGCGCTGATCTTCTTCGGCGCCTTGACCGTGCAGGCGGCCGATCCGCAGGCGACCTTCGCGAGCTTGATCCTGGCGCCCTTCTTGCCGACCTTGACCTTGCGCTTGGCGGCGGTCAGCTCACCCGGCGCGTAGCTGAGCTCGAAGCTGATCGGATCGAGCGCGGTGCCGGGCGGGTAGAAGCCCGCGAACGCCTCGGCGCCTTGCTCGGTCAGGGTCGCCGGGATGCCCGCGAACGACAGCTTCGAGCCGTCGTCGACCGGCGTCGAGCCGGTCAGATCGAGGATCGCGAAGTCGACGTTCGGGTAGTCGGTCTCCTTGCCGGCGTCGGGGCCGAACGGGGCGCTGCTGACGACGTCGGCGGAGAGCGAGCCACCGTCGCCGCCGGCCGCGATCCGCGGGTTCGCCAGCGTGAACTTGAGGATGCCGTCGTGGCCGGTGAACAGCACCTTGCCGCCGAACGTCGCATCGACGGAGTGCGCCGGGCCGGGCACGTACCAGCCCGACCCGGGCCGGTAGTCGAAGCTGCCGTCGGCGTTGATCGCCGCCCCGTCCGCGGTGCTGATGCTGCCGTTCGCGGCGGGGCCGTTGACGTAGTCGCGGAACGAGGTCTTGATGCCCCAGTCCATGTCGCCGCCGGTGACCGTCGCGGCGTCCGCCTCGGCGGCGCCGGCGACGAGCACCGCGGCGGCGGCCACGGTGGCGAGCGGCACCGACAGGGTTCTGATACGCATTACCTGATCGCTTTCCGGCGCTGCTGCGCCTGAGGGAGTTGCTGAAAGAGCCGTACGAGTTAGGCAACCCTAACGAATCGGTCCCGTCCTCAGCCCCGGTTCGCTCAGGTACGGTCCCGCCCCGTGTCGAGGGAGCAGGCAGCCGACGAGACCCGCCGCTACGGCCGCTCCGCCGCCCAGCTCACGATCGCGCTCGGGCTCGCCGGCGTCCTCACCTACGTCTTCTTCGCGATCAGCTCGCGGGCGCTCGACAAGGACGACTACGGCGAGATCGTCGTCCTCTGGTCGGCGGTGTTCCTGCTCAGCGCGACGCTGTTCCGGCCGATCGAGCAGCTGCTCGCGCGGACGCTCGCCGAGCGCGACCAGGCGGGCGCGGGGACCGCTGACGCGCTCGCCGCCGCGGCCAAGATCCAGGCCGGGCTCTGCGCCGCCGCGATCGCCGTCCTGCTCGTGCTGCGGGGGCCGATCGAGGACAACCTGTTCAGCGACGAACCCGGCCTGTACTGGGCGCTGCTGGTCGCGCTCGCCGGCTTCGCCTGCGCCTTCTACGCCCGCGGCTTCCTCGCCGGCCGCGGCCAGTTCCTGCTCTACGCGGTGCTGCTGCAGATCGAGGTGCTGCTGCGGCTCGCGTTCGCGCTGATCGTCGCGATCGGGCTCGCCAACGGCACGCCGCTGATCGCCGCCGGGATCGCGCTGGCGCCGTTCGCCGGCCTCGCGGTGATCCCGCTCGCGGTCCGCGGCGGCCGCCCCAACGCCGTCGAGCCCGACCCCGGGGCCTCGCCCCTGGCCGACGAGCTGACGCTCGGCGCCGGCGGCGCCTTCGCCGGCGCGGTGCTGCTGATGATGCTCTCGGAGCAGGTGCTGGTCAGCTCCGGCGCGCTGTTCGTCCGCGCCGCCGAGGGCGCCGCCGCGGCCGGCTTCATCTTCAACGTGCTGATGGTGGCGCGGGCGCCGCTGCTGCTGTTCCAGGCGGTCGCCGCGAGCCTGCTGCCGCACCTGACGCGGCTCCGCGCCCGCGGCGACGAGCAGGGCCGCGACGCGTTCGAGACCTCGCTGTCGAGCACGATGATCCTGATCGCCGGGTTCGCCGCGGCGACCACGGTCGGCGTCCTTGCGATCGGCCCGCAGGTGATGCAGCTCGCGTTCGGCGACAAGTTCACCTACGACCGGCTCGGGCTCGCGATCGTCGCCGTCGGCATGGGCTTCTACCTCGTCGCCGCCTCGCTCAACCAGGCCGCGCTCGCCCAGGGTCAGGCGCGCCGCGCCGCGGTCCCGTGGGTGATCTGCGCCTGCGCCTTCGTCGCCTGCAACCTGCTCTATCCCGGCGACGCCTACCGGGCGGTCGAGATCGGCTTCACCGGCGCCGCCGTGCTGCTCGCGGCGCTGCTCTGGTACGTCTACGCGAACCCGCACCCGAGCGCCGGCGACCGGATCGCGCCGGGATCGGGGCGCGAGGTCCAGGCGCGGCTCGACGCGCTCGACGAGATCGCCTGAGCGGCGGCTCGAACCGCCACGATCAGCCTCGCAATCAATCCACCGTGCCGCGGCCTACAACCCACTCGCAGGGTTGGCGGGTCAACTCCGTGATCCGGTCGAAGTCGGAGTCGTAGTGGAGGACGGCAAGCCCGGCCCGCTCGGCCGCCGCCGCGAGGATCAGGTCGGGGAGCGATGCACCCCGGTGCTGGCCGCGGCGCGCGAGCAACGACTGGACCTCGATCGCACGGTCGATGACCTCGTCGTCGACCGGGACGCGAGCGAGGCCTCGAAGCTCTTCGAGGATGGCCGCGTGATCGTCAGCCGAACGGGCGCTGTAGAGGATCTCGAGCATCGACGTCCCGCAGATCGAGAGGTCGCCGCGAACCAGCATCGGCCGCAGCCGGGCGCCGACCGCGGGGGCGCCGAGGCGGCTCAACGCGCTCTTGTCGACCAGGTAGCGGGCAGCGGTCAGCGCCATGCCTCGCGGATCACGTCGGGATCCGCCAGGTCGGTGCCGTCCTGCGCTTCGAGCCGCGACGCGAGGCGTTCCCGCCGGTCGCGCGCGATCACCTCGTCCAGGGCCTCGTCAACGGTCGCGCGCTTCGTTCGCGTGCCGAGGACCGCGCCCGCAGCCTTCAGCTTGCCTTCGTCGATCTCGATTGATGTCTTCGCCATTACCCGCAGGATATCCAATCCTTTCGGATACGGATATCTCCTGGGGCGACCGGGGCGCCCCATTCGAGCAGCAGCGGTCGCATTCGGAGCGATGCAGCCGATCTCGGGGTGGTCGCCGGCGAGGCCGGCAGGCGCGGACCCGGTGCCGCTGCGGCCGGCCCCGACGACGGTACCGCCGGGCTCGGCGCTGCCGCGATTATCCTTCGCCGCCCATGAGCGACCCCTCCGAGCACCGCTACATCGCGCCCGTCGTCGGCCCCGATGACCGCCGCCGGTTCACCGACTCGGGGATCGAGATCGACCGGCGCTACGACGCCGACGACGTCGCCCCCGGGCTCGAGCGGCGGCTCGGCGAGCCCGGCGCCTACCCGTTCACCCGCGGCATCCACGAGGGCATGTATCGCGACCGGCTCTGGACGATGCGCCAGTACGCCGGCTTCTCCTCGCCCGAGGACACCAACGAGCGCTACCGCTACCTGATCGAGCACGGCTCGACCGGCCTGTCGATGGCGTTCGACCTGCCGACCCAGCTCGGCCGCGACTCCGACGACCCGCTCTGCGACGGCGAGGTCGGCCGCACCGGGGTACCGATCGACACGATCGAGGACATGCGGATCTGCTTCGCGGGGATCCCGCTCGACGAGGTCTCGACCTCGATGACGATCAACGCGCCGGCGGCGGTGCTGCTGCTGCTCTACGAGCTCGTCGGCGAGGAGCAGGGCGTCGAGTCGCAGGCGCTGCGCGGCACCGTCCAGAACGACGTGCTCAAGGAGTACATGGCGCGCGGCAACTACATCTACCCGCCCGAGCCGACGATGCGGCTGACCACCGACATCTTCGAGTACTGCGCCGCCAACGTGCCGAAGTGGAACACGATCTCGATCAGCGGCTACCACATCCGCGAGAAGGGCTGCTCGGCGGTGCAGGAGGTCGCGTTTACGCTCGCCAACGCGATCGCCTACGTCGAGGCGGCGCTCGAGCGCGGGCTCGAGATCGACGCCTTCGCGCCGCGGCTGGCGTTCTTCTTCAACGGCCACAACAACGTCTTCCAGGAGGTCGCGAAGTTCCGGGCGGTGCGGCGGATGTGGGCGGAGATCGTCCGCGACCGGTTCGGCTCCGACAGCCCGCGCTCGCAGATGATCCGCTTCCACACCCAGACCGGCGGCGTCACGCTGCAGGCGCAGCAGCCCGAGGTCAACATCATCCGCGTCGCCCTGCAGGGCTTCGCGGCGGTCTGCGGCGGCACCCAGTCGCTGCACACCAACGGCTTCGACGAGGCGCTGGCGCTGCCGACCGAGCGCTCGGCCCGGATCGCGCTGCGGACCCAGCAGGTGATCGCCTACGAGTCGGGCGCGACCGACACCGTCGATCCGTTCGCGGGCTCCTACTTCATCGAGTCGCTGACCGACGAGATCGAGCTGCGCGCCAAGGAGCTGATGGAGCAGGTCGCCGCGCAGGGCGGCTCGGTCGCGGCGCTCGACTTCATGCAGAAGGAGATCGAGGAGTCCGCCGCCAGCTACCACGAGCGCTACGAGGGCGGTCAGGACATCGTCGTCGGCGTCAACCGGTTCGTCACCGATCGCGTCGACGACGTCGACATCCTCAAGGTCGATCCCGAGGCCGAGAAGCGCCAGGTCGAACGGCTGCGGCGGCACAAGGCCGAGCGCGACCAGGCCGCCGTCGACGCCCGCCTCGGCGAGCTGACGAGGGCGGCCGAAGCGCCGGCGGGCAACCTGCTGCCGCCGATCAAGGAGGCGCTGCGCGCCGGCGCCTCGATCGGCGAGGTCTGCGGGACGCTGCGCGAGGTCTTCGGCGAGTACCAGGGCGGGGCGTTCTTCTGAGCGGCGCCGCGGCCCAGGCGAGGTCGAGCCGGTGCGGCCGCTCGCGGCGAGCGCGCGGGTAGATGGTCATCGGCGAGGGGTTCGCCTGGGCGCACCTGCCGAAGGCGGCGGGCACGGCCACGCAGGCGATGCTCGAGGCGGTGCCGGGGCTGGTGAGCCACGCGGCCCCGATCGACTCCAACGACAAGCACGACGCCTTCTGGCAGCACGAGGACGCGATCGCCGGAAGGCTGCGGGTGATGAACCTCAGGCGGCTTCCCTCCTGGCTGCTGAGCGCCGCCAACCACAAGGCGATGTCGGGGCTGTGGCCGGACTTCGAGCCGCTGCCGATGCCAGGCGTCGAGGAGCTGGTCGCGAGCACCGATCCCGACGACATGCTGCGTTGGATGACCGACGGGCCGCGGATGCCCGTGCAGCGCTGGCTGCGGACCGAGCACCTGAACGAGGACGTGCTGGCGCTGCTCGACGAGCTCGGTGTCGCCGATCGCGACGCGCGAGCGGCGGTCGGGTCGGTGCCGTGGGTCGGCAAGGCCTACGACCACGAGGTCGAGAACGCCTTCACGGCGGCCGAGGTCACGGCGATGTACGCGCGCAATCCGGCCTGGGCGGAGATCGAGCGCGAGGTCTACGGCGGCCTGACTATCCTCCCGCGCTGATGGCCGGCCCCGGGCAGAGCGGCGCGAAGGCGGCGGCGGCCGCGATCGCGCGCCGGGCGGCCCGCTCGCGGGCGGGCCAGAAGCTGATCGCGGCGATCCGCGAGCAGCCGGCGCAGCCCGCCCCGGCGGAGGGAGAGCTCGACCTCGACGGCTGGCTGACCTCGCTGTTCGGCGATGAGCTGGCCGCGATCGACGCCGCCTGCGCCGAGCGCGGTCCCGCCGACCGCGGCGCCTACGAGCTCTTCCGCGACCTCGACGACGACCTCTGGGCGCTGCTCCTCTCGCGCCAGTACTCGAGCTACCCGCACATCCTCGCGCTGCTTCCCGAGGTCCCGGAGCCGGCGCTGCAGATCAAATGGAACGGCGCCGCGGGCCTCGCCCTGCTGACCCAGAGCAAGGCGTTCTACCGGCACGCGAAGGCGATCGTCGCCGCGCACGGGGCGACGGCGCTGGCCGACTCGCGCGTGCTCGACTTCGGCCTCGGCTGGGGGCGGCTCGCCCGTTTCTTCGCCCGCGACGTCGCGCCGGGATCGCTGCTCGGCGTCGATCCGACCGAGGACATCCTCGAGGTGTGTCGCAGGAGCCGCGTCCCCGCCGAGCTCGCGCGCTCGGAGTTCCTGCCCGAGTCGCTGCCGTTCGAGGCGGTCGACCTCGCCTACTCGTTCTCGGTGTTCACCCACATCTCCGAGCCCGCCGCCGACACCTGCCTGCGGGCGCTGCACCGGTCGCTCGCCGGCGGCGGCCTGCTGATCGTCACGATCCGCCCGCCCGCCTACCTCGCCCTCGACGCGCAGATGCACGACGCCCTCGCCGAGCTCGGCGGCGACCCGGTCGCGGCGGTCCGCAGGGCCGGCTACGTCTTCGTCCCCCACCCGGCCGCCGGCCACCCCCAGGAGGGCGCCGACGCGGGCGGCGAGATGACCTACGGCGAGGCGGTGATCGGCGTCGCCCATATCCGCGAGCGATGGGGCGAGCTGTTCGAGGTGCTCGACGTCCACGCCGCCAGCGAGGACATCTACCAGGTGGCGGTCACGCTGCGCAAGCGCTGACCCGCGGCGCCTACCGCCCGCGCAGCCGCCGCAGCGGCGCCGTCAGCTTCGAGCGGCGCCTGTGCATCCGGCGGCCCCAGGCGCTGCCGAGCTCCGTCGCGGCGTCGACCTCGCGCTGCAACTGCGCGATGTTGTGGCGCAGCGCGCGGAACTCGCGCGGGTCGTCGCTCGGCGCCAGCAGCTCCGCGGCCGTGAGCCGCACGTCCTTCTTGCGCAGCATCACCCAGTGCTGGTTGTAGACCCAGGGGTTGCGGTTGACGATCTCGAAGGCGCGGCCCCAGTGCTCGTCGACCCACCAGTCCGACATCAAGACCATCGGGCCGCCGTCGTCCCAGGGGCGGTTGTGGTGGAGCAGGTTCATCCCGATCCGGTCCGGGTCCCAGGGCTCGCCGGCGATCGCCTCGGAGTTCCACTCGCCCATGTAGCTGGCCATCAACAGGCCGCCGGGCCTGAGCACGCGGTGCAGCTCCAGCAACCACTCGGCCGAGTTGCCGGAGAGGTGGGTGAAGACCGAGACCGCGTAGGCGAAGTCGAACGTGCCGTCGTCGAGCTCGAGCGGCGGATCGATCCCGCAGACGGAGGCCTTCAGGGGCGGGTTCAGGTTCTCGTTCACCCAGTCGACGCTGCGCTCGTCGATGTCGACGCCGACCAGCTCGCCGCTGCGGGCCTCGTCGAGGAAGTGGCGCATCGTCCGCCCGGCGCCGCAGCCGAAGTCGAGGATCCTCGCGCCCTCGAGCGTCGTCCCCGCGGGCAGCAGCTTGACCATCTCGTCCCTCAGCTCCCGGCCGGCGAGCTCGTAGGCGACGAAGCCCGGCAGGTCGTTCGACGGCAGCTGCAACACCCGGTTGGCGAGCTCGAACGGCGGGTACGGCAGGCGGCTGCTCTCCGTCGGCTCGATCGCTCCTGGCTGCTCCTCGTCGTTCATTCGTTCCCTTCCAGTCGGAGCTCGGGGATCAGGCGGGCCCGCAAGCTCTCCCCGAGCCCTTAGAGCTCCTCGGCGACCCTCGGCGCCTCGCGGTTGAAGAACCAGACCGCGGTCAGGCAGACGCCGACGAACACCGCGATCGACGGGATCAGATGGGCCCAGCCGCCGGCCGCGACGGCGGCGCTGTCGGCGCCGTTGTCGAGGATCCACTTGTTCGCCTGCACGAGCAGCGGCACGATCGGGTTGCAGAAGATGACGTCGCGCAGCGTCCCCTGCGGGATGATGCTGACCGGGTAGAGGACGGCGCTGCCGTAGAACAGCGCCGTCGCGCAGACGCCCCAGATGATCGCGACGTCGCGGCGGCGGACGTAGAGCGCCGAGAGGTAGGTGGAGACGGCGCTGGTCAGCATCACCAGCAGCACCAGCAGCAGCGGGGTCAGAAGCCAGGTCCAGGTCGGCTCGACGCCGAAGGCGAAGATGAAGATGAAGACCACGATCAGGTTCATCGCGAGGTTGAACAGGGAGGTCAGCACGATCGACATCGGGATCACGAGGCGCGGGAACTGCGTCTTGCGGACGATCCCCTCGCGCGCGACCACGGCCGTGGTCGCGCCGATCGTCGCCTCCTGGAAGAACGAGAACAGGACGATGTTGAGCAGCAGGAAGACCGGATAGTGCTGCACCTGCTCGGAGCCCACGCGGAAGATCTGCGTGAACACCGCGAGCAGGGTCGCGAACAAGAGCAGCGGCCGCAGCAGCGACCAGGCGTAGCCGAGCACCGCGTCGAAGTAGGCCTTCCTGAAGTCGGAGACCGCCATCAGCCACAGCAGGTCCCAGAATCGGCGCCAGCCGCCGCCGAGGGCGCCCGGCCCCTTGACCGGTCGCAGGCCGGCGACCGCGCCGCTCACCGGCTCGCTTCGTTCGACTCGCGGGGGCCGCTGATCTCGCGGCCACCCTCGCGGACCACCTCGAGGTCGGAGTCGACGTAGAACACACCGAGCTCCCGTCCCGTTCCGTAGACGACGAAGTCGAGCAGGTCGAGCGCGGCGATCGAGACCTCGCCCGACTCGGCGTGGCTCGTGATCCAGCACTTGAGGAAGTAGCGGCCCGGCGTCAGCGGGTTGTCGATGCGGCCCCTGATCTCGACCACCTCGCCCGCCGCGAGCGCCTTGCGCTCCGCCCCGGCGCCGCCCGGTAGCGTGCGATGGAGGCTGTAGACCCGGACGCCCTCCGCGTTGGTGCAGTGGACCGCGAACGCGGGATCGCCGAGCGGGTAAAGGGCTTCGATCCGCGCCGCCAGGTGGATCGGCTCGCCCTCCTCCACGTTCGTCACCTGGTCCCCGTCGGCGTCCTCCAGACGCGCATCCAGCAACCGCGAGTGGAGATCGGGGATCGCCGAGATCCGCTCAGCTTCCGGGTCGGTCACGGACTCGAAGTCGTTGAAGTTGATCTTGATGTACTGGCGGCCGATCTCCTCGGGATCCCCCTCCGAGACCAGCTTCCCGTCGTGCAGCAGCAGCGCCCGGTGGCAGTAGGACTGGACCGCGAACATGTCGTGGGTGACGAGCACGACCGTCTTGCCGGTCCGGCGCATGTCCTTGAACACGTCGGCGCACTTCTGCTGGAAGGACGCGTCCCCGACCGCGAGCACCTCGTCGATCAGGAGGATGTCGGCGTCGGCCTGCAGCATCACCGAGAACGCCAGCCGCACGGTCATCCCCGACGAGTAGTTCTTCAGCTTCAGCTCGGTGAAGTCCTCGAGCTCGGCGAAGGCGAAGACGGCGTCGGTCCGCGCTCGTGCCTGGGCCGGCGTCAACCCCATCATCACGGCGTTGAGGATCACGTTCTCGCTCGCGCTCAGGTCCGGGTCGAACCCGACGCCGAGCTCGATGAACGGCGCCAGCCGGCCCGCGATCCTGATCGCGCCCCGGTCGGCCCGGTAGATGCTCGCGAGGATCTTCAGCAGCGTGCTCTTGCCGGAGCCGTTGCGGCCGACGATGCCGAGGAACTCGCCCCTGTGGACGTCGAAGGAGATGCCGTCGAGGGCCTGCAGCTCGCGGTACTGAGCCCGCGCGAAGGGATGGACGGCGCGCTCCTTGAGCGTGTCGATGCGGTTCTCCGGGATCCGGAATCGCTTGCCGACGTCGCGAACCTCGAGCGCCACCGGAGCGTTCGAGGGATCGGGCGGGGGCTCCGGCTTCGTCACCACGGCCTCGTCGGCGAGCCTCACCTCAGCACCTCGCCAGCAGCTCGTCGATCCGGTCCATGACCGGGGGCGCGAAGCTCCGCTCCCAGTCGCTGCTCCAGTCGACCCTTCCGCCCGCGACCCGGGCCTCGTGGTCGCCGGCCCTGGCGACCGCCTCGGCGAGGCCGGCGACGATCCCCTCGATCGAGGGCTCGGTCGGGATCAGGTTGGCTGAGATCCGCGTCAGCGAATCGGCCGTCTTCGTGTCGAAGGTGTTGGTCACCGTGAGCATGCCGGCGGAGGCCATCTCGATCGGGACGAGGCTGGGATGGGGTGTGAACATCAGGGAGAGGCCGACGTCGTGGGAGGCAAGCATCGCACCGTAGTCGGATTGGCTGCGCCGGCTCAGGATCTCGAGCCGGGCGCCGCGTGGAAGCCCGACGCTGCTGCGGCCCGATACCGAGCCGACGCCGATGAACTCCCACTCGGTTCCGAAGACCCCCTGCTCGATCGCGCGCGAGAGCGCGATCAGCCCGAGCTCGAACATGTTGCGCTTGGCGTGCGGCTCCGAGCGGGCGTAGAAGAGCAGCCGGCGGCTCAGCCGGGTCGCGAGCTCGGCGGCGGGCGGCGGCGTGACCGGGGTGATCGCGTTCTGGAACGAGAGCGAGTCCGACTCGCCCGCCTGCCGCCCGGCGGCGAAGACCCCGTGGCCGTGCGCGGCGAAGTAGCGGCGCAGGAACTCGGTCGAGAACAGGGCGTAGTGGTCGAAGCCGTAGGTCTGCATCGCGAGCGCGGCCCAGGAACCCATCACGAAGGTGAACGGCTCGAACTCCTGGATCAGGTAGAGGAAGCGCTTCGCCTCGACCTGGGCGAGCGCGTTCTGGGCGTGATGGGCCGTCCACCAGGTGGTCGCGACGAACCGATCCTTGGGGCTGACGGGGAGGATCCGGTCGGCGTCGCGGGCGAAGGCGACCTCGACCCGGTCGAAGGTCCCGGCGAGGCCGCTGTAGGACTCGACCTGCCGGCGCCAGTCGGCCGGCAGCGGCGGCGTCGGATCGACCGCCACGACCCGGACCCGGTGGCCGCTCTCGGCCAGCTTGCGGGCCAGGTTGAACTTGGCGATGTAGCCGCCGAACAGGTGCTTGAGGTCGATCGTCGGAACGAGGACGTTGACCCGCTCCGGCTCGAGCTCGGAGACCGCGAGGTGCAGCGGCTCGATCATCCGCTCGATATGGGCGGTCTCGGGGTCCTCGTGCAGATCGGCGGACGTCTGTCCCGGCGACGGCGGCATGCTCGCGTCGTAGGCGGATCCGGTCGGCCGCTCCCAGCCGCGGCTGTGGAGGGCGAGGATGAAGCGCCAGAGGATTCCCTGCGCGAGCAGGGTCTCGGCGCCGAACGTCTCCCCCGCCCCGAGCCTGGCCCGCAGCGAGCGCGCGTACAGCCGGCCGGCGCCGAGCGGCGAGCGCCCGGCCCGGATGTAGCGCTTCAGCACCGCGCGCTTGCGCCGGCTCGCCCGCGCTCCGCAGCGCGCCAGCAGGACCTCGGCCAGCACCTCGGTGCGGACGTATGCCCTGAAGTAGGCCGAGCGCGAGTTGTCGAACATGTGCCGCCAGTGGTTCAGGTGGCGGCGATCGAGCCAGCGCCGCACCCACCCGGCCCGCAGGAACCCGGCGTTCGCCGCGGCGTGCCCGAGCGCCGCGCTGCCATGCTGGACGTAGTCGTAGAGCGGCCGGTCGACGTAGGCGATGTCACCGAGCGTCAGCGCCACCAGGCCGAGCCAGTGATCGTGGTACTGCTCGCCCGGCACCTCGGGGAACGGGAGCGCGGCCTCGACCACCTCGCGGCGCATCAGCGAGGCGGCGCCGGTGACGGTGTTGGCGACGAGCAGCGACAGCAGGTTGGTGTGGTTGTTGGACCGCGTGGTCCAGTAGGTGTCGGCGAGCACGCGACCCTCGGTGTCGACGAGGCGCATGTCGCTGTAGACGAGCTGCGCGCCTCCGAGCCCCGATCGCAGCGTCGACAGCTTCTCCGGATACCAGCGATCGTCCTGGTCGGCGAGCGCCACCAGCTCCGCCTCGGGCGGCGTCATCGACAGCGCCCGCTCGAAGTTGCGGTAGAAGCCGAGCCGCTCCGGCGCCGGCGAGAGGACGAAGCGCCCGTCGCCGCCGATCGCGGCCTCGATCTCGGCCAGCTTCGCGGGGCTCGACCGATCGTCGCTGATCACGCAGGTCCAGTTGCCGTCGGTCTGGGCGCGGATCGACTCGATCTGGGCCCGGAACAGGTCGGCGGCCGGGTTGAAGGTGGCCATGCAGATCGCGATCAGGCCCTCGCGCCGCGTCGCCTCCCCGAGCGTGGCCGGAACGACCGGCAGCCGGGCGATCTCGCACTCCGCCCGCTCGCCTCCCTCGAGCTCGGCCCGGGCGCCGAGCGTGACCTCCGAGCCGGCCGCACGGGCGGGGATCCGCACGGTCGCCCAGAAGCCGCTGCGGTAGCAGCGGACCTCCGGGTCCTCGGTGGAGGCCGGATCGGAGCTCGGAACCGGTCGCTCGCCGGCCCCGAGGTGCGGGTGCAGGGAGCGGAACAGGTCCAGCCTCGGCGCCCCGTGGGCGGTCGCCTCGGTGGCGACGCCGTCGACCAGGATCGAGAGCCCGGTGATCGCCGCGTGCCGGTGGAAGCAGCTGCCGAACAGGAAGACCGCGGTCGGCTGGCCGGCCACTAGCGACCCGGGCAGGCCGGACTCGACCTCCAGGCGCAGGGCGCTGGGCTCGTTCGCCGTCACCAGGTTGTTCGGGCGGGGATCGTCCGTCAAGCCGCCGCGAGCGGCGCGTAGTCGGCCGGGAAGCCGGACGCTCCGAAGAACCAGCTCTCGATCGCGTAGCGCGGGTTCGGCATCTGCGGATCGGAGCCGGTCTGGTGCAGGAACAGATCGTCGAACAGCAGCACGTCGCCAGGCTCGAAGATCGGCCGGACGACGCCGGCGTCGCCCGCCACCTCGTCGACCTTGCGCTGCGAGATCACGTAGGAGAGCGGCGCCCCGTCGGTGCCGGCCTCGACCAGGTGATCGATCCGCTTGGGGACGAGGTCCAGCCCCGGCGCCTCGTCGCCGCAGCGCGAGAGCGAGAGCCACACGTTCAGGGCGCGAACGTCTCCCATGAAGTTGCCGTCCTGATGCCAGTTGCCGCCGACCGAGGGATCGGCCTTGCGCAGCGTGCACTTCTCGGCCGAGACGGCGACCGGCTCGCCGAGGTAGCGGGAGATCAGATCGGTCAGCCCAACCCGCTCGAAGGCGTCGAACATCTCGTAGGCGAGCCGCGGCGAGTCCACGGCGAGGACCCCGCCGCCGGCCTCGATCCAGTTGCGCTCGCTGAGCTGCGCGAACCCGGGCTCGGGCGCGAACTCCTCGTAGAGGCAATCCTCGCTCGCGGCGCTCTCCTTCTGGGCGATCCGGTCGGCGAACGCGTTCTCGATCCCGTCCGCGAGTCGCTTCGCGTCGGCGCGGTCGACGGCGCCGCGGACGAAGGCGGCCCCATCGCGCATGATCGCGGCGCGCAGGCCCTCGGGGGTGAGCGAGTCGAGCTCGACCGGCTCCAGCGGCCCGTGGGCGGGGTCGGGCTCGGCGGCGTCGGGGTAGCCGGCGTCGCCGCGGGCGTCGTTCAGGTAGCGGATGCCGGCCAGGTGGCGAAGCCGGAGGATGCGGCGCTCGCGCTCGCGCGTGGGCGCGGCGCGGTTCTCGTCCATCAGCCGCCGGATCTCGGTCAGTAGATCGGCCGTCGATCCGTAGCCGTCGTCGACCGGGCGTCCGTTGCCGCCCGCGTCCTGCCGGGGCCGCTCCGCTTCGGCTTCCCGCTGCCGGCGCTTCCTGCTGCTGAAGATCATTCTGCTCCCGTTGTAGCCGCGTGCGCGGGGGAGTCTAGTACGGCCCGGCGGGCGATTCAGGCCCCGGCCGGCTGCGTCAGGGGCCGCGCCGGGACGCCGGCCATCGTCGCCCCGGGCGGGGCGTCGCTGACGACGACGGCGTTGGCCGCCACGCGTGCTCCGTCCCCGATCGTGACCGGCCCGATCAGCTTCGCTCCGGTCCCGATCTCGACGCTCGAGCCGATCGTGGCACCCTTGACGTTGCCCGCCCGCAGGCCGATCGTGACCCAGGGCGCGATCCTCGCCCCGGGGCCGATCTCGACGAGCCCGTCGATGACGATCCCCCCGTGCAGCACGTAGAGGCCCGCGCCGACGATCACCGGGTCGCCGATCGAGATCTGTGCGGTGCTCATCGCGAGCTTGTGCGCGAGCCTCGGCAGCAGCGGGATCCCGCGGCGCTGCATCGAGGCCTTGGCCCGGTAGAGCACCTGCCCGAGGAAGGCGTCGGCCTGCCAGCAGAGGCGCAGGACCTGCACGAACGCGTCGCGGCGCGAGCGGAACTCGTGCCGCTCGCCGCGGTAGTAGGCGTTCGCGCGGGCGTCGGCCCAGACCGCCTCCGCGAAGCCGGGAAAGCGGGACCGGATGGCGGCGATGGCGGCTTCGCGGTCGGAGGGCATGCGGCGCGCCCCAGCCTATAGTTCCCCCGCGGTGGTCCTCTGAGCGACAACCAGGTGACGGACCCGATGCTGCTCGGGTACTCGCTGGCGAACGTGCGGGAGCTCGTCACCCAGTGCCTCGACGCCGCCGGCGCCGCGTCGGTGCTCGAGATCGGCTCCTACGAGGGTGAGCTGACCGAGCTTCTGCTCGACTGGGGCGCGGGGCGCAACGCGACCGTCACCGGCCTCGACCCGCTCCCGCCCGACCGCCTGCGCGATCTCGCGGCCCGCCGGCCGGAGCTCGGGCTGGTCGAGCGCACCAGCCTCGACCACCTCGCGGAGGCGCGGTCGCTGCCCGACGCGATCGTGATCGACGGTGACCACAACCACTACACGCTCAGCGGCGAGCTGCGGCTGATCGCGGCGACCGCGGGAACCGGCGCCGAGTTCCCGCTGCTGCTCTTCCACGACGTGCTCTGGCCGCACGCGCGCCGCGACACCTACTACGCGCCCGAGCGGATCCCGGAGGACCGCCGGCCGCCGATCGGCCACAACGTCGGCCTCGTCCCCGGCAACCCGGGAACGAACCCGCTCGGCCTGCCCTTCACCTGGGCGGCGCTCGAGGAGGGCGGCGACAACAACGGCACGCTGACCGCGATCGAGCAGTTCCTCGGCGAGCACGATGAGCTCGTCTTCGCGGCCGTCCCCGCCTTCTTCGGCTTCGGGGTGATGTGGAGCGACGGCGCCGGCTGGGCGGGCTCGGTCGCCGAGCTGGTGCGTCCCTACGACCGCCATCCGGTGCTCGAGCGGCTCGAGAGCAATCGCGTCGAGCACCTCGTCGCCGGTCAGGCCCGCGCCCGCGAGCTGGTGGCGCTGCGCCGCAAGCAGGAGCGGCAGGAGGAGCTGCTGCGACGCCTGGCCGGCTCCTCGGCGCTGCGGATCGCCGAGCGGCTCTCGGCCCTACGTCACCGCGGCAGGCCGCTGTTCTCGCGCTCGGAGATCCGCGAGGCGCTCGAAGAGCCCGGCAGCTGAGGGATCTCGCTCGAGCGCTCCGGCCGCGGCCCGGCGTCCGGGCGCGGGCGCCGTCGAAGCTTCGCCGACAGCCACCGCAGCGGCCTGGTCAGCCGCCACGAGAGGCTGCCCTCGAGCGCCGCCTGCCTGCGCTCCAGCTCCAGCAGCCGGTGATGCCAGATCAACGAGCCGGAGCCGGCGGCGAGCCTCGTCGCCGAGAGCTCGGCCTCGGCGCGCCGGGCGCGGTCACGCCAGTCCGGGTTCGAGACCGGGATCTGGTCATGCCACTTCTCCGCGAGCTTCATGTGGGCGCTGATCCAGCCGTCGACCTCGCTGATCAGGTTCAGGGAGTGGTGGTGGACGACCCGGGGCGAGGCCGTGACCACCTGCTTGCCGGCGGCGGCCGCCTGCATGCAGATGTCGAAGTCGTAGCCGTGCAGGAGCCCGCCGATCGACTCGTCGAAGCGGAGGTTCTCGATCGCCCAGGGCGAGAACGCCATCACGAAGCCGTCGATCGACGTGACCGGTCCGGTCTCGGCGTAGACGGGGATGCGCTCGGGGGCCCAGGCCATCGCCGGGATCTCGCCGCCGCCGTAGTCGTCGAAGCGGTGCGTGAACGACGCCCAGGTCACCGATCCCTCCCACCAGGCGATGCTGCGCACGTCGACGGCTCCGGCGCAGCCGACGATCGCGGCGTCCGGATACTCGGCGAACGCCCGCCTGATCTTGGCGACGAAGTCCTCGTCGACGATCTCGGCGTCCTGATGGACGAGCACGAGGAACTCGAGGCCGTCGGTCCCGAAGCGCTCGATCGCGCGCTCGATCAGCATGTTGTAGCTGCGGAAGATCGAGCCGCTCGCCGGATAGCCGAGGATCTCGGTGTCCTCCTCGGCCGCCAGCCGGAAGCCCGCGAGCGCGCAGCGCGCGTAGATCTGCTCGTCGGTGATTGCCGCAGCGAACGCAATCATCAGACCTAGACGGCGAGCGGAACGTAGCCCTCGGGGAAGGCCGAGGGCGCGAAGAACCAGCTCTCGATCGCGTAGCGCGGCTCGGTCATCGACGGATCGGAGCCGGTCTGGTGCAGGAAGAGGTGGTCGAAGATGAGCGCGTCGCCGGGGTCGAAGATCGGCCGCACCACCCCGACTCCCGCGGCCGCGGCCTCGGCGTCGGGCGGACCGATCTGGTTGTCGATCCACGCACCGGGGCCGCCGGTGCGGACGTACTCCTCGAGGCGCCTGGGAACGACGTCGATGCCGGGCGCGACATCGCCGCAGCGTGAGAGCGCGAGCCAGACGTTCACGGCGCGGACCGGCCCCATGAACTTGCCGTCCTGGTGCCAGGCGCCGGTCACGCCCGGCTCGGCCCTGCGCAGCGTCGTCTTGTCGCCCGAGATCAGCGGCCGCTCGCCGAGGTACTCGGCGACGACGTCGCGCAGGCCGACGCTGGCGATCACGTCCAGCATCGTGAACAGCACCCGCGGCGCGTCGGCGGCGAGGACACCCCCGCCCGCGGCGATCCAGTCGCGGTTGCCGATCTGCTTCGACTCGAGCGGCTCGATCTCGTCGTAGTAGGCGGAACGCTCGCGGGCGCGGTCGGAGCGGGCCCCGAAGGCGCGGTCGATGTCGGCGGCGAGCTCCGCGGCGAGCTCGGCCGGCACCAGGTCGCGGACGAGCAGGCAGCCGCTCGCGAGCATCGCGGCGCGGAGGATCGGGGCGGTCAGCCCGGCCGCGGTCGTCTCGGGGATGCGCGACCGTTCGCCACGCTCCGGGAGCTCGGACGGGGGCGCCGGCGCGACGTAGTCGGCGCCCGGCACGGCCGCCGCGACGAGCTCCGTGCCGGCGCGGTTGCGAAGGTCGCGGATCAGCCGCTCGATCTCGAGGTCGCGAGACACGCGGTTCGCCTGTGAGAGCATCGCGATCGCCTCGCCGAGCTGCCCCTCCTCGGTCAGGCGCTCCGCCTCGGCGAGCTCAGGCCGCGAGTCAGCGGGGAGAGCCCGGGGCCCTCTTCTTGTCCTTCCGAAGAGCATCGTCTGCAACCACACAGGCAGTCGGACGCGGGCAGCCAAGGTAGCAGTTGCCCCGTCACCCGAGAGAGAGGTCGCCGGTGACGACGTAAACTCGCGAGCCGCGATGAGCCCGCCGCAGCGAACAGCGCCGTGAGCCGGATCCTCGTCCTCGGCGGGACCGGCATGCTCGGCCACGAGCTGTGGCGGCAATGCGCCGGCCGCGCCGACGCCTTCGCCACGGTCCGGGGCGCCGACGGCGAGGAGCCCCGCGTCATCGGCGGGATCTCGGCGCAGGACCCGGAGAGCCTTGAGCGGGCGTTTGCGACGGCGCGGCCGGACGTCGTCGTCAACTGCATCGGCATCGTCAAGCAGAGCGAGCTGGCGGCGCAGGCGAGCACCGTCGTCGAGGTCAACTCGCTGCACCCGCACCGGCTCGCCGCGATCTGCGAGCGCGACGGTGCCCGGCTGGTCCACGTCTCGACCGACTGCGTCTTCTCGGGCCGCGGGGGCTGCTACCGCGAGACCGACCTCGCCGACCCGATCGATCTCTACGGACGCTCGAAGCTCGCCGGCGAGCCGGCCGGCGAGCGGGTGCTGACGCTGCGGACGTCGATGATCGGCTGGGAGATCGCGACCGCCAACGGGCTGCTCGAGTGGGTCGCGGCCCAGGACGGCGGCTCGGTCCAGGGCTACGATCGCGCCGTGTTCAGCGGACCGACCGCGCCCGAGCTCGCGCGGCTGATCCTCGAGCTCGCCGACCAGCGCCCGCAGCTCAGCGGGACCGTCAACGTCGCCGCGGCGCCGATCTCGAAGCACGACCTGATCCTCAAGCTGCGCGACGCCCTCGGGCTCGACCTCGACGTGCAGCCGACCCCGGAGCCGCGGATCGATCGCAGCCTCGACCCCTCGCTGCTGCGGGAAGCGACGGGCTGGCTGGCGCCGGGCTGGGACGAGATGGTCGCCGAGCTCGCAGCGATCCGCCCGGAGCGCTGAGATGCCGGGGTTCCTCGACGGCAAGCGGGTGCTCGTCACCGGTGGGACCGGGTCGCTCGGTCAGGTCCTCGTGCGCCGCGTCCTCGAGGGCGGGCTCGGGGTCCCCGAGTCGGTGATCGTCTTCTCGCGCAGCGAGGCGCTCCAGCACGACATGCGGATCGCCTTCCAGCATCGGCGCGTGGCCACCGACGAGATCGTCTACGAGGAGCGGCGCCACGAGCGGCTCAGCTTCCTGATCGGCGACATCCGCGACCCCCGATCCACGTCGCAGGCGCTCGAGGGCGCCGACGTCGTCTTCCATGCCGCGGCGATGAAGCAGGTGCCGGCCTGCGAGCTGCACCCGGCCGAGGCGCTCAAGACCAACGCCTTCGGCGCCCAGAACATCGTCGAGGCGATCGCCGAGCGCGGGCTCGGCGTCGAGGCCGTGATCGGCATCTCGACCGACAAGGCCTGCAAGCCGGTGAACGTGATGGGGATGACGAAGGCCCTGCAGGAGCGGATCCTGCTGAGCGCGCCGCTGCGCTGCACCGGGACCCGGTTCGTCGTCGCCCGCTACGGCAACGTCCTCGCCTCCCGTGGATCGGTGCTGCCGCTGTTCCGGGAGCAGATCCGGGCGGGCGGGCCGGTGACGATCACGGCGACCGAGATGACCCGGTTCCTGATGAGCCTCGAGCAGGCCGTCGACACGGTGCTCGCCGCCGCGGTCGGCGCCGCCAGCGGCGAGACCTACGTGCCGCGGCCGCCGGCGGCGCGGATCGTGGACCTCGCCGCGGCGATGATCGGCTCGGCGCCGATCGCGACCGAGGTGACGGGCATCAGGCCGGGCGAGAAGCTGCACGAGGTGCTCGTCTCCGAGGAGGAGTCGCCGCGGACGATCGCGCGCGACGAGCACCTGGTGATCACCCCGATCCTCCCCGACCTGCGCGCGGCGGAGCCCGGCGGCGAGCCGTTCGGGCAGCGCGAGCTGACGTCGAACCAGGACCTGCTCGACGTCGACGGCCTCAGGGCGCTCCTGGCGCGACACGGCTTCGCGGAGGGATGACCGCGCGATGAAGGTCATGGTCGTCCTCGGGACGAGGCCCGAGATCATCAGGTTGAGCCGGGTCCTCGCCGCGCTCGACGAGCACTGCGAGCTGACGCTCGTCAACACCGGCCAGAACTTCGATCCGATGCTCAGCGACGTCTTCTTCGGTGAGCTCGGCGTCCGCGCCCCCGATCGCGAGCTCGGGATCACCGGCTCCGGCTTCGCCGAGCGGGTCGGCGCGATCCTCGCCGCCACCGACGTCCTGCTCCGCGAGCAGCGGCCGGACCGGCTGCTCGTGCTCGGCGACACCGACAGCGCGATGAGCGCCTACGTGGCGAAGCGGCACGGGGTTCCCGTCTTCCACATGGAGGCCGGCAACCGGGCGTTCGACGACCGCATTCCCGAGGAGGTCAACCGCCGCCTGATCGACCACGCCAGCGACGTGCTGATGCCGTACACGCACCGCAGCCGCCGCCACCTGCTGCGCGAGGGGTTCGATCCCGCCCGGACGCTCGTCGTCGGCAACCCGATCAAGGAGGTCCTCGACCACCACCCGGCGGAGATCGAGGGCTCGCCGGCCCCGCGGTCGCTCGGCGTCGCGCGCGGCGAATACATCCTCCTCACCCTGCACCGCCAGGAGACGGTCGACGAGGAGGCGCGGCTGCGGGCGGTGCTCGACGGCGCCAGGCGGACCGCGGCCGCCGCCGAGATGCCGGTCCTGTTCAGCGTCCACCCGAGGACGCGCGAGCGGCTCGACGGCTTCGGGATCGAGACCGGGCTGGACTGGCTGGTGACGAGCGAGCCGCTCGGCTTCTTCGACTTCGTCTCCTGCGAGCAGGGGGCCGCCTGCGTGCTCACCGACAGCGGCACCGTGCAGGAGGAATGCTGCATCTTCGGGGTCCCGGCGGTGACCGTGCGCGACTCGACCGAGCGGCTGGAGACCGTCGAGTGCGGCAGCAACGTGCTCAGCGGGACCGACCCGGAGTCGATCGAGCGCTGCTCCCGGCTGGCGCTCTCGCGGGGCCACGGCTGCTGGCGGCCGCCCGATGAGTACCTGGTCGCCAACGTCAGCGCGGCGGTGACCTCGATCGTGCTCGGCGATCACGTGCCGTGAGCGGCGCCGGGGAGATCGATCCCGGCAAGCGCTGGCGCCGCAGCCGCGGCATCCCGGTCATCCCGGTCTTCGACTCCTACCGCGCGATCGCGATCCTCGGCGTGGCGCTGTTCCACATCTTCCAGGCATCGGGCGTCTTCGGCCGGCTCGGCGACTCGGCGGCGGGAGCGCTCTCGTTCGCGCTGCTCTCGCACACGCTCGACATCCTGTTCATCGTCAGCGGCTTCGTCATCTACCTGCCGACGGTCGCCAGGAACGGCGAGTTCGGCGCCGTCACCAACTTCGCGATCAGGCGCGGCGCCCGGCTCTTCCCCGCCTACTGGGTCTGCCTGGTGGTGGCGCTGCTGCTGCTCGCGGGCTTCGGATCCGCCGGGCTCCCGAGCCTCAAGGACATCGGCCTCCACGCCTCCGTGCTGCAGACCCCGGCGCTCCTGTTCGACAGCGGCCTCGAGCTCGGCTTCGGCGTCGTACCTCCGGTCTGGACGCTCTCGGTCGAGGTCGCGTTCTACGTCGTGCTTCCCCTGGTCGCGGCCTCCTACTTCCGCCGGCCGTTCCTCGGGCTGCTGCTGGCGGCGGCCCTGGTCGTGGTCTGGCACCACATCGGCACCAATCCGGGATCGGTCGCCGGCTGGGTCGGCATCGACCTCAGCGCGGAGGCCGGCGAGCGGTTCGAGACCTTCTACGCCAGCCAGTTCCCCGCCTGGGCGTTCTCGCTGGCCTGCGGGATGACCGGCGCCTGGGTCTACGTGCGCCTGCTCGCGCGCGGGCTCTCGCCGCGCGAGCGGAGCCGCGTCCCGTGGGTGGTCGCCGCCGCCGCCGTGGCGCTCGTCGCGGTTGCCTACTTCGCCGGACGCGAGGCGCTCGACGATCCGGCGCGCTTCCTCGGGATCTTCGCGCGCCAGAGCCCGGTGATCTCGCTGCTCTACCCGCTCGTCCTCTCGGTCGTGCTGGTCGGCCTCGCGGCCGCGCCGCAGGCCACGCGCAAGCCGTTCGAGGGCAGGTTCCTGCGCTGGACCGGCGACATCAGCTACGCGATCTACCTGATCCATTTCGCGTTCATCTGGTTCGCCGCCAACGAGCTCAGCCTGACCGCGGACGGGTCGCTGGCGGCGCTGCTGATCTGGTCGGCGATCGTCTACCCGCCCTCGTTCGCCTACGCCTACCTCTCCGCCCGCTTCGTTGAGCGTCCCGTCCGGCGCTGGGCGCATCGGTTCGGGCGGACCGCGCACGCGGCCCCCCGGCGCGAGCTCGACGCCGCCCAGAATCTCCGATGAGCCCGGTCAGCATCGTCATCCCGACCTTCAACCGGGCCGCCTGGCTCGAGGGAGCCGTCGCCAGCGTGCTCGAGCAGGACTACGAGGAGCTCGACCTGCTGGTCGTCGACGACGGCTCGACGGACGGGACCGCGACGGTGCTCGAACGGATCGCCGCCGGCGCGGATCCGGATCGATTTCGCTTCCTGCGGCAGGACAACGCCGGGCAGGCGGCCGCGATCAACCGCGGCTGGGGCGCTGCCCGGGGGGACCTCGTCGGCTACCTCTCCGACGACGATCGGCTGCTGCCCGGCGCGATCGCGCGCCTCGCCGGGGCGCTTGGAGCCGACCCGGGCGCCGTGATCTCCTATCCGGGCTACCACGTCATCGACGAGCGGGACGAGATCCTCGACACGATCAGGCCGATGGAGTACTCGGCGCTCGAGGGGCTGCGCATGCACGACACCGCGATCGGGCCCGGCGCGCTGATCCGCAGATCGGCGTTCGAGCGGCTCGGCGGCTGGGACCCCAGCTTCCGGTGGATGGGTGACTTCGTGCTCTGGATGAAGCTCGCCAACGGTGCTCGCACGATCCGGATCGCCGAGCCGCTGGCGGTCTGGCGGCGGCACTCCGAGGCGGCGACCACGGTGCCGAGCTTCGAGCACGCGCTGGAGCACCTGCGGGTCTTCGCTCGCGGCACGGAGATCCTCGCACCATCGCTCGCCCCGGAGGACCGGGCCGAAGCCCTGCGCAGCGCCTGCGTGGTCGGCGCGTTCTTCGGCGGCGAGGAGACCAGGGCCGAGGAGGCGAGCTTCATCGCCGTCGACCTCCAGCGGCCGGGGATCTCGGCCTACGCCGCCGGGATCGACGTCGCCGAGATGCCCGACGAGCGCGCCGACGAGATCGCGCTGCTCTGGCGCGAGCTCGCCGCCAAGACGGTCGAGCTGGTCGCGCAGCGCTCGGGCGGCGACGGCGGGCAGTCGCCCGCAGGCCTGCGGCGGGCCGAACGGCTGCTCGACGAAGCCGGGGCCTGGACGAGCGGGACCGAGCTCGACCGGGAAGGGCGCCTGCGCCTCGGTGAGGCGATGAGCCAGGCGGCCTTCCACTGCGGGGCCGAGTTCGACCCGCGGCGGGGCCGGTTCCTGTTCGTGCGGCGCGGCGCAGCGCTCGAGCCCGACGAGGAGGAGCGGCTCCAGCGACTCGCCCTGATCCCGACGCGGGAGGGGCTGCGGGAAGCGACCCGCGCCTGCGAGCGGGCGCTCGGGCGGAGCGGGCGCCGCGACCGCTGGCGCTGGCGGCGATGAGCTCGCGCGAGCGCCTGCGCGGCGATCCGCTGCGCATCGTCGACGTCGGCGCCCGCGGCGGCCTGGCCGAGCGCTGGGCCGGGCTCGAGGCCTTCGTCGAGCTGATCGGCTTCGAACCCGACGCGGAGGAATGCGACCGGCTCAACCGCGCGGCGGGCGAGCGCCAGCGCTACCTGCCGGTCGCGATCGGCGCCGAGCGCGGCACGGTCGCGTTCCACGTCGCCGCCTGGCCGGTCGCATCGAGCGCCTACCCGGCCGACCCCGCGTTCCTGGAGCGGTTCGCGGACGGCGCGCTGCTGCGGACGGTCGCAACCCGCGAGATCGAGACGACGACGCTCGACCGCGTCTGCGAGGAGCGCGGCAGCTGGCCCGATCTGCTCAAGCTCGACATCGAGGGAGCGGAGCTCGATGCGCTGCGCGGCGGCCGCCGGGCCACCGCGGGCGCCCTGGCGATCGACGTCGAGGTCGCCTTCGCCCCGCTGCGGATCGGAGCGCCGTCGTTCGCCGACGTCGACGGCCACCTCCGCGGCCGCGGCTTCTCCCTCGGGGGCCTGCGCCGGGTGTTCTGGCAGCAACGCACCGAGGGGCCGCGCCGGCCGGTGCTGGTCCAGGGCGACGCGCTCTATCTCAGCGACGACGCCTTCGCGCGGCCCGACCCCCTGGTCCGCGCCAAGCTCGAGTTGCTGCTGAGCGCCTACGCGCCCGAGATCTCCCGGCACCGGGGCGCCTGGGAGGACGCGGGCTTCCTGGGCGGCTGACGCCCCCGGGGGCGCCGGGCCCGCTCACCGCGAGCGCTCGAGCTCGACCACGTTGATCGTGCTGATTCCGGGGAAGCTCGTCGTCGCGACGACCCGCCAGCCGCGCGGCAGCACGGTGTCGAGCCCGGGCTCGCCCGGATTGGGCGCCTTGATGACGAGCCGCACCCGGTCGCCGTCCTCGCTCACCGACCCGTCGAGGACGACCAGGAACGCGTGTCCTCCCTCGGCCTGCGCCAGCAGCGCGTCGACCTGCTCGGGATCGACGTCGATGCGGTTGAGAAACGGCGGCGGCGGCTTCGGCTGGAACATCCGCAGCTCCGGCCATCGCTGGTCGAGGTAGACGTCGAGCGGCGTGAGCGGCACCGGCGAGACGTTCGCCGAGGTGCCGTCGAAGACCACGTCGCCGTCGCCGGCGCGCGACTCGATCAACGCCGCGACCTCGTCGAAGGGCAGCTCCGACTGCGGGGCGGGGATGCTGCGGACGACCCCGTAGGCGAAGGTGCCGAGCACGGCGGTGCCGCAGATCGCCGCGATCAGCGGACCCGACGCGGCGAGGATGCCGCCGAGCGCCAGCGCCAGGCCACCCGAGGACGTGTTCAGGTTGCGGGCGCCGTAGATGTCGGTGCCGAGGGCGAGCATCAGGAGCTCGGCGACGGGGGTCGCGAGCGCCAGCGCGAGGACCAGGACCATCCCCTTCGAGAAGGCCGGCCGGCTCCTGCGTTCGGGTCGTCCCGCCCACCAGCGCCAGAGGCCGGTCGCCGCCGCCGCCGCGATCGCGAGCGCCGCGAGCCGGAGCAGGAAGCTACCGGGGACGACGTCGAGCGAGGCGCCCGGATAGCCGAACGCCCAGAGCTCGGTGGCGGTGCGCTTGACCGCGAAGCCGTCCCCCTGAAGCGCCTCGAGCAGGTCGATCGTCGGCGAGCCGAAGTCGCTGATCGCGCTCGGGACCCAGGGCAGGAACAGGACCGCCGCGCCGGCGTTGGCGATCAGCGCCGGGCGGATCGCATCCCGGTGCGCCCAGCCGAGCCAGAGCAGCTGGGCGAGCAGCACGAAGGCGACGGTGTAGTGCGAGTACATCGCCGCGCAGGAGAAGGCGCCGTAGGCGACCCACCAGCCGGTCCTCCTGGTCTCGACCGCGTTCAGCATCGCCAGGGTCGAGGCGAGCAGCAGCGCGATCGCGACCGCGTAGACGCGGCCGTTGACCGCGTAGCCGACCATGAACGGGCTGAGCGCGAACGCGGCGGCCGCGATCAACCCGGCGGTACGGCTCAGGGCCTTCGCGCCGACCGCGTAGACGAGCGGGATCGAGACGACGCCGGCGATCAGCGACGGCAGCCGGACGAGCTCCGGGGCCGAGCCGAGCTTGGTCGACAGCCAGGCGAGGATGAAGTACAGCGGCGGTGAGATCTCCGCGTCGCTGCTGATCAGGTGCAGCACGTCGCCGAAGCTGCGGTCGCCGACGATGTAGAGCGTCGAGACCTCGTCGCCGTAGAGCCCGTCGCCGAGCTGCAGCAGTCGCGGCACGAGCCCGACGGCGGTGATCGCCGCGACCAGGATCCAGGCCGTTCGCGCTTCCGGCTCCGGCATCCGCCGCTGTAGCAGGCTTGCCCTCGAAACTCTGTCCCCGCGCGCGTCCAACGGGCCGGGACGCTACGCGATCGGCGCCCCTAGAAGGCGATCGGCACGTAGCTCTCGGGGTAGGCGGAGGGCCCGAAGAACCAGCTCTCGATCGCGTAGCGCGCGTTCGGCATCGACGGATCGGAGCCCGTCTGGTGAAGGAAGAGCTCGTCGAAGAGCAGCGCGTCGCCCGGGTCGAAGATCGGCCGGACGATGCCGTCGTCGCCCGCGACCCTGGCGGCGGTCGCCGGCGAGATCTGGTTCTTGAAGGCGATCTCGGGTCCGCCCGTCTCGACGTAGTCGTCGATCCGCCGCGGGACGACGTCCATGCTCGGCGCCACGTCGCCGCAGCGCGACAGCGACAGCCAGACGTTGAGGGCGCGCACGTCACCGAGGAAGCGCCCGTCCTGGTGCCAGCCGCCGGCCACGTCGGGCGTCGCCTTGCGCAGCGTGCACTTCTGGGCCGACATCGCCGGGCGCTCGCCGAGATAACCGGTGATCACCGAGCGCAGGCCCGCGCGCTCGAACGAGTCCAGCATCTCGAACAGGAGCCGCGGCGAGTCGGCCGCGAGCACGCCGCCGCCCTGCTCGATCCAGGGCCGCTCCCAGATGATGAACGGCGGCTCGGGCTCGAGCTCGTCGTAGTAGCCGCCGGGGTCCGACTCACCGTCGCCGAGGCGAGGGCGGATCTCGTGCACGCGGTCGATGTCGCGGGCCATCCGCTGCGCCCGGTCGCCGTCCATCAGGCCGCGAACGAGCAGGCAGCCGCGCTCGAGGATCGCGGCGCGGAGGACCGCGGGGCTGAGCTCATCCGGCGTCAGCTCGGGAACCCTCGACCGCTCGCCCAGCGGGGGAAGGCCGGCGGCGGGCTCCGGGAAGGCCGGGCGCTCGGGAGCGTCGTCGAGCAGCTCGATCCCGGCGAGGTTGCGGCGGCGGCGGATCTCGCGCTCGAGCTCCGTCGAGCGCTCGCCGCGGTTGGCCTCGCTGAGGCGCTCGATCGCCTCGAAGTGATCGCTGATCGCCGCCGTCCGCTCGATCGCCGGGTGGCGTCCGACGACCGCGGCGGCGCCCTTCTGGTGCTTGCGCTTGAACAACACTCCGGCGGGGGCTCCTGGGCTGGAAGGTTCGAGGACGCCCCGGAAAGTAGCTGAGAAGATGGTTCCGATGGAGGCCGCGAGCAGGATCACGGGCGAGCGCGTGATGACCCCCGAGCGCGGATTCAACGCGACCTGGCAGCGCCACGTGGCCGCCTACGGCCTCGCCGCGCAGCACCTCGGCCCCGGCCGCGTGCTCGATCTCGGCTGCGGCGTCGGCCACAGCTACCACCTGCTGGCGCCGCGCGAGACCGTCGGCGTCGACATCTCCGCCGCGGCGCTCGCCGGTCAGGACCGCGAGACCCACGCCGCGGACATGCGCGACCTGCCGTTCGCGGACGGCTCGTTCCGCTCGGTGCTCTGCGTGCAGTCGATCGAACACGTGCCCGACGCCGGCGCGGTCCTCGCCGAGGTCGTCCGCGTCCTCGAGCCCGGCCCCGGCTCGAGGGCGATCTTCGTGACGCCGAACCGCCTCACCTTCGGCCGCCCCGACGAGATCATCGACCCCTACCACTACGTCGAGTACTCAGCGGCTGAGCTGGCGGCGCTCTGCGGGCGCTTCTTCGCGGGCGTCGCGAGCTACGGGATCTTCGGATCGGACCGCTACATGGAGCTCTACGAGGAGGAGCGGCAGCGGCTCGACAGGCTGCTCGCCAAGGACCCGCTGCGGCTGCGGCGAGCCGTGCCGATGCGCGCCAAGCAGCGCCTCTACGACCGGATGCTGAGCCGCGCGCGCTCCGTGGCCGACCCGCGGGCGGAGGCGATCGAGCCCTCCGACTTCGAGCTGCGCTCCGAGAACCTCGACGCCTGCCTCGACGTCGTCGCCGTCTGCCGCGACCCGCTCCGCGCCGGCGCCGGTTGATGGGCGCGGCCGGCAGCGGGGATCCGGCGCCCGGGTTCGACGCCGCGGCCGAGCCGACCGGCGGCCACCCGACCCGCTGCATCTGGTGCGGCGCCGCGCTCGGCGCCGACGCCTCGCGGCTGCGAGGCCGGACCGTATGCGGCTCCTGCGGAGCGGCGACGAGCGATCCGTGGCCGACTGAGGCCGAGCTCGAGGCCGCCTACGGCGGCTGGTACCGGCCGAAGGAGGAGGGGTGGAGCGCGGCCAACGCCGGCGGCCGCCGGTTCGCCTTCGGCGGCGACGCGGTCCTCGGGCGCACGCGCGGGCTGCTGGCCGGACGCCTCGACGCGATCTCCCCGCCCGGCCCGATCCTCGACGTCGGCGCCGGCGAGGGGTCGCTGGTCGACGCGCTGGCGCGCCGCGGCCGCGAGGTCACCGGGCTCGAGCGCGGCGCGGCGCGCTCCGACTTCGAGGACCTCGCGATCGAGCAGGTCGCCGGCGCCGGCGAGTGGTCGGCGGTCGTCCTCTGGCACGCGCTCGAGCATCTCCCCCGTCCCGGCGGCGCGATCGGCGCGGCGGCCCGCCTGCTGCGGCCCGGCGGCGTGCTCGCGATCGCGGTCCCCAACCTCTCGAGCCTGCAGGCGCGCGCGTTCGGTGACCGCTGGCTGCACCTCGACCTGCCCCGCCACCTCGTCCAGCTTCCCGCGCGGACGCTGATCGCCGGCGTGCGCGAGGCGGGCTTCGACGTCGAGCGCGTCTCCCACGCGCGGGGCGGGCAGGTCGTCGTCGGCTGGCTCGACGGTCTCGTCGGCCTGATCCCCGGGCTCGACCTATACGCCGCGATCCGCGTGCCGGCCGCCCGCGATCAGCGCCTCTCCCCGCTCGCCCGCGCGGCTTCGGTCCTGGCCGGATGCGCGCTGCTCCCGGTCGCCGCGGCGGCCGCGGCCGTCGAGGTCGGCGCCCGCCGGGGCGGCACCGTCTACGTCGAGGCGCGCCGGCGCTGAGCGTCAGCCCCGCGGCACGAGCTCGACGACCTCGACCCCGCTCGCGTCGGCGGCGGCGGCGACCGCTCTCAGGTTGAAGCGCTCACCGATCTCCTTCAGCAGCCACTCCTGCAGCGCGGCGAGGCCGGTCGGCACGATCGACGCCTGCGCGAACGGGTCTGCGATCGGATCGCGGCCCGGCTCCCTGCGGTAGCCGCGGAACGCCTCGAGGGCGGGCCCGTCGACGAGCATCCTGTCGCCGGGCCTCAGCGAGTCGACGAAGTCGCCGAGATCGTCGAGGTGCTGGTCGGGGACGAAGCTGTCCTCCCAGGGGTCGCCGAGCGGCACCGCGTTGCTCTTATCCGCCGTCGCGAGGATCTCGATCCCGAGGTCGGCGCTGGTCATCACGATCGGCTTCGGCCCGGGCATCTCGGCGTCGAGCAGCCGTACTCCCTCATTGACGCCCGCCTCGAACGGCGGCGGGTGCCAGAGGCGCTGGAGCGCGCCTCTCAGCGAGGGCGCGCCGGGCAGCGCGTGAACGAGGGCGGTCTGATCCCAGCGCGTCGGGATCGACGAGGCGCCGGCGGCGATCATCACCGCCGCGGCGCCGAGCGCGACCGCGAGCAGCGAACGGCGGGCGGAGATTCGAAGCGGCGAGCCGGGGCGCAGCGCGAGCGCGATCCAAAGCGTCACGACGAGCAGCGCCGGGAGCGAGACGTAGGCGACGATGTGGGGGGCCGAGCGGTTGTCGAAGTAGGTGAAGAGCCCGATGCCGTAGGCGGTGAGGCCGGCCAGCGCGGTCAGCGCCGCGGCCTCGCCCTCGAGCAGGTCGCGGCGGCGCGCGGCGACGGCGACGATCCCCGCCGTCGAGGCGATGTAGACGATCGCGACGGCCAGCCCCGGAGACCAGGGCACGACGTCGTAGGTGAGATCGCCGATGCCGCCGGTGAGGAACTCGCGCAGGATCGTCAGGTAGTGGCCCCACCTGGGCAGCTCTCCCGCGGCGATCAGCGTCAGCGCCGCGAAGACCACCTGGGCGACCACGACCGCCGCCGCGCAGGCTCCGATGTCGCGGATCACGCGGCGCCGGCGCCGGCCCGGCGCGGCCGCGGCGCCGAGCGCGATCAGCGCCGCCACGGTCAGCAGCGTGTAGGCGAACGCCTCGAGCGCCCAGATCGACGCCAGCCCGACGACGACGAGGATCGCGCCGCGCAGCGGCGTCGCCCGCGCCGGGAAGCGGACCGCGAGCGTGGCGAGCAGCACGACCAGCATCGGCATCCCGAAGCGGATCGCTCCGTGCTGGAGCAGGGCGCCGACGGGGTAGGGAAGGCTGAGGACGAGGACGAGGACGGCGATCACGAGCGCGCCGAGGGCGAGGGTCCGCGGTACCCGGCAGAGGCGCAGGACGCCGTAGCCCGCGGCGAAGGCGCAGCCCTGGAGCAAGCCGTCGAGGAAGCCGAGGGTGCCGTTGCCCTGCGGGACGATGTGGAACCAGCCGGCGATCAGGTAGATCGAGCCGACCCCGTACTGCGAGTAGGTCCCGACCAGCATCGGCTCGCCGCCGAGCACGTGGTTGGCGGGGCCGAGGAAGAAGTTCTGGTGGAACTGGATGATCCGGCTGGCGAACGCCTCGCTCGGATCCTCCGGCAGGAAGATCACGACGTTGATCACGACGAGGACCAGCAGGACGATCGCGACGAGATCGACCGCCCACCCCCACGGCCGGCCCGGCGGCGGCAGCCGGACGCGGCCGTAGGCGGCGACGACCGCCGCCGAGAGCAGCGCCAGCACCACGAGCACGGCGGCGTCGACGGAGGCGGGGATGCTCAGCGCCAGCGCTCCCGCGATCCCCGCCGCCCCGGCGACCGCGACGAGGGCCCGTGCCCGGCCCCCGGCGAGGAGCCCCGGCGCGCGCTCGAGATCGGGCCAGCCGCGGAGGGCGCGGGCGAGGAGGGCCGCGAGCAGCGCCCACCACAGCAGCGCGGCGACGAGCAGCGGCCCGAGGCCGTAGCCCCACGGCAGCCGCGATGAGGCGCGCACGGCGAACAGCGCGAGGACGATCAGCGCGACGGCCGCGGCGGCGACGGCGCCGGGCGCCCGCGGGCCCGAGGCGGCGGCGATTCGTGGCGTCAGCCGCAGCGCCGCGACGATCGCCAGCGGCAGCACGACGGCGAAGGCGAGCACCATGAGCAGCGTCTCGGTGCTCTGGTGCTGCTCCGGCAGGGGCGGCGGCAAGACCTTCGGTGCGATCGCCCAGTGCACGAGCGGCACCAGCACGCACATCGCCGCGACGGTGGCGGCGGCGGCGAGCGCGGCGGCGGCGAGCGCTCCCCGCTCCCCGCGCTGCGAGCTGTCAGCTCCGACCTCCACCGGCGGATCCTCTCAGGACACGCGGGCCGCGGCTGCGGTAGAGGGCCGCCAGCGCCGCCGCGAGCAGCACGGTGGTGAGCGCGTAGCCGAGCTCGACGCGCCGAACCTCCTCGAGCACGGGCAGCAGGCAGATGACGACGAACAGCAACGCCGAGCCGGCCCAGCGCGCGGCCGCCGCCGCGGCGCGGTCGCGGGCGAGCGCCGCCTGCGTCAGCGTGAGCGCGCAGAGGTGGGCGGTCATGCCGGCCGCGACCAGGAGCAGCCCGGCGCGGTCGTAGTCGAACTCATCACCGAAGACGATCCGCATCAGGGTCGGGCCGGCAACCGCGACGAGCGCGGCGACGAGCGCGCCGAAGGCAACCACGTAGCGGAGCGTGCGACGAACCTCGCGGTCGAAGCCCGCCGCCCCCTCGCCGCCGCCGGCCCGGATCCGGCTGAGGCTCGGCAGCAGGCTGGTGGTCACCGCCATGAACAGCACCTGGGGAGCCCGCGCCAGCAGCAGGATGTTGAACAGCAGGCCGGCCTCGGCGCTGCCGGCGGCGACGCCGACGATCAGCACGCCGGCGTTCAGCAGCGCCTGCTCGGAGAGCATGATCAGGAACGCGGAGCCGACGAACGCGGAGCCGCCGGCGAGATCGAGGTCGGTGACGTCGGGGATCCCGGCCGGGTCGGCGGCCACGGGCCGCGGCGGCGCACCCGCACGCGAGCCGAGGGCGACGAGCGGGACGACGAGCAGGCTGATCAGCGGCGCGACCAGGATGCCGACCGCGACGACCGAGACCCCGGAGGCGAGGCCGAGCGCGACGATCACAGCGAAGCTGAAGCGGCTCGTCGACTCGAGCAGGAGCATCGCCCCGTAGAGGCCGAACCAGCCCCGCCCCGCGAGCCAGCCGCGGGCGAAGAAGCTGACCGCGTAGGCGGGCGCGGCGATCACGAACACCGCGTAGAGGAAGGACTCGCCGCCGAGCAGGTCGTCCTCGATCGGCCCGCGCAACAGCAGCGCGGCGAGCACGAACGCGGCGGCGAGCCCGAGCTGGATCGTCGCCGCGAGCCGCAGCGTGCGCCCGTAGGAGCGCCCGAGCTCCTCCCGCTCGGAGACCGAGCGCGAGATCAGCTGCTCGACCGGCCGGTAGAGGGTGACGACGGAGATGAACAGCGCCGACCAGAGAACGACGAGGGCCCCGTAGCCCTCGGCTCCGAGGTTGTGGCTCGCGAGCGCGAAGTAGAGGTAGGTCAGCGCCCCGCTCGAGCCGATTCCGAGCGTCAGCAGCGCCGTCCCGCGCCCGAAGCCGGTGGATCGGCCAGAATCCGCCCTGTTCATGAACCCTGGTCCACCGCGCGCGAGCCTAGAGAATCCGCAGGCCCTCGCCGAGGACGCCGGGCACCCCGTCGGGCTGTCGGTCGTCGTCCCGGTGCTCGATGAGCGCGGGGCGCTGCCGGAGCTGATCGCCGAGATCACCGCGGTCGTCGGCACGCTCGACGTCGCCAGCGAGCTGATCTTCGTCGACGACGGCTCCAGCGACGGGTCCGCCGAGTACCTCGCCGAGCGCGCCGCCGCGAGGTCGGACCTGATCGTCGTCCCGCTGCCCCGCAACGTCGGCAAGTCGGGGGCGCTGCAGGCCGGCTTCGAGCGCTCCCGCGGCGACGTGGTCGTGACCCTCGACGGCGACGGGCAGGACGACCCGGCGGAGATCCCGGCGCTGCTGGCGAAGCTCGACGAGGGCTTCGACTGCGTCTCCGGCTGGAAGCGGGAGCGGCAGGACCCGGGTCGGCGCCGCTCGGCGTCGCGGCTGTTCAACCGGGTCACCGGCAGGATCTCCGGCGTCCCCCTGCACGACTTCAACTGCGGGCTCAAGGCCTACCGCGGCGACCGGATCCGCGAGCTGACGATCTACGGCGAGCTGCACCGCTTCATCCCCGTGCTCGGCGCGCAGCGGGGCTGGACCGTCGCCGAGATCGAGGTCAACCACCGGGCCCGGCGCCACGGCCGCACCAAGTTCGGGCTCGAGCGCTACCTGCGCGGGATGCTCGACCTGATCGCCGTCGTGTTCATGGACCGCTACGGCAGCCGCCCGATCCACCTGTTCGGCGGCCTCGGCTTCTTCTGCGCCGCCGCGGGAATCATCATCTGCGTCTATCTGACGATCGAGAAGATCGCCGGAGAGTCGATCGGGGACCGGCCGCTGCTGCTGCTCGGCGTGCTGCTGATCGTCGTCGGCATCCAGTTCGTCACCTTCGGCCTGCTGGCCCAGATGATCGTCGCGATGCGCGAGGAGGACCGGCGCCGGTGAACGAGGACGCGGCGGGGTCGACGCGGCCCGCGGGCCGCATCGGCGACCGTGCCTCCTGGCTTTCGCTCGCGGTCGCCGGAGCGATCTCCGCCGCCCTGATCCTCTACCTGAACCGGGGCTCGATCTTCTTCTTCGACGAGGCCGTCTGGTTCGCCGACCTGTCGCGCCTGCACGGCGCCGAGCTCGTCCTGCGGCCGCACAACAGCCACCTGCACGGGCTGACGCGGCTGCTCTACTGGCTCACGGCCGAGGCCTTCGGGACCCACTACGTGATCCAGCGGATCATGGGGGTGATCGCGGTGCTCGCCGCCTCCGGCGTCTTCTTCGCCTGGGCCAAGCGGCGCGTCCCGAACGAGGTCGCGCTGGTCCCGGCGGTCCTGCTCCTCTTCTACGGCTCCGCCTGGCAGCACGTGGTCGACCCGATCGGCTTCACGATCCTGATGAGCGCCGCGTTCGGCCTCGGGGCGCTGATCGCGCTCGAGCGCGACGACCTCCGCGGCGACGTCGTCGCCTGCGCTCTCGCCGCGCTCGCGGCGTTCACGTTCACCGTCGGGCTCGGCTTCCTCGTCGCGGTCGGGATCTGGATCGCGCTGCGGCCGGGCAGGCTGCGGCGCGCCTGGGTCTTCCTCGTGCCGCTCGCCCTCTACAGCGGCTGGTACCTGTGGGCGCAGCAGTTCCAGCAGACGCGCGTCGGCCTCGGGAAGATCGGCAACGCGCCCGGCTTCTTCCTCGACTCGGTGCCGGTGGATGTCGGCGGCCTGACCGGGGTCAACGTCCCGTTCTCACGCCTGCTCAACGACGCGGCGATCAACGTCGCGCCGGCCAGCACGCTCGGCTGGATCGTCTCGGCGGCGTTCGTGGCGGCGCTGGTCTGGCGCCTGAGCCGCGGCAACGTGCCGCTCTCGCTGTGGTCGTCGCTCGCCGTGCCCGGCACCTACTGGCTGGCGGCCTCGCTGGCCGACCCGTTGTTCTTCGGCAACCTGACCGACTCGATCCGCTACGTCTACCCGGGCTCATTCGGCCTGCTGATGATCGCCGTCGACGCCGCCTCGGGCCTCCGGTTCCGGATGCCCGCGCTGGCGGCGGTCTGGGCCGTCGGCGTCTTCAGCCTGGCGATGAACCTCGTCTTCCTCAAGGACGGCGCCGCCTACGTTCGCGACGACTACTCGCTGAACAAGGCGGTCACGCTGTCGATGCTCGAGCTCGCCGACGGTCTCGAGCCGGGCGCGGACGGCAGCGGATCGGCGCGGCCGGTGCGGCCGGCCGTGGCGCCGGATGCGCTGATCCCGTTCCTCGGATTCGGGCCCGAGCGCGACGACTACCTGGCGAGCGTGCAGATGTACGGATCGCCCGCCTACAGCCTCGACCAGGTGCGGGCCCTCGACGAGGACGGCCGGATGATCGCCGACGATGCGCTGCAGCAGGCCTACGGGCTGCAGGCCGTGAAGACCGACGATTCGCCGCCCGCAGGCGCCGATTGCCGGGCCCGGCGGGTCGAGCCGGGGGCGGCGGTCTCGGCCACCACGAAGGGCGGATCCGAGATCTGGATCGACGCCGGCAGCGGGGTCGGAGCAAGCGCGAGCCTGGCGCGGTTCAGCACCGCGGGCGCGAGCATCGGCCCCGTTCCGGCCGGTGCCTCGGAGATCGTGCTCCCCGCGGACGCCGCGTCCGAGCCCTGGACGCTGACCGTCACCCCGGCCGGCGCGGGCAGGCTGAGGATCTGCACCGGCTGACCGGCTCAGCGCGGCCGGCAGGACGCGATCAGCCACGGGAACGCGGTCGCCACCGCGCGGACCTCGAGCTGCGGCTCGAGCAGCGCCCGCAATCGCCTGCGCCCGTGATGGTTGACGTGCTCGGGATGGTTGCCGAGCGTGCGCAGGTACTTGCCGCGCGCCAGGCTCCCGAGCCGGAACCACGGCTCGTAGGGGACCGACACGACGACGTCGCGGGCGCTTACCCGCGCCAGCTCCGCGACCGCGCGCTCGGGGCCCCGAACGTGCTCGAGGACCTCGAGGCAGAGCACGAGGTCGAAGCTCGAGTCGGCGAACCGCAGGGCGGTCACGTCGCCACGGGAGATCGTTGCGGCGGGCAGGCGCTCGCGCGCCTTGGCGACGCTGCCGGCGGAGAGGTCGACGCCGGCGACGCGGTCCCCGAGCAGGTCGCCGAGACGGACGATGGTCTCGCCCTCGCCGCAACCGGCGTCGAGCGTGCTCGCCGGCCGCAGCGGCTCGATCAGCTCGCGGAGCGTCGCGAAGAAGCCGCCGATCATCCGCCGCACGATCGGGTTCGACGTCTCGTACTTCCGCTCGTTCGTCGACCTCGCGGCGCTGCCGCTCACGGCGAGTACCGGGCGCAGCGGACGATCCCGCGCCGGTGCAGCACGAGCCGCAACGCCATGTAGAGCGTCTTCAGGCCGTAGATCGAGGCGGGACGGAACTTGATCGACGAGACCGGGCCGCCGTAGCGCGTCCGCGCCGGAACCTCGCCGAGCCGGAAGCCGAACTGGTGCGTCTGGAACAGGACCTCGGAGTCGAAGCTGAAATCGAGCGAGTTGCGCAGGAAGGGGATCCCGAGCAGCAGCTGCTTGGAATAGGCCCGGTATCCGGTGTGCAGATCGGTCAGCCGCGTGCCCATTACCCGGTTCTCGATCGTCGTCAGGAACCTGTTGGCGATGACCTTGTACAGGGGCATCCCGCTCCTGCGGGCGGCGCCGGGCTCGCCCATCCGCGAGCCGAGCACGAGGTCGGCGCGGCCGTCGAGGATCGGGCGGATCAGGTCGGGGATCAGGCCCGGCTCGTACTGGCCGTCGGGGTGAAGCATCACGACGACGTCGGCATCGCGTTGCAGGGCCTCGAGATAGCAGGTCTTCTGGTTGCCCCCGTAGCCGACGTTGTGGGGGTGCCAGATCACGCGGACGCCGTGCTCGCGGGCGAGGCTCGTGGTCTCGTCGCTGGAGAAGTCGTCGACGAGGATGATCTCGTCGACCCAGTCGCGCGGGACCGCCTCGACCATGGCAGCCAGCGTCCGCTCGGCATTCAGGGCCGGCATGACGACGATGACCTTCTTGCCGGTGCGTTCGGACACGACTCGTCGCCCATGCCGGCTTCCGCCGGCGGGGCTGCGCCGGATTATGCAGTGTCTGCTCTAGGCTCGGGGCCGGGAAGAGGGAGCGAGCGGTGGCATCTGTCCAATCGAGCGGCGGCGCGACGATCCCGCGCGGGCACGAGCGCTTCCCGCTGTTCGACCCGCTGCGCGGGCTCGCCGCGGTGGCGATCCTCGTCGTCCACGTCGCGATCTTCTCGGGAGCCGCGGGCAACCCCTCGTACGGGCGCTTCCTCATCCACCTCGACATCGGCGTTCCGTTCTTCTTCCTGCTCTCGGGCTTTCTCCTCTACCGGCCGTTCGTGGCCGCCCGCGCCCGGGGCCGCCGGTCGCGCTCGCTGCGCAGCTACGCCTCGCGCCGGTTCCTGCGCATCGCTCCGGCCTACTGGGCGGCGCTGACGGTGACGGCGATCGTCCCCGGCATGTCGGGGGCGTTCACCACGAACTGGTGGGTCTACTACGGCCTGCTTCAGAACTACCCCGTCTACACCGCCGAGGGCAGCTGCGCGACCAACGCCTATCAATGCGCGATCCCGCCCGCGTGGAGCCTCTCGATCGAGGTCTTCTTCTACGCGGCGCTGCCGCTGTTCGTGCTCGCGGCGAACTGGATCGCGCGCCGCTCCGGGGACCGCTGGATCCGTCCCGAGCTCGCCCTGATCGGCGCCCTGGCGCTGGTCTCGGTCCTGATCCAGAGCCGCGTGCCCGCCTCCGACCTCGGCCTCTGGCTCTTCTTCTCACCGCTCGGGCGGGCGCTCTGGTTCGGGCTCGGCATGGGCCTGGCGTCGCTCTCGGTCCACTGGGCGACGAAGCAGCAGGAGCCGCCCGTGGTCGACCTGGTGCGACGACGACCCACCCCGTTCCTGGTGGCGGCGGTGGCCCTGTACGTGCTCTGCTGCTACCTGCTCAACGATGCCCTCGTCGCCCTCCCGGTCGGCAGCCTGACGCAGTACACGATCCAGTACGTCGTCTTCGGGGTGATCGCCGCGCTGATCCTGCTGCCGGCGATCTTCGGCCACGACGACGGGGGCGGCGTCTGGCGGGCCCTGCTGCGCCATCCGGCGCTGACGTGGCTCGGCCTGATCAGCTACGGCGTGTTCCTCTGGCACTTCCCGGTGATGGTCGGCCTGCTCGATCTCGGCATCATCGACTTCACGAGCTCGCCGGCGATCGGCTTCGTGGTCCTCGGCACGACGACGCTCGCGCTCACCGTGGCGGTCAGCATGCTCAGCTACCTCTACCTCGAACGGCCGCTGATGCGCTGGGGCAGGCGCCACGAGGCTCGCGAGGACCCGGCCGCGGGGGCCGGCCGGGTCAGCGCCGCCTGATAGCCCTGGCCCCCGGGCCGCGGCTCTATGGGACGGACCGGCCGACGTCGCCGGCGCAGACGACGTTGCGCGTCGACTTCGCCGTGTAGAGGCGGCGGTCGCCGCGCAGCATGATCGCCTCGGCGGTGTCGTCGCCGCCCTCCCACTCGGCGACCCCGCCGGAGATCGTGACGCCGCCGATCCCGGCCGCGGCGCTCGACATCTCGGCGACCAGCCGACGCATCTTCTCGGCCAGCTCGGTCGCGGCGACGAGCTCGCAGGCGGGCGCCAGCATGGCGAACTCGTCGCCGCCGATCCGCGCGATCACGTCGCCCTCGCGCGAGTTCTCGACCAGCAGCCGCCCGACGCTGCGCAGGACGGCATCGCCCACCGGATGGCCGAGGCGGTCGTTGATCTCCTTGAGCTGGTCGACGTCGAGCAGCAGCACCGCGAACGGCTCGTCGCGGCGCGCCGCGAGCGCGAACTCGCGACCGAGCGCCTCGTCCCAGGCGCGGCGGTTGGCGAGGCCGGTGAGCGGGTCCTGGCGGCTGATCCGGTCGAGCTCGGCGACGAGCTCGGAGCTGCGCCGCTGCTCCTGCTCGAGCGCGACCTTGCCCCGGAACTCGCTCCAGGCCTGGGCCCGCCGGTAGAGCTGCCCGATCAGCGACAGCAGCGCCGCGGTGCCGAGGTAGAAGGTGAGCGTCGCCAGCGCCGGCGTCGCGATCGAGCCGCTGATCGCCAGCATCACCGCGAGCGCGACGAAGGTCAGGCCGATCAGCATCGCGGTCCAGCGCAGCGACCACGGCAGCAGGAACGCGCCGGCGTAGAAGGTCAGCGACATCCCGAGCGCGTAGGCGGCGTAGTGGGCGTCGACCCGGCCGAGCATGACCACGACGCCGAGGTTGACGGCCAGCATCCCGCCGAGCAGCAGCAGCTCCGGGTTGCGCTCGCCGAAGCGTGAGAACACGAGCGCCAGCCACAGTGCCGTGATCGGCACCGAGAACGCGAGCCGGATCCAGACGAACTCGCCGGCGCTCTCGGGGGCGACGAGGTAGTCGAAGCCGATCCAGAGCGGGAACGCGACGACCGCCAGCGCCCCGGCGCCGATCCCGATCCTGCGGGTCGCGCTGCGGGTCTCGCGGCGGAACCGGGCCCTGGTGGCCAGCCCCCAGTCCGATGTGGATTCGGCGCTCATCCTTCACTGGGTACTTCGGCCCCGCGATCGACGGGCTTTAGACGAGCCGCCGCCGCTGGCCGCCAGTTCGCGGCCGCGCTCGGGCGCCACGACTAGACTGCTCGGCCCCGATGGTCCGCGAGAAGAACCCGGAGACGTTCGACGAG
>CAZCFA010000009.1:0-27008 GCA_964497825.1 uncultured Conexibacter sp.
GTCGCGGCGCCGGGAGTAGGTCAGCATCCCGACCAGGATCGCGACCATGACCCCGATCACGACGTAGAAGTCGGTCTCGTTGCCCTCGCCGGGGACGCCGACGTTCATCCCCCAGATGCTCGCGATCAGGGTCAGCGGCAGCACGATCACGCTGATCGCGGTCAGCACCTGGAGGATCTCGTTGACGCGGTGGTTGAGCACCGACTCGTTCGTCTCCTCGAGGCCCTCGATCACCTCCTTGTAGTTCTCGAGCATGTCCCAGACGCGCTCGTGCGCGTCGACGATGTCGTCGAAGTAGATCTCGAGGTCGAGGTCGGGGGCGAGGAAGCGCTGCTTGACGTTCTCGAGGTCGCGCAGCACCGGCCGCTGCGGGCGGATCACCTTGCGGAAGTTGATGATCTCCTGCTTGACCTTGGAGATGTCGCGAACGACCTCCTCGGAGCGCTCCTCCTCGAAGATGTCGGTCTCGATTGAGTCGAGCTTGTTGCCGATCTTGCGCAGCATCGGGAAGCAGTAGTCGAAGCTGTCGTCGACGACCCGGTAGAGCAGGTAGCCGGCGCCGCGCGCGAACAGCTTCTCGCGCGTCTCCTCGTTGCTGCGGCAGCGTTCGAACAGGTACTCGACCGGCTGCAGCGGCTGGTTCGGGATCGTGATCAGGAAGTCGGGGCCGACGAACATGTCGAGCTCGCCGACGTTGAGCCGGCCGACGGCGCGGTCGAACACCGGCAGGTGCAGGACGATGAACAGGTAGTCGGGGTACTCGTCGATCTTCGGCCGGTTGTTGCGCGAGAGCACGTCCTCCATGTCGAGCGCGTGGAAGTCGAAGTGCTCCTGCAGCCAGCCCCACTCGAGCTGGGTCGGGCGCTCGATGTTGATCCAGCGCAGGCCCTCGCCCTGGACGATCTCGACGTTGGGCTCAGCCGGCGTCGCCGGCGCCGCCGGCGCCAGATCGACCGAGCGCTCGCTGCGTCGTAGCCGGGGCTTGGGAAGGTTCGGCATGGCTCGGACTGGGGGGTTCGCTCGGTTCCATCGGCCGTCCCTAGGTTACGCGACCCCGCGCGGGCAGCCCGCGGACCGTGGCCGCCTGCAGCCCGCGGCCCGCGCCACGGGCCCGTCCGGGCCGCGGTGGTATATTGGCCGCCACATAGACCGCCACATCCAGAGGGGTGGAGGGAACTGGCCCTGCGAAACCCCGGCAACCGCTTCGAAGCGAGAGCTCGAAGGAAGGTGCCAATTCCATCAGGAGAAACCTGGGAGATGTGAGTGGGAGTTCCACTCGGGACCTCTGCTCGCACCGGCAGAGGTCTTTTTCATAGCAAGCGAGTGGAACAGGAGAACGTGAAGATGGCGACGACGCTGAGGGGCCTCAGGTGCAAGGAGTGTGGACGCGAGTACCCGCTCGAGGCGCACTACTTCTGCGCCGACTGCTTCGGGCCGCTGGAGGTGGCCTACGACCACTCCGGTCTCGATGCCGGATCGGTCAAGCGCAGGATCCAGGCGGGCAGCGACGGGATCTGGCGCTACGCCGACTTTCTCCCGTTCGAGTCGCGTCCGGCCTGCGCGCTGGAGCCGGGGCTGACGCCGCTGATCCGCGCCGAGCGGCTCGCCGAGCGGCTCGGCATCGGCGAGGTCTGGATCAAGAACGACGCCGCCAACCCGACCCACAGCTTCAAGGACAGGGTCGTCGCGGTGGCGCTGGCGAAGGCGATCGAGCTCGGCTTCGACACCGTCGCCTGCGCCTCGACCGGCAACCTGGCGAACGCCGTCGCCGCCCACGCCGCCGCCGCCGGGCTCGAGTCGTTCGTGTTCGTGCCCGCCGACCTCGAGGAGCAGAAGCTGCTCGCGACCGCGGTCTACGGGACAACGCTGGTCGGCGTCGACGGCGCCTACGACGACGTCAACCGGCTCTGCACCGAGCTCGCCGAGGAGCGCGGCTGGGCGTTCGTCAACGTCAACCTGCGCCCCTACTACGCCGAGGGCTCGAAGACGCTCGCCTACGAGACCGCCGAGCAGCTCGGCTGGCGGCTGCCCGACGCGATCGTCGCGCCGATCGCCTCGGGCTCGCTGTTCACGAAGATCGGCCGCGGCTTCACCGACTGGCTCGACCTCGGCCTGATCGAGGGCGAGCTGCCGGCCTTCCACGGCGCCCAGGCCGCCGGCTGCGGGCCCGTCGCCGCGGCCTTCGCCGCCGGCCACGAGAGCTGCCGTCCGGTCCGCGCCGACACGATCGCCAAGAGCCTGGCGATCGGGACGCCCGCCGACGGCCCCTACGCGCTCGATCTCGCCCGCGGCACCGGCGGCTCGATCGAGGGGGTCACAGACGACGAGATCCGCGCCGGCATCCGCCTGCTGGCCGAGACGACGGGGATCTTCACCGAGACCGCCGGCGGCGTCACCACGGCGACGCTCGCCAAGCTGGCCGGCTCGGGCGAGCTCGGCGGCGACGACCGCGTCGTCGTCTACATCACCGGCGAGGGGCTGAAGACGCTCGACGCGGTCCGCGACCGGTTCGAGATGCACCGGATCGAGCCGACCCCGGAGTCGTTCGCCGAGGCGGTCGCCGCGCGGCCGGCGGCGCTCGCCTAACGCCGGCGGGGACCATCGTCTAGGTTCGGGGACCGACCAGCGCCCGAGGAGGACCAGATGCCGATCACCGTCAAGATTCCCGCCCAGCTCCGCGCCGCCACCGGCGGCGCCGGCGAGATCGAGGTCGAGTCGGCGGCGACCGTCGGCGACGCGCTCGACGCCGTCTTCGCCCAGCACGACGGCCTTCGCGAGCGGATCACCGAGGACGGCGACCTGCGGCGCTTCGTCAACGTCTACGTCTCGGGCGAGGACATCCGCTTCCAGGACGGCCTGCAGACCGCGGTCGCCGACGGCGCCGAGGTGACGATCCTGCCGGCGGTCGCGGGCGGCGCCTGACCGCGAGATGACCGCGGTCGCCGGCCGGGAGGAGCCCGTCGCGATCCTCTGCGGCGGCCGCGGAACCCGCCTGCAGGAGCGCACGCACGCGATCCCGAAGGCGCTGGTCGAGATCGGCGGCCGGCCGATCCTCTGGCACGTGCTGCGGATCTACGCCGCCCACGGCTTCCGCCGCTTCCTGCTGCTGTGCGGCTACCGCGGCGAGATGATCGCCGAGTTCGCGGCGGCCGCCGCCGGGCTGCCCGGCGAGGTCGAGATCGAGTGCATCGACACCGGGCTCGACACGCCGACCGGCGGCCGGATCGCGGCGGTCGCGGGCCGGCTCGCCGGCGGCTGCTTCGCGCTCACCTACGCCGACGGCGTCGCCGACGTCGATCTCGGCGCGGCGCTGGAGTTCCACCGCGGCCACGGTGCCGCGGCGACGGTGACGCTGGTGCGGCCGCACTCGCAGTGGGGGATCGCGCGACTCGGCCCCGGCGACCGGATCGACGGCTTCGTCGAGAAGCCGCGGATCGCGCAGTGGGTCAACGGCGGCTTCATGTTCTGCGAGCCGCGGGCCCTGGCCGAGCTCGACCCGCACAGCGTCCTCGAGCGCGGTCCGCTCGAGCGGCTCGCCGCCGCCGGCGAGCTCCGCGGCTGGCGCCACGACGGGTTCTGGGACTGCCTCGACACCTACAAGGACGCGGTCGTGCTCAACGATCTCTGGGCGGCCGGCTCGGCGCCCTGGCGGATCTGGGAGCGGGGCCGGCCGGGCGCCGGCGGCGCGGCCGACGGCGGTGACGCAGCCGACGCCGGTGCCGCGGCCGACGCCGGTTGCGCCGTCGACGCTGGGAGCACGGTTGACGCTGGCGCCGTGGTCGACGCCGGTCACGCCGCCAGCGGCGCGGCCGACGCCGGTAGCACGACCGACGCCGGTGCCGCGGCCGACGCCGGCAGCGCCGCCCGGTGAGAGCGGCGCTGGTCACCGGCGGCCGCGGCTTCGTCGGCGCCTGGCTCTGCCGCGGGCTGCTCGAGCGCGGGGTGGAGGTGCGATCGCTCGACCGGCGCGCCGCCGGCGACCGGCCCTCGACCCTGCGACTGGTCGGCGTCGAAGGGGAGGTCGAGGAGCGCGCGGGCGACCTCCGCGACGGCGCCGCCGTCGGCGCCGCCGTCGCCGGAGCCGATGCGGTCTTCCACCTCGGCGCCGAGACGATCGTCGGCGCGGTCGAGGCGGACCCGATCGCCGGCTTCGAGACCAACGTCGCCGGCACCTGGACGCTGCTCGAGGCCTGCCGCTGCGCCGGGGTCGGCCGCGTCGTCGTCGCCTCCTCCGACAAGGCCTACGGCGCCCACGACGAGCTGCCCTACCGCGAGGCGATGGCGCTGCGGCCGGGGGCGCCGTACGAGGCGTCGAAGGCGGCCGCCGACCTGATCGCCCGCAGCTACTGGCCCGCCTTCGGGCTGCCGGTTGCGGTCACCCGCTTCGCCAACATCTACGGCGGCGGCGATCTCAACTTCTCGCGGCTCGTCCCGGAGGCCGTCTGCGCCGTGCTCGACGGCCGCGCGCCGGTGCTGCGCTCCGATGGCTCGCCGGTCCGCGACCTGCTCCACGTCGACGACGCGGTCGCCGCCTACCTGGCGATCGCCGACGGGCTCGATCGCGACGACGTCCGCGGCGAAGCCTTCAACGCCGGCGGCGAGCGTCCCTACTCGGTGCTCGAGATCGTCGCCGAGGTCAGCCGCGCGGCCGGATCCGATCTCGCGCCCGACGTCCGCGGCGACGGCAACCCTTCGGGCGAGATCGACCGCCAGTACGTCGATGCGTCGAAGCTCGCCGCGCGCTGCGGCTGGCGGCCGGCCGTGACGCTCGGTGACGGCATCGCCCGGACGCTCGAGTGGTATCGCCGGCACCCCGAGGTCCGGCCCGCCTGACCGGCGCCGGTCGCGCCCACCGCGTCCGCCTGAGGTCCGCTACGCCCGGGATCGCCGCTACGCCCGGGATCGCCGCTGCGCCTGGGATCACTCTCGCCCAGCGAGAGCGATCCCGGCCGCAGGCGACAGGTCGCGACGGCCGAGGCTCGGAGCTGCTCTGGGGCCGGCGCTACGCCTGGGATCACTCTCGCCCAGCGAGAGCGATCCCGGCCGCAGACGGCATGCCGGCCTGAGCGCCCGCAGGGGCCCCCGCGCCCCTGCGCCTGCCGCGCCACCGCGCCCGCCGCGTCCGCTCAGCTCACCTCGCGCAGCAGCCGCGCGTAGCGGCGGGCGACGGCGGTCGCCGAGAACTCGCTCAGCGCCGCCCGGCGCAGCCGCTCGCGGTCCCAGCTCCGGCCGCGGATCGCCGCGATCGCGGCGCCGACGTTGTCCGGCGCCGGCTCGTCGATTGGCTCGCCGACGTCGATCCCGAGCCGGTCGCGGATCTCCCTCAGCGTCGGGCCGAAGCCGGCGACCGGCGCCCCCGCGGCGAGCGCCTCGATCATCACCAGCCCGAACGACTCGCTCCGCGACGGCAGGCAGACGAGCTCGGCGCCGCGCATCACGTCGAGCACCGCCTCGACGTGCAGCTTCGGCTTCGCGAACGGCGCGAACTCGACCCGGTCGGCGATCCCGAGCTCGGCGCTGAGCGCCCGCAGCTCGTCCTCGAGCGGCCCGCGGCCCTGCATCGTCACCCGCAGCCCCTCGTCGGCCGCGGCCGCGCGCAGCAGCGCGCCCGGGTTCTTGCGCTCGTTGAAGGAGCCGACGAAGGCGACGCCCTCGCGGCGGCCGCCGACGTCGATGGTGCCCTCGGCGAACCCCGGCTGCAGCGGGTTCGGGATCACCAGCGCCCGCTCGGGGTAGCGCAGCCCGAGCTCGGCCGGGCCGAGATCGCGGGTGTGGGCGGAGGGGAAGACGACGGCGCTGACCGCGTCGAGGCCGTCCTGGGCGGCGCGCCGGTAGCGCTCGGCCCGCTGCTCGTCGCCCTTGGCCCGGATCGCCCGCCACTCGTGAACGACCGCGACGACCGGGATCTCGGGGGCGACCTGCCGCTGCACGCGCAGGTAGCGGGCGCCGTTGAAGGCGGCGAGGTTGTTGAGCAGGACGACGTCGGGGCGCTCGCGCTCGAGCAGCAGCGCGGTGAAGCGGCGGGGCCGTCCCTGCCGCGGCTGCATGAAGATCGCCAGCGGCGCCTTCGCCGCGGCCTTGCGGCGGCGGACCCGCTGGGGCGGCGGGATCAGCACCCCGAGCGGCTCGATCCGGTGCCGCCAGCGACGCCGCCGGAACTCGTCCAGCAGGGTGACGTTGAAGCGGGTGACGCCGCCGCGCAGCCGCCCGCCCCATTCGGGCGGGATCGGCCCGACGGCCAGCAGCCGCGTCCGGAGCGCGCCCGGAGGGGGCGGCACCCGCCGGGCCCGGGCCGGGCGGCGGCTCAGATCCGCCCCCGGCGGCTCATTCGGGCCGCGCCGCCTCGGCGGTGCGGCCGCAGACCGGGCAGGCGTCGCCCCCGGCCGGGCCCTCGTTGTGGCAGAGCGGGCAGTCGCCGAGCTCCTCGAGGGTGCCGAGCAGATCGCCGACGGCGCAGACCAGCAGCCGCTCCTCGTCGACCTCGATCCAGACGCCGGCGCTGGCCGGGAAGACGACGTGGTCGCCGGGGGAGACCGGCATCCGCACCCCGGCCGCCCCCCACCAGTCGAGGCCGGGCCCGACGGCGACGACGACGCCGTGCTGCGGCGGCGGCTCGCGGGTGCCGGCGGGCACGACGAGGCCGGAGCTGCGGACCCGGTCGGGCTCGAGCTCCTTGATCACGACCTGGTCGAACAGGGGGCGCAGCAGGTGGCGCATGCGGTTCAGGTTACGGTGCCGGGGTGGCTGCCGACGTCGTCCCCGGGCTGCCCGCGCTGGTGCTCGCGGCGACGCTCGGCGCCCTCGCCGCCGGCTGCGGCGACGCCGCCCCGGACGGCTCCCCGGCGCGCCCGCCGACGACGACCGGGACGCAGGCGGCGACGCCGCTGCCACCGCCGCGGCCGCCGCCCTGTCCGCCGAGCGGCAACTGCGAGCGCGCGGCGGGCGAGATCGTCTATGTCGAGCGCGTCGATCCCGACGGCGACGGCGACGCCCACTTCGTCCTGGTCAGCCGCGAGGGCATCACCGCGCCCGGGATCTCGGTGATCGACGTCCGCGCCGACCTGCGGCCGCGGCCGCTGCCGGGGCCGGGCGACCAGCTCGCCGCCTCCGGACCGGTCTACGAGGGCAGCTTCGGGCAGCGCCAGATCCAGGCCGAGGCGATCCGCTTCCGCCGCTCGGGCTAGGCCGGCGCCGCGGTTGGCCGTTGCGCGCCCCGCCGCGGGCGGCATATACTGCCGCCCGATCGACCGGGCCCAGGGGGCGCCCCGGCCGATCCCGGGCGACGCCCCCCGTCGCGGAAGAAGACCAGGAGGAGAGAGACTTTGAGGCCTGCTTCACGGCTGCTGGCAGCCACCTTCGGAGCGATCCTGACGCTGTCGCTGTGCGGCGCGACGGTTGCCGGCGGATTCGACGCGGGCGCCGTCGCGAAGCAGGCGACGGTGAAGCTGAAGGTCAAGGGCAAGGGCCAGAAGTCGCTGCTGAAGAAGGGGATCAAGGTCAAGATCACCGCCAAGGGCAAGCGCAAGCTCAAGAAGAAGCTCGTCGCCACCTCGACCACCTTCGACCAGCCGAAGTCGAAGAAGCTGACCAAGAAGCAGAAGGTCAAGCTGAAGGCGAAGAACAAGCACAAGGGCGGCAAGAAGAAGCTGAAGAAGACGGTCAAGCTGAAGCTGACCAAGGCCGGCAAGGACGCGATCCGCTCCTGCGAGGCGCGCAAGATCAAGGTCCGGGCCGGCAAGCGCAAGGTGAAGTTCTCGCTGGTCCGCGACAGCGCCGACTGCAAGCCCGGCGCCGTCGACCTCGCGCGCGCCGACGAGTGCGACTTCATCGGCACCCAGGACGACTCGCTCTGCATGGTCCCGTTCCCCGACGACTTCTACACCCGCGAGGACGCGGGCTCGGCGACCGGGCGCCGGATCGACTTCAAGACGCCGGCGATGCCGGCCAACGACGCCGGCATCCACATGGCCGCCGACTCCTACAACTTCAACGACGGCTACAGCCCCGGGCAGACCGCCGTCGTCCGGATCCCCGGGATCGAAACGGCCGCCGATCTCGACGCGAACCCGCATCCGACGCTGGCGGCGCTCGGCAGCTACGCCGACGCCGACACCAGGTTCGTCGCGATCGACGCGACGACCGGCGAGCGGCAGCCGATCTGGGCCGAGATCGACTCCAACTCCGAGGATCCGAACCGGACCGCGGTGCTTATCCACCCGGCGGTCAACTACGCCGCCGGCCACCGCTACATCCTCGCGATCCGCAACCTGGAGTCGGCCGACGGCACGGCGCTGAAGGCGCCGGCCGGCTTCCGCTACTACCGCGACGACCTGCCCTCCGACGAGGCCGCGATCAACGGCCAGCGCGACCGCTTCGACCGCATCTTCAAGGAGCTGCGCGACGCCGGGATCGAGCGCAACGACCTCTACCTGGCCTGGGACTTCACGGTCGCCAGCGACGAGAACATCGCCGGCCGGATCCTGAAGATGCGCGACGAGTCCTTCGCCGACCTCGGCGACACCAACCTCGCCGACGGCGTCGTCACCGGCACCGCGCCGAGCTTCACGGTCGACACCGTCGACAACTACCCGGACGGCACCGACCCGGGCGAGAACCCGAACATCGCCCGGCGGATCCGCGGCACCTTCGAGGTGCCGTGCTACCTGACCGGCGGCTCACCGGTGCCCTGCGGGCCCGGTGCGACGATGCCGCTCGACGGCAACGGGATGCCCTCCCAGCAGGGCACCTACACGGCCAACTACGACTGCATCATCCCGAGGAAGGCGGTCGACGACGAGGTGCCGGCGCGCCCGTCGGTCTACGGGCACGGGCTGCTCGGCAAGGCGAGCGAGGCCTACTCCTCACCGCAGCAGTCGCTGGCCCGCAACCACAACATCATCTCCTGCGCGACGAGCGAGCTCGGGCTGAGCGCGGAGGACATCCCGATCGCCTTCGCCGTGCTCGGCGAGCTCGGCACGTTCCCGAAGATCACCGACCGGCTACAGCAGGGCCTGCTCGACGAGTTGCTGCTCGGCCGGCTGCTGGTCAGCCCCGACGGCTTCGTCAGCAACGGCGCCTTCCACGTCAGCGGCTCGACCGGTCCCGGCGACCCGCCGGTGATCGACACCTCGAAGCTCTACTACAACGGCAACAGCCAGGGGGCGATCGAGGGCGGCGCGTTCGTGGCGCTCTCGCCCGATGCGACCCGGGGCAGCCTCGGCGTCGGCGGCATGAACTACTCGGTGCTGCTCAACCGCTCGGTCGACTTCGACCAGTACGCGAACCTGGGGCTGAACCCGCACTACCCGGACATGCTGGCGCGGCCGCTGGCGATCTCGCTGATCCAGATGCTCTGGGACCGCGGCGAGTCGAACGGCTACGCGCACCGGATGACCGACGACCCGCTGCCGAACACGCCGCCGCACGAGGTGCTGATGAACGTCGGCTTCGGCGACCACCAGGTCTCGAACTTCACCGCCGACACGATGGCGAGAACGGTCGGCGCCTCCGCTCATGCCCCGGTCGTCGACAACGGCCGCTGGCCGAACGTCGACCAGCTCTGGGACATCCCGCGGATCTCGCGCTATCCGTTCAACGACTCGGCGATCGTCTACTGGGACAGCGGGCCGATCCGTCCGAACCCGTCGCCGGGCGGTCCCACCGACGGGCCCGAGCTCGGCACCAACCCGCCGCCGATTCCGAACGTGCCCAACCGGGCCGGCCAGGATCCGCACGAGCTGCCCCGGCGCACCGCCGAGGAGCAGCGGATGGTCTCCGACTGGCTGCGGCCCGACGCGGTCAGCCAGTTCTTCGACAACTGCGTCGGCGGCGCCGGGCCCGCCTGCCACGACTACACGTTCGGCGGCACCAGGGCGCCCGGGAGCTGAGGCGGCCGACGAACCCGACGCCTGGGAGGGCAGCGATGAGCGCAAGCGATAGAAACCTCGAGCGGGGCGCCGTCGCGGCGGCGCTGCTGGTGATCCTGGCCGCCGCGCTCGTGCTCGCCGGCCCCGCGGCCGGCTCCAAGGGGCACAAGCACAAGCACGCGAAGCCGAAGATCGCGCTCAAGGGCGTCAAGCAGGCGAAGCTGATCAAGAACGGCAAGGTCAGGGTCAAGGTGAAGTCGAAGCGCCGGGCACGGGTGCGCGTGGACGTGACGCTGAAGCAGGACGGCGCGAAGGTGAAGCTCGCCGGCGCGAAGACGATCAAGGTGAAGCCGAAGCAGGGCAAGAAGAAGGCGACGAGGAAGCTGAAGCTGAAGATCCGCGCCCGCGCGCGGCCGCTGGTCCAGAGTTGCCTCGACACGAGGCTCGTTGCGACCGGCAAGCTCGAGGGCAAGGGACGCAGGGGCAAGGTCACCGACAAGGCGAAGCTGAAGCGTGACCCGGGTCGCTGCGACGGGACGACGCCGGTCGGCGTCGATCTCGACCGCGCCGACCACTGTGACCTGATCGCGCCGCTTGGCCAGCAGTGCCTGTTCCCCTACCCGAACGACTTCTACACGCGCCCCGACCCATCGACGCCGACCGGGCAGCGACTCGACCTGAAGCCGGCGGCGATGCCGCAGAACGCGCAGGGCACGCCGATCGACCCGGCCGACATCAACCAGAGCGACGGCTTCAGCTCCGGGGCGCCGATCCTCGTGCGCGTCCCCGGCATGGACACGCCGCAGGCGTTCGCGAACACGAACCCGGCCGCGATCACCGACATGAACGCGTCGTTCGTCGCCGACGCACCGATCGTCGTGATCGACGCCGCCAACGGCCAGCGGCAGCTGATCTGGGCCGAGCTCGACGCGAACGCATCGACGCCGGATCAGACCGTGCTCGAGATCCACCCGGGCAAGAACCTGACCGACGGGCATCGCTACATCGTCGCGCTGCGCGGCATCAAGGATGGCTCGGGCCAGACGCTGGCGCCGCCCGAGGGCTTCCGGCTGCTGCGCGACGGCGTGCCGACCGGGATCGACGCGATCGAGAGCCGCCGCGAGCACATGGAGAAGGTCTTCACCGAGCTCGGCGATGCCGGCATCGACCGCGACGACCTCTACCTCGCCTGGGACTTCACGGTGGCGAGCACGGCGAACGTGACCGGGCGGATGCTGGCGATGCGCGACGACGCCTTCGCGAAGCTCGGCGATACGAACCTGACCGACGGCACGGTCCAGGGGACGGCGCCCGACTACACGATCACAGACGTTCAGAACTACCCGTCGGACACGGCCTCCGGGCGCGGCGTCCAGTACGTGCGCACCATCGAGGGCACGGTCAAGGTGCCCTGCTACATGACCGACCCCGACGGTGGCGGCCCGAAGCAGCCCTGCGATCCGGGCTCGCGGCTGAACCTGAACGCGGATGGCGTGCCGCAACAGAACGGCTTCTACAACGCGCGCTTTGGCTGCGGCATCCCGCGCTCGGCGGTGACCGAGACGGCGCCGCTCTCGGGCGTCTACAACGTCACCGATCCGGCGCGACCTTCGCTGTACGGCCATGGGCTGTTCGGCGAGTTCGACGAGGTGTACGCGGGCAGCGTCCGCCGGCTCGGCGACGAGAACGACGTGCTCAACTGCGCCGCTGACTGGATCGGGATGGCCGACGAGGACATCGGGCCGGCCGCGTTCCCGGCCCTGCTCGACCTCTCGAAGTTCGGAGCGATCCCCGACCGGCTGCAGCAGGGCTTCGTCGACTTCCTCTACCTCGGCCGGCTGCTGATCCACCCCGACGGGCTCACCGACGACCCGGCGTTCCAGTTCAGCGGCGGCACGCCGGCGATCGACACCAGCGACGTCTTCTACTGGGGCAACAGCCAGGGCGGGATCGCCGGTGGCGCGCTGACCGCGGTCGCCACCGACATCACCCGCTCGGTGCTGTACGTGCCCGGGATGACCTACTCGGTGCTGCTGCCACGTAGCGTCGACTTCGACGATCCCGACCCAGACGAGCTCGACTACGCGTCGGTGCTGTATCCGGCCTACCCGGTCGAGTCGACGCGCCCGCTGGCGCTGACGCTGATCCAGTCGCTGTGGGACCGGGGCGAGCCGAGCGGCTACGCGTCGCACATGACCAGCGATCCGCTGCCGGGCACGCCGGCGCACAAGGTGCTGATCCTGATGGCCTACGGCGACCACCAGGTGGCCAACGTGACGACGGCGGCCGAGGCGCGGACGATCGGCGCGCCGCTGCGGCGCCCGGCGGTCGACGCGTTCCGGATCCCGAGCCAGTACTTCGACCCCTTCCCGGCGCTGGGAACGCTTGGCGACCTCAGCGGGCCCGCGGCCGGCGGCAGCGGCTACTTCGTCTGGGACATCGGGCCGAAGCGCCCCGACGGCGGTGGCGGCGTGCTTGGCACCGACCCGCCGCCGATCACCAACACGCCGCCGCCGGGCGACCTCGCCGGGGTCGATCCGCACGACACGGTCGTCAACGAGACGCCGGAGGCGCGGAAGCAGATCGCCGACTTCATCGACACGAACGGCAAGATCACCAACCCGTGCGGCGCCGCCCCCTGCTACGCGGCGGGCTGGACCGGGCCGTAGGCCGGACGGCGCTCAAGCGGGCGTGCGCACTGGCGCCGGCGCCGGCGCGGCTGAGCGCGGCGGGGTCACGCGCCCGGAAGGATTCGAACCTTCGACCTCACGCTCCGGAGGCGTGCGCTCTATCCACTGAGCTACGGGCGCCGGGCCCGGCAGTCTAGGAGACGCTCGCGCGCCATACGCTTGCGCGGATGGACCTCGACGTCGTCTTCCTCGGCACCGGCGGCTCGGTGCCCTCGGCCCGGCGCAACACCGCGGCGGTGCTCGTCCGCCGCGGCGGCGACCGGCTGCTGTTCGACTGCGGCGAGGGCACGCAGCGGCAGATGCAGCGCTCGGTCGGCCTCGTCGCCGTCGACTCGATCTTCATCACCCACCTGCACGCCGACCACTACCTCGGCCTGCCGGGCCTGCTGAAGAGCTACGACATGCAGGACCGGGCCGAGCCGCTCGACATCTACGGGCCGCCCGGCCTGACCGGGCTGTTCGCGACGATCGCGCGGATCGTCGGCCGCCCCGGCTACGAGGTCGAGCTGCACGAGCTCAACCGCGGCGAGCTGGTCGAGCGCGACGGCTACGTCGTCGAGCCCTTCGACGCCGATCACCGGATCGTCGCCAACGGCTACGCGCTGTACGAGGACGCGCGCCCCGGCCGCTTCGATCCCGACGCGGCCCGCGCGCTCGGCGTCGAGCCCGGCCCCGCCTACGGGGCGCTGCAGCGGGGCGAGACGGTCGCCGTCGCCGGCGGCGAGGTCCGCCCCGAGCAGGTGCTGGCGCCCGACCGCCCGGGCCGCAAGATCGTGATCAGCGGCGACACGCGGCCCAGCGAGGAGACGAGGATCGCCGCCCACGAGGCGGAGCTGCTGGTCCACGACGCGACCTTCACGGCGGCCGAGGCCGGCCGGGCGGAGCTGACGGGGCACTCGACCTGCGAGCAGGCGGCCGAGCTCGCCGCCGCGGCGGACGTGCGGATGCTGGCGCTCGTCCACGTCTCCTCGCGGCACTTCATCCCCGACGTGCTCGAGCGGGCCCGGGCCCTGTTCGCGCCGACGGTCGCGCCGCGCGACTTCGACGTCGTCGAGATCCCGCTGCCCGAGCGGGGCGAGCCGCGGCTGATCGAGAACGGTGCCCGCGAGCCCCCGACCGCTTGAGCCGCCCGGCGCGCTGCGGTAGAAACCGCGCGATGGGGCGGCGCGCGAAGATCCTGCTGGCGGCGGCCGCCGGCGCGCTGCTGGCGCTGGGCCCGGGCGCCGCGATCGCCGCCAAGGACAACCGCAAGTTCGGCGGCGAGACCGAGCAGGGACGCAAGGCGAAGCTCGTCACCGATGCGCGCGGCCGGGCGTTGCGCGGCGCCTGGACGGTGCTGACCGACTGCGACGGCCGCTTCGAGGACTTCCGGGCCCACATCAAGGTCCATTCCCCGCTCGACCGCTCGAACCGCGACCGTTTCCGCGACGCCGGCTCCGAGCGCCAGGCCGACGGCACCTACAGCGCCCGCTACAAGCACGACGTCAACGGCCGCTTCAGGGGCCGGCACAAGCTCAAGGGGAGGATCTCGGTCGAGATCGTGTTCCGTCGCGACGGCGAGAAGTACGTGACCTGCACGGCCGACGGGCTCAAATACAAGGTCCGGGAGCTGAAGGGGGGTTGAGCGCGGCCGCAGCGTGCGGGTTCGCGCAGCGGCGGGCGCCGCGATCGGTGCTAGCCTCACGGCGACGAACAGACCTGTTCCTTTAACCCGGTCCAGCGAGGCCAAGAAGGAGCCGAATGAGCGAGCGAGTCGTTCTCGACCGAGACGATCTGCGCCGGACCCTGGTCCGGATCGCGCACGAGATCCTCGAGAAGAACCCCTCGCGCGAGGGTGAGCCGGCGGTCGCGATCGTCGGCATCCACACCCGCGGCGCGATCCTCGCCCAGCGCCTGCAGCCGCTGGTCGCCGAGCTCTCCGGGACCGAGATCCCGATCGGCGACGTCGACATCTCCCTCTACCGCGACGACGCGCTCGGGCGCACCCCCGCCGACGCCCCGGTCGTGCACGCGACCCACCTCGACTTCGACGTCGCCGGCCGCACGATCATCCTCGTCGACGACGTCCTGTTCACCGGCCGCACCGTCCGCGCCGCGATCGACGCCCTGTTCGACTACGGCCGGCCCGAACGGGTCCAGCTAGCCGTCCTCGCCGACCGCGGCCACCGCGAGCTGCCGATCCGGCCCGACTACGCGGGCAAGAACCTGCCGACGGCGCGCGACGAGCGCGTCTACGTGCGGCTCGAGGAGATCGACGGCAGCGACGAGGTCGCGATCGCAACCGCGGCGGTCGCCGGCGGGGGGGCGAGGCGATGAGGAACCTGCTCTCGATCGAGGATCTCGACCGGGCCGCGGTCGAGCGGATCTGCGAGCGCGCCCGCAGCTTCGCCGAGGTGGCCCGCCGCGACATCAAGAAGGTGCCGACGCTGCGCGGCCGCACCGTCGTCAACCTCTTCTACGAGTCCAGCACCCGGACCAGCGCCTCGTTCGAGCTCGCCGCCAAGCGGCTCTCCGCCGACCTCGTCTCGGTCAAGTCGGCGGGCTCGTCGGTCGACAAGGGCGAGTCGCTGCAGGACACGATCGCGACGCTGTCGGCGCTCGGGCCCGACGCGATCGTGATCCGCGCGCCCTACGCGGGCGCCGCGAAGCTGATCACCCGCTGGACCGACGCGGCGGTGATCAACGCCGGCGACGGCAAGCACGAGCACCCGACCCAGGCCCTGCTCGACGTCTACACGCTGCTCGAGCGGCTCGACTCGCTCGACGGCAAGCGGATCTGGATCGTCGGCGACGTCCTCCACAGCCGCGTCGCGCGCTCCTGCATCCGCGCCTTCACGCTGGTCGGGGCCGAGGTCACGGTCGCGGGGCCGCCGACCCTGATCCCGCGCGGGATCGACCGGCTCGGCTGCGCGGTCCGCTTCTCGCTCGACGAGCTCGGCGAGGCCGACGTCGTCTACGGGCTGCGGATGCAGCGCGAGCGCATGAACGATGCCTTCGTCCCCTCGCTGCGCGAGTACGCGGACAACTACCAGCTCAACCCGCGGCGGCTGAGCCCGCGGCAGCTCGTCATGCACCCGGGGCCGGTCAACCGCGGGATCGAGATCTCGGCGGCGGCGATGGACGGTCCGACGTCGCTGATCAGCGCCCAGGTCGCGAGCGGCCTCGTCGTGCGGATGGCGGTCCTCTACGAGGTCCTCGCCGGGGGCGAGCGCGAGCGCGCCGGCGGTGACCCCGACGGCGCCGGCGCGCCGGCGCCGGCGCCGATCGGGGAGCCCGCGTGAGAGATCCGGTCTCGAGCCTCGACTGGCGCGGGGACGGCGGCGGCGATCTCGTGATCCGCGGCGTCCTCGCGCTCGACCCGCGGGCGCGGCTCGAGCGCCGCTGCGACCTCGTCATCGCCGCCGGCCGGATCACCGGGATCACCGCGGCGGGCGCCGCCCGGGCCCCGGCGGGCGCCGAGGAGATCGACGCCTCGGGCCTGCACGCGCTGCCCGCGTTCTTCGACCCCCACGTCCACCTCCGCACCCCCGGCCAGGAGTACCGCGAGGACATCGAGACCGGGACCCGCGCCGCCGCCGCCGGCGGCTTCTGCGCGATCGTCGCGATGGCGAACACCGATCCCGTCGTCGACGAGCCGGAGGCGATCCTGGCGCTGCGCGAGCGGGCGCGGGCCGAGGCCGCGGTCCCGACCGGGTTCGTCGCGACCGTGACCAGGGGGATGCGCGGCGCGGAGCTGACCGAGATGGCGGCGCTGCGCGCGGCGGGTGCGGTCGGCTTCTCCGACGACGGGCTGCCGATCCGCTCGGCCGGGGTGATGCAGCGGGCGCTGCAGTACCAGCGGCTGGTCGGCGGCACGATCCTGCTGCACGAGGAGGACCCGGCGCTGAGCCGGGACGGCGTCATGGCCGAGGGAGCGGTCTCGGCCGAGCTCGGACTCACCGGGGTGCCGGCGGCGTCGGAGTCGACGATGATCGCCCGCGACGCCGCCCTCTGCCGCTACGAGGACGGCCGCGCTCACGTCCAGCACCTGTCGGCGCAGGAGTCGGTCGAGGCGGTCGCCGCCGCGAAGGCCGCGGGCGCGAGGCTGACGGCCGAGCTCACCCCGCACCACCTGACCCTGACCGACGAGCGGGTCCGCAGCCTCGATGCCCGCTTCAAGATGAACCCGCCGCTGCGGACCGAGGACGACCGCCAGGCGCTGATCGAGGCGCTGCGCAGCGGCGTCGTCGACTGCATCGGCAGCGACCACGCACCGCACGCGCCGCACGAGAAGGAGGTCCCGTTCGAGCAGGCCAACATGGGCGTGATCGGGCTCGAGACCGCGTTCGCGGTCCTCTACACCGAGCTCGTCGCGCCGGGCGTGATCGACCTCGGCCTGCTGGTCGAGCGGCTCGGCGCCGGCGCGGCGATCTTCGGGCTCGAGCCGGCGACGATCGCCGCCGGCGCCGAGGCGAACATCGCGCTGGTCGATCTCGACGCCGAGTGGGAGGCGGGCGCCGAGGGCTGGGAGAGCCGCTCGCAGAACTCGTGCTTCAGCGGCCGCACGCTGCGCTCGCGGGTCGAGCTGACGATCGTCGCCGGCGAGGTTGCCTTCCGCCGGCGCCGGTTCGCGGTGGTCGCATGACCGTCGCCAAGCTCGACCGTGAGCGCGCGGCGCTGGTCGTGATCGACGTCCAGGAGGGCTTCCGCGAGGCGATCGGGGGCTTCGACGCGATCGCCGCGGCGACGGCGACGATGGTCCGGGGCGCGACCGCGATCGGGATCCCGGTGCTCGTCACCGAGCAGTACCCCGAAGGGCTCGGCGCGACCGTCCCCGAGGTCGCCGCGCACCTGCCCGACGGGCTCGAGCCGCTGTCGAAGACGGCGTTCTCGGCGGCCGCCGCCGACGGCTTCGACCTCGGCGGCCGCGAGCAGGCGGTCGTCTGCGGGATCGAGGCCCACGTCTGCGTCAGCCAGACCGTCCTCGACCTGCTCGCCGCCGGCGTCGAGGTCCACGTCGTCGCCGACGCGGTCGGCTCCCGCAGCGCCGCCAACCGCGAGCTCGGGCTGGCCCGGGCCGAGCGCGCCGGCGCCTGGCCGACCTCGGTCGAGACGGCGCTGTTCGAGCTGCTCGGCAGCGCCGGCGGCGAGGACTTCAAGGCGGTCCAGAAGCTGATACTGGAGCTGGCGCCGTGACCGCGCCCGGATACGTGCTGCTCGAGGACGGCTCGCGGCTCGACGGCGAGCTCTGCGCCGCGGCCGAGCCGGTCACCGGCGAGGTCGTCTTCAACACCGCGATGACCGGCTATCAGGAATCGGTCACCGATCCCTCCTACGCGGGCCAGATCATCACCTTCACCTACCCGCTGATCGGCAACTACGGGGTCAGCGCCGCGGCGATGGAGTCCGATCGCGTCCACGCCCGGGCGGTGATCATGCGCGATGCCCACAACGGCGACGACGCCGCCGCCTCCGAGGGGGGCTGGCTCGACTGGCTCGCCGCCCGCGGCGCGACCGCGATCAGCGGCGTCGACACCCGCGCGATCGTCCGCCACATCCGCGAGGCGGGGGCGATGCGCGGCGGGATCTTCCCGGCCGAGCTCGCCACCGCCGAGGCGATCGAGATCGTCGGGGCCGAGCCGGCGATGCTCGGCGCCGACCTCGCCGCCACCGTCACCCCGGCCGAGCCGGTCGTCTTCGCGGGCGACGGCCCGCACGTCGTCGGGCTCGACACCGGGATCAAGCTCTCGATCGTCCGCCAGCTCCGCGAGCGCGGCTGCCGGGTGACGCTGCTGCCGTGCGGGACCGGGGCGGAGGCGGTCCTCGCCCACGACCCCGACCTGATCTTCCTCGCCAACGGCCCCGGCGACCCGGCGGCGCTCGACCGCGTCGTCGCCACCGTCCGCGAGCTGGTCGGCGCCCGGCCGCTGTTCGGGATCTGCCTCGGCCACCAGCTGCTCTGCCGCGCCGTCGGCCTCGAGACCTTCAAGCTCCCGTTCGGCCACCGCGGCGCCAACCACCCGGTCAAGGACCTGGCCACGGGGAGGATCGAGATCACCTCGCAGAACCACGGCTTCGCCGTCGTCGGCCCCGGCGGCGAGCGACGGCTCGAGGGCGACGAGCCGGTCCGCTGGGAGACCGACTTCGGCGCCGCCGAGCTCTCCCACATCAACCTCTACGACCGCACCGTCGAGGGCCTGCGGCTGCTCGACGTTCCCGGCGGCACCGTCCAGTACCACCCCGAGGCGGGACCCGGCCCGCACGACGCCCGCCACCTGTTCGACCGCTTCCTGGAGCCGGCCGCCTAGCCGTGCCCCGCCGCGACGACATCGACAGGATCCTGCTGATCGGCTCGGGGCCGATCGTGATCGGCCAGGCGGCCGAGTTCGACTACTCGGGGACGCAGGCCTGCAAGGTGCTGCGCGAGGAGGGCTACGAGGTCGTGCTCGTCAACTCGAACCCGGCGACGATCATGACCGACCCCGAGTTCGCCGACCGCACCTACGTCGAGCCGCTGCTCCCCGACGTCGTCGCCGGGATCATCGAGCGCGAGCGGCCCGACGCGCTGCTGCCGACGCTCGGCGGGCAGACGGCGCTGAACCTGGCCAAGGCGCTGCACGATGACGGCACCCTCGAGCGGCTCGGGGTCGAGCTGATCGGCGCCGACTACGACGCGATCCACCGGGCCGAGGACCGCGAGGCGTTCCGCCGCACGATCGAGGCGGCGGGCCTGCGCGTGCCGCTGTCGCTGATCGCCGAGTCGGTCAGCGACGCCGAGGCGGCGCTCGCCGACGGCACGCTGTCGCTGCCGGCGATCATCCGGCCCGCGTTCACGATGGGCGGCCTCGGCGGCGGCGCCGCGGCGAGCGCGACCGAGCTGCGCCAGATCGTCTCCGAGGGGCTCGCGGCGAGCCCGATCAACCAGGTCCTGGTCGAGGAGTCGGTGCTCGGCTGGGGCGAGTTCGAGCTTGAGCTGATGCGCGATCGCAACGACAACGTGATCGTCGTCTGCTCGATCGAGAACATCGACCCGATGGGGGTGCACACCGGCGACTCGGTCACGGTCGCGCCCGCGCAGACGCTCAGCGACGCCCTGTTCCAGCGGATGCGCGACCAGGCCCTGACGGTGATCCGCGCCGTCGGGGTCGAGACCGGCGGCTCCAACGTCCAGTTCGCGGTCGACCCCGAGAGCGGCGAGATCGTCGTGATCGAGATGAACCCGCGGGTCTCGCGCTCCTCGGCGCTGGCCTCGAAGGCGACCGGCTTCCCGATCGCGAAGATCGCGGCGCGGCTCGCGGTCGGCTACACGCTCGACGAGATCCCCAACGACATCACCCGGGCGACGCCGGCCGCGTTCGAGCCGACGATCGACTACGTCGTTACGAAGATCCCGCGGTTCGCGTTCGAGAAGTTCCCGGGCAGCGAGGGCAGGCTGACCACGCACATGAAGTCGGTCGGCGAGTCGATGGCGATCGGGCGCACGTTCCGCGAGTCGTTCGCCAAGGCGATGCGCTCGCGCGAGCTCGACGCGCCGGCCGAGGTCCCGGCCTCCGACGCGGCGCTGCTCGAGCGGCTCGAGACCCCGTCCTCGGACCGCTTCGACCTGATCCTCGCCGGACTCGCCCGCGGCGTCACGATCGAGGCGATCCACGCGGCGACCGCGATCGACCGCTGGTGGCTGCGCGAGCTGCACGAGCTGGCGACGGCGGGCGACGGCAGCGACGGGCTCGAGCGCGCCTACCGGTCGGTCGATACCTGCGCCGCCGAGTTCGAGGCCCGCACCCCCTACTTCTACTCGGGCCACGAGCGCCCCGCCGCCGGCCCCGTCGCCGGCGAGGAGGTGCGCCCCGGGGAGCGCCCCAGCGTCGTCATCCTCGGCTCGGGCCCGAACCGGATCGGCCAGGGGATCGAGTTCGACTACTGCTGCGTGCACGCGGCGATGACCGTGCGCGAGTCGGGCCGCGAGGCGGTGATGATCAACTGCAACCCGGAGACGGTCTCGACCGACTACGACACCTCCGACCGGCTCTACTTCGAGCCGCTGACCGCGGACGACGTGCTCGCGGTGATCGAGCGCGAGGACCCCGAGGGCGTGATCGTGCAGTTCGGCGGCCAGACGCCGCTACGGCTGGCGCAGGCGCTCGAGCAGGCCGGCGTGCCGCTGCTCGGCACCCCGGTCGATGCGATCGATCTGGCCGAGGACCGCGGCCGCTTCGGCGAGCTGCTGCGCCGGCTCGGCGTCGCCCACCCGCCCTACGGGACGGCGCTCAGCGCCGCCGAGGCGGAGGCGATCGGCGAGCAGGTCGGCTTCCCGCTGCTGGTCCGCCCCTCCTACGTGCTCGGCGGCCGGGCGATGGAGATCTGCTACTCCGGCGAGGACCTCGGCCGCTACCTGGCGCAGTACGTCAAGGCGAGCCCCGAGCACCCGCTGCTGCTCGACCGCTTCCTCGAGGACGCGATCGAGGTCGACGTCGATGCGCTCTGCGACGGCGAGGCGTGCGCCCTCGCCGGCGTGATGCAGCACGTCGAGGAGGCCGGCGTGCACTCCGGCGACTCGGCCTGCGTGCTGCCGCCGATGAGCCTCGGCGAGCAGATGCTGGGGCGGATCGAGGCGACGACGGCCGAGATCGCGCTCGAGCTCGGGGTCGTCGGGCTGATCAACATCCAGTTCGCCGTCGCCGGCGGCGAGCTGTACGTGATCGAGGCCAACCCGCGGGCCTCGCGCACGGTGCCGTTCGTCAGCAAGGCGGTCGGGGCGCCGATCGCGAAGCTCGCCTGCCGGCTGATGCTCGGCGAGCGGCTCGGCGACCTCGAGCTGCCGGCGATGCCGAGCGGACACGTCTCGGTCAAGGAGGCGGTGCTGCCGTTCTCGCGCTTCTCGGGCGCCGACTCGGTGCTCGGGCCGGAGATGAAGAGCACCGGCGAGGTGATGGGCGTCGCCGCCGACTTCCCGACCGCGTTCGGCAAGGCGCAGGCGGCGGCGGGGCTGCGGCTGCCGGACTCCGGCACGGTCTTCATCACCGTCACCGACGCCGACAAGGCCGCCGCCACCCAGCTCGCGGCGCGGTTCTGCGACATGGGCTTCCGGATCGCCGCCACCGCCGGCACCGCGCAGGCGATCTCGCGGATGGGGGTGCCAGTCGAGCCGATCCACAAGATCGCCGAGGGCTCGCCGAACGTCGTCGACTACATCGAGGCGGGCGAGGTCGACATCGTGATCAACACCCCGACGGGCTCGGGCGCGCGCGCCGACGGCTATGAGATCCGCAGCGCCGCGACCCGCCGCGGCGTCCCCTGCATCACGACGCTGACCGGCGCCTCGGCCGCCGCCCGCGCGATCGGCGCCGGCGGCGGCACCACCGACGTGCGCAGCCTGCAGGAGCTGCACGGGGACGCGCGCGAGCCGGCCGAGAGGCCCTGAGCCGGTGGCCGCCGCCGACAGCGGCACCGCGCCCGGCCGCGTGCTCGCCCCGTTCGGCCGCCGCCGCGCCGAGATCACCGCGAACGCCGCCAGCGGCGGCTACCGGCTGCTGAGCGCGCTCGATCACGAGGGTCCGCTGCCGCGCGCGGGGCAGTTCTACATGCTCGCCGGCGAGCGCGGCTGGGGTGGGGGAGGCGAGCGGCCGTTCCTGCCGCGCGCGTTCTCGGTCGCCGACGCGAGCGCCGCCGACGGCGGCGTCCGGCTCAGCTTCCTGCTCGAGGAGGTCGGCCCCGGCAGCGCCGCGCTCGCCCGCCTCGGCGACGGCGACGGTCTGCTGCTGACCGGGCCGCTGGGGCGCGGGTTCTCGGCGCCGCGCGAGCTCAACCCCGGCGCCGCCGGCGCGATCCTCGTCGGCGGCGGCATCGGCCTCGCGCCGCTGGCGCTGCTGCGCCGCGAGCTCGCCGCCCGCGGCATCCCCGAGCGCTCGCTGCTCGGCTTCCGCGACCGGACGCACTCGGGCGGGCTCGAGCTGTTCCGCTGCTCGGAGCTGCGGCTCGCCAGCGAGGACGGCCACCGCGGCCACCGCGGCTACGTCACCGACCTGCTCGCGGTGATGCTCGAGGGCGACGCGGCGGCGAGCGCCGCCGTCTACGCCTGCGGGCCGCCGGCGATGCTGGAGTCGGTGCGGGCGCTGTGCGCGGCCCGCGGCGTCGCGGCCGAGCTGGCGATGGAGTCGCCGATGGCCTGCGGCTACGGCGCCTGCTTCGGCTGCGCGGTGCCGCTGCGCGAGGGCGGCTACATGCGGCTCTGCGTCGACGGCCCGGTCGTCGACGCGAGGGCGATCGAGACGGCGCTGGTCGCCGGGGCGGGCCACCGGTGAGCGGCGCCGGCCCGGTCGAGCTCTGCGGGATCGCGCTCGCGCACCCGATCATCAACGCCTCCGGCACCTTCGACGCGATCGCCGCCCGGCGCGCGTTCGGCGACGCCGTCGCTGAGCGCTTCCCGTTCAGCGCCTACGTGACGAAGACGGTGACGCCGGCGCCGCGCGCCGGCAACCCGCCGCCGCGGCTGTGGGAGGAGCCGGCGGCGCTGGTCAACTCGATCGGGCTGCCGAACAAGGGGCTGGAGGGGTTCCTCGCCGCCGACCTGCCGGCGCTGGCCGAGCTCGGGGTGCCGCTGATCGTCTCGGTGATGGCGACCAGCGCCGAGCGCTTCGCCGCCCTCGTCGAGCCGGTCGCGGCGCGGCCGGAGGTCGCCGCGATCGAGCTCAACGTCTCCTGCCCGAACGTGCGCTCGGGCCTGATCGTCGGCGAGCAGCCGGGCGAGACCGAGGCGCTGCTCGGGGCGCTGCGGCCGCTGACGGCGAAGCCGCTGATCGTCAAGCTGACCCCGAACGTCGCCGCGCCGGCGCTGATCGCCGCCGCCGCCGAGGCCGGCGGCGCCGACGCGGTCTCGCTGATCAACACGCTGCGGGCGCGGCCGATGCTGGCCGGGCGGCCGTGGCTCGGCGCCGGTAGCGGCGGGCTGTCGGGGCCGGCGGTGCGGGCGGTCGCCCTGCAGCAGGTCAGCGACGTGGCCGCCGCCGTGGCGCTGCCGGTCGTCGGCATGGGCGGCGTCGAGCGCGGCGCCGACGCCCGCGCCCTGCTCGATGCCGGGGCGTCGGTGGTCGCGGTCGGCACCGCCAGCTTTCGCGACCCGCTGGCGGCGCAGCGGATCCTGGCCGAGCTCGCCGAGGGCGGATCGGCGGGCGCCGGGCAGGCGCCGCGGAACCGCGCCGCTGCGCCCTGAGCGCCCAATTTCCGGCGCCCGGCAGCGGCCGAGCATCGACCTCGACCTGAGGTCGAGCCGAATCTGTCCAAAAACGGCCGGATCGCCCTTGCGGGGCGCCGCCGCGTGTATATGATCGCCGCGCCCGTCCATGACCGCCCCGACGCCCGCCACCACCGCCGCAGTTCCCGAGCGCAGCCACAGCCAGCGGATGCGAGCCCTGGAGGCGGCGAACGAGGTCCGCACCCGGCGCGCGAAGCTGAAGAAGGACCTCAAGGGGGGCAAGGCGCGGATCGACGATTTGCTGCTCGACCCGCCCGCGTACCTGCACTCGGCGAAGGTCTTCGACCTGATGATGGCGGTGCCGAAGTACGGCCGCGTCAAGGTCAACCGGGTGCTCAACCAGTGCCGGATCTCGCCGTCGAAGACGATCGGCGGCCTCTCGGTGCGGCAGCGCTCGGAGCTGGTCGCGCACCTGCGGCGCAAGTAATCCGCGGCGCTAGGTAGCTTGCGGGCGCCTTGTCGTCCGTCTACGTCATCACGGGTCCCTCCGGGGTCGGGAAGGGAACGCTGATCAGGGCGCTGCGGCGGGCGATCCCCGGGCTCGAGCTCTCGACCTCGGCGACGACCCGCTCGCCGCGGGCGGGCGAGGTCGACGGGGTCGACTACCACTTCCTCGACCCGGCCGAGTTCGAGCGCCGGGTCGCGGCCGGCGAGTTCCTCGAGCACGCGACCTACAGCCGCCACCGCTACGGCACGCTGCGCTCGGAGGTCGACCGGCACATCGCCCGGGGGGTGCCGGTGGTGCTCGAGATCGAGGTCCAGGGCGCGCGCCAGGTCCGCGAGAGCATGCCCGAGGCGGTGCAGATCTTCATCGCCCCGCCGAGCCCGGAGGCGCTGCGCGAGCGCCTGCGCGGGCGCGGCACCGACAGCGACGAGGTGATCGAATCGCGGCTGCGGGTCGCGGTCGACGAGCTCGCCGCCCAGGACGAGTTCCCCCACGCCGTCATCAACGACGAGGTCGAGCGCGCCGCCGCTGAGCTGGCCGCGATCGTCCGCGCCCGCGAGGCCGGCTAGACCGGCGCCCGGCGGTCCCCTACACTGCCGCGCCTGATGATCAAGCCTCGAGTGGACAAACTGATGGAGCGGACCGACTCGCACTACGCCGCCGTGATCGTCGCGGCGAAGCGGGCCCGTCAGCTGAACAGCTACTACCGCGCGCTCGGCGAGGGCACCTACGAGGAGCACACCCCGCCGATGGTCGAGGCCGGCAGCGACAACTACCTGACGATCGCGCTCGAGGAGCTCGCCGCCGACAAGATCAAGTACGAGTACCGGCACTAGCCGGCCCGGCTCCGGCCGGGAGGTCGCGGTGGCGAGGATCCTGATCGGGGTGAGCGGGGGCATCGCCGCCTACAAGGCGGTCGAGCTGGCCCGGCTCGCGACCCAGGCGGGCCACGCGGTCCGCGTGCTGATGACCCCGGCGGCGGAGCGCTTCGTCGGGCCCGCCACCTTCGAGGGGATCAGCGGCGCGCCGGTCCTGATCGGCGAGTTCGACCCCGATCCCGCCCGCGGCGCCTACCCCGGCGATCCGTTCCCCGACCACGCGCCGATCTCGCACCTGGCGCTCGCCGAGCGGGCGGAGGCGATGATCGTCGCGCCGGCGTCGGCGAACACGATCGCCAAGCTCGCCGCGGGGTTCTGCGACTCGCTGCTGACGACCTCGTTCCTGACGACCCGGGCGCCGCGGTTGATCGCGCCGGCGATGAACGACCGGATGTGGGAGGCCGACGCGTCCGCCGCCAACGTCGCGACCCTGCGCGAGCGCGGCGTCACGATCCTCGAGCCCGCCGAGGGCGAGCTCGCCTCCCGCGGCGAGCACGGGCGCGGCCGGATGCGCGAGCCGGCGGAGCTGCTGGCCGCGGTCGAGGACGTGCTCGGGGCCGGTCACCGGCGGGGCCCTTGCGGCGGGGCCGCGCCGGCGGCGTCGGGACCGCTGGCGGGGGCGCGGGTGCTCGTAACCGCCGGCGGCACCCGCGAGGCGATCGACCCAGTCCGCTACATCGGCAACCGCTCGAGCGGCCGCATGGGGCTGGCGCTGGCCGCCGCCGCGGCAGCCCGCGGCGCCGCGGTCACGCTGATCGCCGCCAACGTCGCCCGGCCCGCGCCCGCCGGGGTCGAGCGAATCGACGTCGAGAGCGCGGCCGAGCTCGAGGCGGCGGCCCGCGACGCGTTCGGGCGCTGCGACGTGCTGCTGATGGCTGCCGCCGTCGCCGACTTCCGGCCCGCCGAGGCCGCCGGCGGCAAGCTCGCCCGCGAGGGCTCGGGCGGGCTCGAGCTGCGGCTCGAGGAGACCGCCGACGTGCTCGCGGCGCTCGCTGGCGAGCGCCGCGACGACCAGCTGCTGGTCGGGTTCGCGGCCGAGCACGGCGGCGAGCTCGTCGCCCGCGCCCGGGCGAAGCTCGAGCGCAAGGACCTCGACGCGATCGTCGTCAACGACGTCTCCGACGCCGCGATCGGCTTCGACGCCGACCTCAACGAGGTGACGATCGTCGAGCGCGACGGCGAGCTGCAGGTGCCGCGGGCGACGAAGGCGACAGTCGCCGACGCGATCCTCGACCGGGTCGAGGCGCTGCGCGGCTGAGACCGGGCCCCCCGCGGCCATCCGCGACGGGTGGCCGCTGGCGGGTAGCCGCTCGCCCGCACGCGCCGACGCCGGGGGTGGCGCCGGGGGTGGCCCGCGGGGGCGTCGCCCATGCGCAACCTCGCGGGCCAGGTCGGCGAGAAAGGCTGCCTCTACGGGCTATACCCACCCGCGCCGGGGTGGCCCGCAGCGGCGTCGCCCATGCGCAACATCGCGGGCCACGTCGGCGGAGGGGGCTCTCCGTGCTGCCCCGCGGTGGGGCGTGGCCCCCCGCCGGCGTCGCCCACGCGCAGCCTCGCGGGCCAGGTCGGCGGGACCGTGCGTTTCCCGGGCGGCCTCGGAGGCCGGCCACGGCGGGTAGCCGCCCGCCCGCCCGCCGGGGGTGGCCCGCAGCGGCGTCGCCCATGCGCAACATCGCGGGCCACGTCGGCGGATGGGGGCTCTCCCGCCGGACCGCGCCGGGGTGGCCCGCGCCGGCGTCGCACATGCGCAACATCGCGGGCCACGTCGACCCCCGGGGGCTTCCCGCCCACCCGCGCCGGGGTGGCCCGCAGCGGCGTCGCCCATGCGCAACATCGCGGGCCACGTCGGCGGGGCGCTGTCTCCAGCCGGGCCCACGCCGGCGGGGAGCGGCCTCCAGC
>CAZCFA010000009.1:27108-51259 GCA_964497825.1 uncultured Conexibacter sp.
GTCGGCGGGGCGCTGTCTCCAGCCGGGCCCACGCCGGCGGGGAGCGGCCTCCAGCCGGCCGCGGCGACGCTTCGGCCGGCCTCCGGCCGGGTTTGACCGGCTTCCTAGACTGGATGCATGTCCGCGAGCACGCCTCAGAATCGTCCCGGCGAGACCTCCTATGAGCTCTACCGCCGCGGCCTCGACCTGCTCGACCGCGGTGACTTCGCCGCCGCTGCGGTCCCGCTCGGGAAGGTCGCCGCCCGCGAGCCCGAGAAGTCCTCGGTCCGCGAGGCGCTGGGCCGGGCGCTGTTCCGCTCGCACCGGTTCGCCGAGGCGGCGACCGAGTTCGAGGCGGTGGTCGAGCGCCACCCGACCAACGACTACGCGCACTTCTGCCTCGGCCGGGCGCTCGACCTGAGCGGCCGGCGCGAGCGCGCCAACCGCCACCTCGCGATCGCCGCCAACATGCGGCCCGACCGCGGCGACTACCGCGCCTACCGCCGCCGCGCCGCCGCGGCCTCCGCCTGAGGGCGAGGGGCCGCCGGCGTGCGGGCGCTGATCCAGCGCGTCTCGTCGGCCTCGGTCGCCGTCGACGGCGAGCTGATCTCCCGGATCGGCCCGGGGATGGTGGTGCTGCTCGGCGTCGCGGCGACCGACGGCCGCGGCGAGGCGGAGTGGATCGCCCGCAAGCTGCGGGCGCTGCGGATCTTCGACGACGAGGACGGGCGCATGAACGAGCCGCTCGGCGAGCGCGAGGTCCTCTGCGTGAGCCAGTTCACGCTGCTCGGCGACGTCGCCGGGGGCAACCGCCCGAGCTGGGGGCGGGCGGCGCCGCGGGGGCTGGCGGAGCCGCTCTACGGCCTGGTTTGCGACCTGCTGGGGGCGCGGCGCGGGGTCTTCGGGGCGCTGATGGAGGTCGACATCACGGGCGACGGGCCGGTGACGCTGCTGGTCGACTCGCCGCCGGGAAAACGGCCTTGAACGGAAGGTGAACGTGGCTATAATCATCGTTCACCTTTGACCCGCATACGAAGCCGTTGCGAGAGGTGGGCCGTCGGCCCGCCTTTTTTTCGGCCTCAACCGAGCACCGGGAGACCACCGTGGACCAGCTCCAGAGCCAGATCGAAACGCGAATCGCCGGGCTCGACCCCGCGATCGAGCTGCTCGCCGTGCAGCGGATCGGCCGCGAGGAGCTGCGGATCCTGATCGACCACCCCGACGGCGTCACACTCGACCGCTGCGAGGCGGTCAGCAACCAGCTCGGCGATCTCCGCGACGACTACGGGCTCGAGGTCTCCTCGCCCGGGCTCGACCGGCCGCTGACCAAGCCCGAGCACTACGCCCGCTTCGCCGGCCGGCGGGCGCGGCTGCGGCTCGCCACGCCGATCGACGGGCGGCGCAACTTCAGCGGCCGGATCGGCGCCCTCGACGGCGCCACGGTCACGATCGAGACCGACGACGGCCCGGCCGAGATCGCGCTCGACCGCGTCGACCGCTGCAACCTTGTACCCGAGCTGACGGAGGTGCCCTCGTGAGTCGCGAGATCGTCGATGCGATCAAGGTCCTCGAGCAGGAGAAGGGGCTCGACGCCGAGACCCTGATGGCGGCGCTCGAGGACGCCCTGCTCTCCGCCTACAAGAAGAGCCCCGGCTCGGCGAAGTACGCGCGCGTCGACCTCGACCGCGAGACCGCCGACTTCCGGGTCTTCGAGCTGACCCTGCCGGCCGAGCTCGAGGAGAAGCTGCTGGCCGAGGTCGCCGAGGCGCAGGAGCCCGAGATCGACCCGGCCACCGGCGAGATGCGCGAGCCCGAGGAGCCCGACCTCGACCCCGAGATCCTTGCCCCCTACGAGGACCAGATCGAGGCGACCGACGTGACCCCCGACAACTTCGGCCGGATCGCCGCCCAGACCGCCAAGCAGGTGGTCCTGCAGCGGATCCGCGAGGCCGAGCGGGCGATGATGTACGAGGAGTTCCAGGACCGCGTCGGCGAGCTCGTGACCGGGATCATCCAGCAGTCCGACAACCGCTACACGCTGGTCCAGCTGCGCGACCGGGTCGAGGCGCTGCTGCCGCGCTCGGAGCAGATCTACAGCGAGCGCTACGACCACGGGATGCGGGTCAAGGCGGTGATCACCGACGTCTCCGCCGAGGGCAAGGGCCCGGCGATCGTCGTCTCGCGGAAGAGCCCGGAGCTGATCAAGAAGCTGTTCGCGCTCGAGGTCCCCGAGATCGCCGACGAGCTCGTCGAGGTCGTCGGGGTCGCCCGCGAGCCCGGGTTCCGCTCGAAGATCGCGGTCGTCTCGCACGCCGACGGCGTCGACCCGGTCGGCGCCTGCGTCGGCCCGCGCGGCTCGCGCGTGCGGATGGTCGTCTCCGAGCTGCGCGGCGAGAAGATCGACATCATCCCCTACAACGAGGAGCCCGCCCGGTTCGTCGCCAAGGCGCTGTCGCCGGCCCGTGTCCGCGAGGTGCTCGTCGACGACGAGGAGCGGCAGGCGACCGTGATCGTGCCCGACGACCAGCTCTCGCTGGCGATCGGGCGCGAGGGCCAGAACGCGCGGCTGGCGGCGAAGCTGACCGGCTGGCGCGTCGACATCGTCGGCGAGAGCGAGTTCGCCGAGCAGGCCGACGAGGACGAGGGCTTCGCGGGCGAGGAGGAGGCCCACGACGGCCGCTGCGCCGCCGTCCTCTCCGCCGGCCGCCGCTGCCCGAACGCTTCGCTGGACGGGTCCCGCTTCTGCGGCCTGCCGCAACACCAGGCGCTGGCGCGGTTCGCGACCAACCAGGTCACGGTGCTGACCCCGCTCAGCGACGAGGAGGTCGCGACGCTGGCCGATCCGAAGGCCGCGGCCGCCGACGTCGATCCGATCGTCGCCCGCGCCCAGGCCGAGTTCGACGAGCCCGGCACCGAGGTCGGGGCGAGCGCCGCGGACGACGCCGCCGCGGAAGCGGACGCCGGCCCGAGCGACGAGGATGCGCCGGCCGAGGAAGATGAGGCCGGTGCGGGCGCCGAGGCCGGAACCGAAGCGGCCGCTACGGGCGCCGGTGATGCCGACGTCGAGAATGCCCCGGCCGCCGGCGGCGAGGGCGCGGACGCCGGCGCTGAAGCCGCGGCCGAAGACCCGGATGAATCCGGCACCGAGGCTGCGGCCGCCGGGGAGGGCGAGGCCGAGCGGGCCGAGGCTGCGGCCACCGGAGACGAGGGCGCAGCGGCCGGCGAGGCCGGCGCCGAGGCCGGGCCGGCGGCGGAGCCGGATCGCGACGGCGAGAGCGGTCAGGCGCTCGCCGAGGACCGTGCCGCCGCGCCGGCGGAGGACCGCGGCTAGGGGCTTCCGATGGCGAGGCAACGGGTTTACGAGATCGCGAGGGCCCTCGGGCTCGAGAGCGAGCGGGTGATCAAGGCGCTGAAGGCGTCGGGGGTCGAGGTCAAGACCGCCTCCTCGAGCGTCGAGCAGGCCGAGGCGCTGAAGGCGCTGGCGGCCGCCGGCGCGCTGCCGAAGAAGAAGCCGGTTCCGGCCGGCAAGCGCCCCGGCTCCTCGGCCCGTCCCGACGGCTCCAGCGGCGGCCCCCGCCGCGCCCCCACGGGCGGCGGTGGCGGCGGCGAGGGCAAGAAGCGGCGCCGCGTCGTCATCGACTCGCAGGCCGCGCGCCGCGATCACATCTCCCAGGGCCCGCCGCAGCGGCCGCCGCGCCGCCGCGGCCGCCGCCGCCGTCCCGCCTTCGACGAGTCGCCGGAGCTGAAGACGCCGAGCACCGAGGCGGCGGCGCCGCTGAAGGTGAACTCGGGCGCGACCGTGCGCGAGGTCGCCGAGACGTTCGGCGTCGGCCCGGCCGAGGTGATCAAGAAGCTGATGCAGCAGGGCGAGATGGCGACGCTGACCCAGACGCTGACCGACGAGACCGTGCTCGTCCTCGCCGACGAGCTCGAGCAGAAGGTCGAGATCATCCACGCGAGCGAGGACGTCGACGAGGAGCCGGCCTTCGAGGACGACGAGGCCGACCTCGTCGACCGGCCGCCGGTCGTGACCGTGATGGGCCACGTCGACCACGGCAAGACCTCGCTGCTCGACGCGATCCGCGCGACCGAGGTGACCGCCGGCGAGGCGGGCGGGATCACGCAGCACATCGGCGCCTACCAGGTGCACCAGGACGGCAGGACGATCACCTTCCTCGACACGCCCGGCCACCAGGCGTTCACGGCGATGCGCGCCCGCGGCGCCAGGGTCACCGACGTCGCGGTGATCGTCGTCGCCGCCGACGACGGCGTGATGCCGCAGACCGTCGAGGCGATCGACCACGCGAAGGCGGCCGAGGTGCCGGTGATGGTCGCGGTCAACAAGATCGACAAGGAGGGCGCTGCGCCGGACAAGGTCCGCGGCGAGCTCGCCAACCTCGGCCTCTCGCCCGACGATTGGGGCGGCGAGACGGTCTACTGCGACGTCTCGGCGAAGACCCACGAGGGGCTCGACAACCTGCTCGAGATGATCCTCACCGTCACCGAGCTCGAGAACCTGCGCGCGAACCCCTCGGCGGAGGCGTCGGGGACGGTGATCGAGTCGCACCTCGACTCCGGCCGCGGCCCGGTGACGACGATCCTCGTCGGCCGCGGCACGCTGCGCGTCGGCGACGCGATCGTCGCCGGCTCGCAGTGGGGGAAGGTGCGGGCGATGCACGACTGGGGCGGCCAGCGGATCGACTCCGCGGGACCCGGCGACCCGGTCGAGGTGCTCGGCATGGACGGCGTCTGCGAGGCCGGCGAGCGCGCCCAGGTCGTCGCCAACGACCGCCGTGCGCGGCAGCTCGCGGGCGAGCGCGCGAGCCGGCTGAAGACCGAGGCCCTGGCCCGCCGCCAGGCGCGCCGCATCACCCTCGAGGACGTCTTCTCGAAGGCCAAGGAGGGCGAGCTCAAGCACATCAACCTGCTGCTCAAGGCCGACGTCTCGGGCTCGCTGGAGGCGCTGCAGGACGAGATCGCGAAGCTGCCGCAGGAGGAGGTGAGCATCGACGTGATCCACGCCGCTCCCGGCGGCATCAACGAGTCCGACGTGATGCTCGCCGCGGCCTCCGACGCGATCATCGTCGGCTTCAACGTGCGCCCGCTCGCCGACGCTCGCCGCGCCGCCCAGGCCGAGGGCGTCGAGATCCGCACCTACTCGGTGATCTACCGGATCACCGAGGAGCTGCGCGACGCGATGCAGGGGATGCTCGAGCCCGAGCAGATCGAGAGCGCGCTCGGCGAGGCCGAGGTGCTGGAGCTGTTCAAGGCGTCGCGGATCGGCACGATCGCCGGCTCGCGCGTCAGCGAGGGGCGGATCACCCGCGACGCCGACGTCCGGCTCGTCCGCGACGGCACCGTGGTCTGGACCGGCAAGGTCGGCTCGCTGCGCCGCTTCAAGGACGACGTCCGCGAGGTCGAGGAGGGCCAGGAGTGCGGGATCACGCTCGACGGCTTCCAGGACGTCAAGGTCGGCGACGTGCTCGAGGCGTTCGAGACGACCCAGGTCGAGAAGACCCTGGGCTAGGGGCGTGGCGTTCGTCCTCCTCGTCGAGGCGCGCCTGCACGTCGCCGAGTCGCGCAGCCTGAAGTCGAAGCGGCAGGTCGTGCGCTCGGTCAAGGACGTGCTGCGCGAGCGGCTCGGCGCCGCCGTCGCCGAGGTCGGCGGCCAGGACAGCCGGCAGCGGGCGACGCTGCTCTGCGCCCTGGTCGGGCGCGAGCAGGGCGAGCTCGAGCGCCGCGGCGCCGCGCTCGAGCAGCTCGTCGTCGCCAGGGCGGGGGAGGACGTCGGCTTCGAGCGGACGCTGCGCAGCCTCGCGGACCTGCGCGGCTGACCGCGAGCCCGCGCAAGCGGAATCGCTCTCGCTCAGCGAGAGCGATTCCGGTCGAGCCGGGTATCTGTGGCCGGGATCGCCACGCGGTCCAGCCACAGCGATTCCGGTCGAGCCGGGTATCTGTGGCCGGGATCGCCACGCGGTCCAGCCACAGCGATTCCGGTCGAGCCGGGTATCTGTGGCCGGGTGACGGCGCCGGGCGGCGGCCGCCGGCGGCTATAGTCGCCGCCGATGTCCACAGCGCGGATGCGCCGAGTCAACGAGGTCGTCCGGGAAGTGGTCGGAGCATCCATCGCCGCGGAGCTTCAGGATCCCCGGATCGGATTCGTGACCGTTACAGCAGTCGATACGAGCCCCGACCTTCGAACCGCGAGGGTCCACGTCAGCGTGCTCGGCTCCGAGCGCGAGCGCGAGGCGACGATGGACGGGCTGCGCGCCGCCCGCGGCGTGATCCAGCGGGCGCTGGGCGCGCAGCTGCAGATCAAGCGCACGCCGACGCTGAGCTTCGTCTACGACGAGTCGGTCGAGCGCGCCGACCGCCTCAACCGGCTGATGGACTCGTGACCGACGCGGCCGTCACGACGACGCCGGCGGCCTCCGATCCCGCCGGCACGCTGGCGGCGATCGTCGCCGCGCTGCGCGAGGACGGCCGCTTCCTGCTGACGACCCACGAGGGACCCGACGGCGACGCGCTCGGGTCGATGCTGGCGCTGCACGAGATCCTCACCCAGCTCGGCAAGGACTCGGTGATGTTCCTCGCCGAGAAGGAGTTCCCGCTGCCGGTCGAGTACCGGTTCCTGGCGCTGCAGGAGGTCTTTCACGAGCCGCCCGCCGACCTCTCCGACCGGACGATCGTCTTCCTCGACTGCGGCAACATCGAGCGGATGCCGGTCACCTGGCTGCGTCAGGGCCAGCGCATCCTCAACGTCGACCATCACCACGACAACACCCGCTTCGGCGACATCAACCTCGTCGACGTCGAGGCCTCCTGCACGGCCGAGATCGTGTTCGAGATCAGCCGCCGGCTCGGGGCGATGACGACGCCGTCGATTGCGCAGGCCCTCTACGTCGGCCTCGTCACCGACACCGGCATGTTCATGTACGAGAACACCGATGCCCGCACCCACCGCGTCGCCGCCGAGCTGATCGAGGCGGGCGTCGACGTCAACGAGACCTTCCGCCGGCTCTACGAGCGCGTGCCCGAGGAGAAGCTGCGGCTGATCGCCCGGGCGCTCGAGCACATCGACCGCCGGCTCGGCGGCAGGCTCTCGACCACCTACATTTCGGCCGCCGACTACGCGGCTACCGGCGCCGACGAGACGCTGACCGAGGGGATCATCGACTTCGTTCGCGGCGTCGAGGGGACCTCGGTGGCGGCGGTCGTCCGCGACAAGCCCGACAGCCAGCGCGAGGCGCGCAAGGTCAGCCTGCGCTCGACCGACGGCCGCGTCGACGTCTCACGGATCGCGCGCAAGATGGGCGGCGGCGGCCATCACCGCGCCGCCGGCTTCTCGACCGACCGTCGCTACGACGAGCTGCTGACGATGCTCGCCGAGGAGGTCGCGGCGGCCGGCCTCGAGGACGGCTGCGACGCGGCTTGACCTCCGGCTTTCTGCGCTGCGACAAGCCGGCGGGGGTCACCTCCCACGACGTCGTCGCCGCGGTCCGCCGCGCGCACCCCGGCGTCCGCGCCGGCCACTGCGGCACGCTCGATCCGTTCGCGACCGGGCTGCTGATCGTCCTGCTCGGGCCGGCGACGCGGCTGCAGCGCTACGTGCTCGGGCTGCCCAAGGCCTACCTCGCGACCGCGCAGCTCGGCTGGCGCTCGAGCACCGGCGACCGCGACGGCACGCTGACCGAGACCGGCCGGATCCCGGCGCGGCTCGAGCTGCCGACCGGGCGGATCCGCCAGCGGGTGCCGATGACCTCGGCGGTCCGGGTCGGCGGCGAGCGCCTCTACCGCAAGGCGCGGCGCGGGGAGGAGGTCGAGCGCCCGCTGCGCGAGGTCGAGGTCCGGCGCGCCGAGCTGGTCGCCCGCGACGAGGCGGCGGCGACGGCGACGTTCGCGATCGAGTGCTCGTCGGGGACCTACGTGCGCAGCCTGATCGAGGAGCTCGGCGATGCCTACTGCCGGGAGCTGCGGCGCACCGCGATCGGGCCGCTGCGGCTCGAGGACGGCGACGGCGGGCTCGAGCCGCCCCGGGACCTGCTGCCGTTCTTGCCCGAGGTCGCGCTCGCGCCCGCGGCGGCGCGCCGCGTTCGCGACGGGGTCCGGATCGAGGCGCCCGCGGACGCCGTCGGCGCCGGGCCGGGTCCGCTGCGGCTGACCACCGGCGGCGAGCTGATCGCCGTCGCCCGCGTCGCCGAGGGCCGGCTGCGGACCGAGGTCGTGCTGGCACCGGGCTGAGCGACCCTGAGAAGATCACCCGCGACGATCCCGATGCAGATCAAGGTCACACCGCTGCCCGACGCCGAGCCGCGCCCGCGCCGGATCGCGATCGGCAGCTTCGACGGCGTCCACGTCGGCCATCGCGCCGTGATCGGCGACGCCGACACGGTGCTCACGTTCGAGCCGCACCCGCTGTCGATGATCCATCCCGAGGCGGCGCCGAAGCTGATCATGCCGTTCCCGGTCAAGCGCGACGTGATCGAGGGGCTCGGGGTCGACGAGCTCGTCGTGATCCCGTTCGACCGCGAGTTCGCGACGATCCCGCCCGAGGACTTCTGCGACCGGGTCCTCGTCGAGCGGCTCGGCGCCGAGCGCGTATCGGTCGGCGAGAACTTCCGCTTCGGCGCCCGGGCGCAGGGGACGCCGGAGCTGCTCGCGGCCCATCCCGGGTTCGAGACCACGGTCGTGCCGCTGGTCGAGGCCGGGGGGGAGACGGTCTCGTCGACCCGGATCCGGGCGCTGGTCGCCGCCGGCGACGTCGAGACCGCCGCGACCTGCCTCGGGGCCCCGTTCATCCTCGAGGGCGAGGTCGTCTGCGGCGACCGGGTCGGCCGCACGCTCGGCTTCCCGACGGCGAACATCGTCCCCGACGACCGCTACGTCTATCCCGGCCACGGGATCTACGCGGCGTTCGCCAACGGCCGCCCGGCGGCGGTCTCGATCGGCGTCCGGCCGACCTTCGAGACCGGCCGCGGGGTGCTGATCGAGACCCACATCATCGACCACGAGGAGGAGCTCTACGGCCGCGCGCTGCGGATCGCGTTCGTCAAGCGGCTGCGCGGCGAGCGGCGCTTCGCCGGCACCGACGAGCTGGTCGCGCAGATGCGCCGCGACGTCGAGGAGGCGCGCGGGCTCTGTGCTACCTTCACGCGCCCCTGACCATGTCCCTGACCAAGGAAAAGAAGGCGGAGGTCGTCGGCAAGTACGGCCGCGACAGCTCCGACACCGGCTCGACCGAGGTCCAGGTCGCGCTGCTCACCGAGCGCATCAACGACCTCACCGAGCACCTGCGCGAGCACAGCAAGGACCACCACTCGCGGCGCGGGCTGTTGATGCTGGTCGGCCAGCGCCGCCGGCTGCTCCGCTACCTCGAGCGCACCGACCTCGAGCGCTACCGCTCGCTGGTCGCCGAGCTCGGCCTGCGCCGCTAGACCGGCCGCCCACCATGATCGAGGCCGGCGCGAGGGCTCCCGGGTTCACGCTTCCCGACCAGGACGGAAACGACGTCGCGCTCGCCGACTTCGCCGGCCGGCGGCTGGTGATCGCCTTCTACCCGCTCGACTTCAGCCCGGTCTGCACCGACCAGCTCTCCGTCTACCAGGAGGTGCTCGGCGAGATCGAGCGCCGCGGCGCGGCGCTGGTCGGGATCAGCGTCGACTCGAGCTTCTGCCACGCCGCCTTCGCGGCGCGGATCGGGGTCCGCTTCCCGCTGCTCGCCGACTTCCACCCGAAGGGCGCTGTCGCCGCCGCCTACGGGGCGCTGCTGGCCGAGCGCGGGCACTCGAACCGCTCGCTGGTGCTGGTCGGGCCCGACGGGCGGGTCGAGTGGTCGCATGCGGCGCCGACCCCGCTCGAGGTCCCCGGCGCGAACCTGATCTTCGACGCGCTGGCGGCCTGAGCGGCCCGCCGGCCTCCGGCACCGTGTCGCAGGCACTCGGCAGCGCCCCACCGGCCCCGATCGGAGCCGGCGACCACGTCCGCGGCGCCGGCGCGAGCGCGGTCGTCTACCTCGACCTCGCCTGCCCGCGCTGCGCGGGGGCGTGGGCCGGCATCCGGGCGCTGCCGCTGCGGATCTGCGTGCGCCACTTCCCGGTCGCGAGCAAGCGCCCGCGGGCGCCCGCCTTGCACGCCGCCGTCGAGGCGGCGGCGATCCAGTCGGAGGAGGCGTTCTGGGCGCTCTGGGACGCGCTGCTCGCCGACCGCGCCCACAGCGACGACCCGCACCTGTGGGAGCGGGTCGAGCGGCTCGGCCTCGACGTCGCCCGCTTCGACCGCGACCGCCGCTCCGAGGCGGTCGCCGAGCGCGTGCGCCGCGACTTCCAGGGCGGCATCCGCGCCGGCGTGACCGCGACGCCGGCCGCCTTCTTCGGCGCCGAGCCGGTCGCGGGCGAGCTGCCGGCCGCGCTGGCGGCGATCGCATGAGCCGCGGCGCGCCGCTGGCGGCGCTGCTGGCGGCGCTGCTGCTCGCCGCCGCCGGCGCCGGGCCGGCCCGAGCGGCGCTGCCGCCGGGCTTCGCCGACCGCGTCCTCTACGACGGGCTCAAGCAGCCGACCGCTGTCACCGTCGCCCCGGACGGAACCGTCTTCGTGACCGAGAAGCGCGGCCGGGTGCTGAGCTTCGACGGCCGCCACGATCGCCGCCCGACGGTCGTCGCCGACCTGCACCGCGCCGTCCACTCCTTCGACGAGCGCGGGATGACCGGGATCGAGGTCGATCCCCGGTATCCGCAGCGGCCCTACATCTACGTCGCCTACACGCTGAACGCGCCGCCCGGGTTCCCGGCGCCGTTCTGGGGGCTGAGCGGGAAGCGGTCGGGCGCCGGCGGCGAGGGCTGCCTCGGCGGCGTGCCCGACCTCGCCTACAGGCGCGGCTGCGTCGTCTCGAGCCGGGTCAGCAGGCTGCCGATCGGCGAGCACGGCCGGGCCGGGCCCGAGCAGGTGCTGCTGACCGACTGGTGCCAGCAGTTCGGCAGCCACTCGATCGGCGAGCTCGCCTTCGACCGGGCCGGCGCGCTGCTCGTCGCCGGCGGCGAGGGCGCCTACTTCGACGCCCCCGACACCGGCAACCGCGGCAAGCCGGCCGGCGTCTGCGGCGACCCACCAGGAGCGGGCGGCGCGCTGCGGGCGCAGGATCTGCGCACCGCCGGCGACCCGGTGACGCTCGACGGCACGATCGCGCGGATCGATCCCGGCGACGGCGCGCCCGCCGCCGGCAATCCCAACCCGGCGCCGGGGAACGAGGGCCGGATCGTCGCCTACGGGCTCCGCAACCCGTTCCGGTTCGCGCTGCGGCCCCGCAGCGACGAGATCTGGATCGCCGACGTCGGCTGGGTCCGCAACGAGGAGATCGACGTCGCCGGCCTCGACCGCGTCCGCAACTTCGGCTGGCCCTGCTTCGAGGGCAACTCGCGGCAGCCCCGCTACAAGCGCCTGCGGAACCCGATCTGCACGAGCCTGAACCCGAAGACCGACGTCGTCGACCCGTTCTTCACCTACCGGCACGGCAAGGAGGTCGTCGCCGGCGAGGACTGCCGCGGGTCCGGCCCGACGGCGATCAGCGGCATCGAGTTCGACCGCGGAGCGCACTTCCCGTTCCCGTTCGACGGGGCGCTGCTGTTCGCCGACTACATCCGCGGCTGCATCTGGTCGATCGGCCCCGGACGCTTCGGCCGGCCCGACCGGCGCGGGCTGGGGTCCTTCGAGACCGGCGCGGCGACGCCGATCGACCTCAGCTCGAGCCCCGGCGGCCTGCTCTACGTCGACATCGCCGGCGGCAGCATCCACGAGATCTCCTACCGGGGGGCGACGGCGGAGCTGCGGCTGCGGACGCGGCCGCGCGCGCTGCGGGTCGGGATCGGCGAGCGCACCGAGCTCGGCGGCGTCAGGGTGACCGTGCGCCGCGGCGCCTCGATGCGGCTGTCGGCGCCGAAGGTCGTGCGCCGCGATGGCCGCGTGCTCGAGTTCCGCCGCTGGAGCGATCGCGGCTCGCGCTCGCACCGGCTGCGGGTCGAGCGCAGCCGCACCGTGATGGCCGTCTACCGCTGCCGCAAGCGCTGTCGCGATCAGCCCGCGAGGGGGCCGGGCTAGCCCGCGGCGGCGGCGTGGTCGCGCTCGGCCGCCGCGAGCCGCTCGGCGAGCCCGATCAGCGTCTCGCGGATGCTGGTGACGACGGTCTCGCGAAGCTCCAGCAGCGCCTCGATCTCGGCCTGCAGCGCATCGGCGCGGGCCTGCAGCTGCTCGCCCTCCTCGGGCCCGGGGGGGTGGGCGGCGACCGGCTCCTCCCCGGGCGGCGGCCAGGACTCCGGCCCGGCGGCGGGCTCGCGGCGGGCCGCGGCCGCGAGGATCTCCTGCGCCCGCGCGCGCGCCTCGACCTCGACCTCGACCCGCCGAATCGTCAGGTCGAGCTCGTTGCGCAGCGCCTCGTTCTCGGCGACGAGCTGCCGCGCCTGCGCGTCCATGAAGGCGAGCCGGTCGGTCAGCAGCCGCATGCCGGCCTCGAGCCGGCTGGTGTAGGGATCGACCGCCGCCATCGCTTCTCCGCAGGGTCGAAGATAGGCGCAGGGGCAGACGCCTATCGCGACGGCCGCGCGGCGCACCGTAGCGCGCCATCTGTACGATCCCGCGGCGAATCGACACAACCCGAATCAAGTCGGGTCGTCACCGCGCGGGACCTGCACGGCAGCCTCCCGCGAAATCCGAAGCGACGGCCCCGGAAGGAAAAGCGAATAAATGACTATGTTCGACGTGAAAAGCGTCTCCGTGGAGGTCGGCGGCGAGGAGATCTCGTTCGAGACCGGCAAGCTGGCACGGCAGGCGAGCGGCGCGGTGCGCGTCCGCTCCGGCGAGACCCACGTGCTCTGCACCGCGACGATGGGCAACCTCCGCGACGTGGACTTCCTGCCGCTCACCGTTGACGTCGAGGAGCGGCACTACGCGGTCGGCAAGATCCCCGGCTCCTACTTCCGGCGCGAGGCGCGCGCCGGCGAGAAGGCGACGCTGACGGCGCGGATGATCGACCGGCCGCTGCGGCCGCTGTTCCCGAAGGGCTGGCACTTCGAGACCCAGCTCGTCTCGATCCCACTCTCGGTCGACCACATCCACCCTTATGACATCCTCGCGATGAACGGCGCCTCGGCCGCGCTCGCGGTCTCGCCGATCCCGGTCGCCGAGTACGTCGGCGCCGTCCGCGTCGGCAAGCTCGACGGCGACTTCGTCGTCAACCCGCCCGAGGAGGAGCACGAGAACCTCGAGATGGACCTCGTCGTCTCCGGCTCCAAGGACGCGATCCTGATGGTCGAGTGCGGCGCCGAGGGCGTCACCGAGGCCGAGGTGCTCGACGCGCTCGACATCGCCCACAGCGAGATCAAGAAGCTGGTCGGCGCGATGGAGGAGCTGGCGGCGATCGCCGGCAAGGAAAAGATCGAGGTCGAGGCGCCGCAACTCGACGAGGCGCTCGTCGCCGAGATCACGGGCTCGCACCAGACCGCGATCGACGAGGCGACCAGCGTCCCCGAGAAGCTCGCCCGCCAGGAGGCGATCGACGCGATCAAGGACGCGGTGCTCGCCCAGTACGCGCCCGAGAGCGGCGACGAGGAGGCCGACGCCGCGCGCCAGGCCGAGGTGTCGGCTGCGTTCGGCTCGATCGAGAAGTCGACGATCCGCAAGCGGATCGCGATCGACAAGAAGCGCCCCGACGGGCGCGCCCAGGATGAGATCCGGCCGATCGAGACCGAGGTCGACGTCTCGCCCCGCGTGCACGGCTCGGCGCTGTTCACCCGCGGCGAGACCCAGATCCTCTCCAGCGTCGCGCTCGGCACGACGCGGATGGACATGCGGCTCGACAACCTCGGGCTGCAGGAGACGAAGACGTTCTTCCACCACTACAACTTCCCGCCGTTCTCGGTCGGGGAGGCCGGGTTCATGCGCGGCCCCAAGCGCCGCGACATCGGCCACGGCGCGCTCGCTGAGCGGGCGCTGCTGCCGACGATCCCGAGCGTCGAGGACTTCCCCTACGTGACCCGCGTGGTCTCGGAGACGCTGGAGTCGAACGGCTCCTCGTCGATGGGCTCGGTCTGCGCCTCCTCGATGGCCCTGCAGGCGGCGGGCGTGCCGGTCTCAGCACCGGTCGCCGGCGTCGCGATGGGGCTGATCAAGGAGGGCGACGACGTGATCGTGCTGACCGACATCGCCGGTGTCGAGGACCACCTCGGCGACATGGACTTCAAGGTCGCCGGCAGCGCCGAGGGGATCAACGCCCTGCAGATGGACATCAAGATCACCGGCGTCACCTTCGAGATCCTCGGCGAGGCGCTGGAGCAGGCGCGACGGGGGCGGCTGTTCATCCTCGGCAAGATGGCCGAGTCGATCGAGGGGCCGCGCGAGAAGCTGAGCCCGACGGCGCCGCGGATCGAGTCGATCAAGATCGACCCGGAGAAGATCGGCGCGGTGATCGGCAAGGGCGGCGAGACGATCCGCGGCCTCTCCGAGGAGTTCGAGGCCCAGATCGACGTCGAGGACGACGGCACGATCCGCGTCTACGCCGCCAACGGCGAGCTGGTCGAGGCCTGCATCGCCCAGATCGAGGCGATGACCCGCGAGGCCGAGGTCGGCGACACGTTCAAGGGCAAGGTCGTCAAGACGACGACGTTCGGCGCCTTCGTCGAGCTCGTCAAGGGCACCGACGGCCTGCTCCACATCTCGGCCGTGAACCCGGGCCAGCGGGTCGATACGGTCGAGGACGTGCTCTCGCAGGGCGACGAGCTCGACGTCACCGTCGTCGAGGTCGATCGCGAGCGCGGCCGGATCGGCCTGCGCCGCTCCGACGACCCGGCCGTGGCCGGCAAGTCGAAGGAGGAGCTGGCGGCGGTCGGCAGCGGCGACCGCGGTCCCCGCGGCGGCAACCGCGACCGCGGCGGCCGCGGCCGCGATCGCGGCGGCCGTGGCGAGCGCCGGCGCCGCAGCTAGCGGCGCCGCGCCCGGCCCGATGAGCGAGGAGCTTCCCGACGGCGTCGAGCTGACCGAGCTCGACGGCGGCCTGCGGGTCGTCACCGAGTCGGTGCCGTCGGTCCGCTCGGTCGCGCTCGGGCTCTGGGTCAGGACCGGCTCGCGCGACGAGGCGCCGGCTCAGGCCGGCGTCTCGCACTTCCTCGAGCACCTGCTGTTCAAGGGCACCGAGCGCTACTCGGCGATCGAGATCTCCGAGTACTTCGACGGGCTCGGGGCGGCGACGAACGCGGCGACGAGCAAGGAGACGACGCACCTCTACTCGCGGTTCCTCGACGAGCACACCGAGGCGGCGCTCGACCTGCTCGCCGAGATGTTCCTGGCGCCGGCGTTCCCCGACATCGACTCCGAGCGCCAGGTCGTGATCGAGGAGATCGCGATGTACGAGGACGAGCCCTCCGACCGCGTCCACGACGTGCTCGCCGATGCGATCTTCGGCGACCATCCGCTCGGCCGCCGCGTGCTCGGCACCGCCGAGGTGATCGGCTCGATCCCGACGCCCGAGATCGCCGACTATCACGGCGCCCGCTACCGCGGCCCGAACCTCGTCGTCTCCGCCGCCGGCAGCCTCGAGCACGAGCGGATCGTCGAGCTCGTCCGCGCCCACTTCCGGCCCCCGGCCGGGCCGGTCGCGGGCCTCTCCGGCGAGCCGCCCGCCGAGCGGGCGCGGCTGCGGTTCTACCCGAAGCAGACCGAGCAGTACCACATCTGCTTCGGCGCGCCCGGCATCGCCCGCGACGACGAGCGCCGCTTCGCGCTCAACGTCATGGACACGATCTTCGGCGGCTCGACCTCCTCGCGACTGTTCCGCGAGGTCCGCGAGAAGCGCGGCCTCGCCTACTCGGTCGGCTCCTACGCGGAGCAGTTCCTCGACCGCGGTACGGTCGCGATGTACGTCGGCACCCGCGAGGACAACGTCGGCGAGGCCTGCGAGATCATCGGCCGCGAGCTCGAGGCGCTGCGTCGCGACGGCGTCGGCGCCGAGGAGCTCATCCGCGCCAAGGAGGGGGTGAAGGGCCGGATGGTGTTGGCGCTCGAGTCGACGTCGGCGCGGATGTCGCGCAACGCCCGCTCGGTCCTGTTCGGCATCCCGCTGCTCTCGATCGACGAGCTGATCGCGCGCACCGACGCGGTCAGCGGCGACGACGTCGCCGCGCTCGTCAACGAGCTCTACGCGCCCGAGCGCATCTCCGCCGCCTGCATCGGCGCCGACGAGGGGCGGTTCCGCGACGCCGTGGCGCCGGTCAGCGCCGCGCTCGCGGCGTAGGCGGCGGGGCCTGGGCCGTCCCGCGCCTGCCGGCGCGTCTCGTTTTCGCCGCGCTGCCGCGCCGCGCCTCGCGGCCTACACCACGCCACGCCGCGCCTGCCGCAGCGTCTCACCGTCGCGCCGTGCCTGCCGCGCCGCGCTGCTGGGTCGCCGCCCCGCCAGGCATCCGGCCCCCAGCCGCCGCCGCCCGCCAGGCACCCGGCCCCGCGGCCCCGCCGCCCGCCAGATGCCTGAATGCGACGAACCCCGTCGCTCTCGTGCAGGTGGCCCGTCGCTGAGTCCGCGCCGTCCGACCCCCCACCGCCGTCCGCCAGGCACCCGGCCCCCGCACCCGGACCCCGGCACCCCGCCGCCCGCCAGATGCCTGAATGCGACGAACTCCGTCGCTCTCGTGCAGGTCGGCCGTCGCTGAGCCCGCGCCGTCCGACCCCCGGCACCCCGCCCGCCAGCGGCCCCGCGTGGTCGCCCCGGCCCGGCTTCCGCGCCCGATCCCGAGCCTCCGCCACGGACCGACTGTGGCTGGCCGCCCGGCACGCGCCGCGCCAGGTGCGCGACAGCGACGACTTCCGTCGCTTTCACGCATCCAGATGCCGTAGGGGACTCGGGGATCGGGCCGCGTGGACGGGACGGTGCGGAATTGACACTCCCCCGTGACGGAATGGCACGTTTGGTGTGCCATCCGTGTGCTCGCTTCGGCAACGCTCGATTACATGTCGCGCCGCTCGCACGAACCCAACCGACACTCGGGCCGCCGCGTCGGCGAAAGAGCGATCGCGGCGCTGGCGGGCCGGCAGCGACAGCTCGTTCGGATCGGGCAGCTGGCCGAACTCGGCCTGGGGCCGCGCGGCGTCCAGCACCGCGCCGCCGGCGGCAGGCTGTTCCGGGTGCACAGCGGCGTCTACGCGCTGCACGGACCGCCCTACAGCCCACATCAGCTCTACCTTGCGGCGCATTACGCCTGCGGCCCGGGCTCACTGGTCGGCGGCTTCTGCGCTGCCGCCCTCTGCTCCCTGATCGAGAGGATGCCGTGGGAGCCGGAGATCGTCGCGCCGACGGGGGCGGGGCGGACGCGGCGGGGGATCCACGTCCGCATGGCGGCGGTCGATCCCCGCGACCGCACCACCCGCCACGGCATCCCCTGCACCTCGCCGGGCCGCACGATCATCGACTGCGCCCATCGCGCCGGCGCCGACGGCACCGAGGAGATGATCATGGCGGCGGATTCGATCGGCATTCTGAACCGGCGCCGCTTCGAGGAGCTGGCCGATGAGCATCGCGGTCGGCCGGGGATCGGCCACGTCCTCGCGATCGTCAGCGACGACCCCGTCGAGCTCCGTAATCCCAACGAGGTGCGCATGTTCCGGATCTGCCGCGCGGCGGGTGTGCCGCCGCCGCTCTGCAACCACCGCATCGAGGCCGAGGGCAGAACCTTCTACGCCGACTTCTGCTGGCCGCAGTTCGGCCTGATCGTCGAGGCCGACTCGTGGCGCTGGCACGGTGGGCGCCGCGCCACCGAGCGCGATCGTGATCGCGACCAGACCCTGGCGATCGCCGGCTGGTACGTGATCCACTTCACGCGCGATCAGGTCAAGAACCAGCCGAACGAGGTCGGCCGTCGGATCGCGGCCCTGGTTGCCCGCTTCGCGGCCGCATGAGGCGGTCGCCTCGCGCGAATGCGACGGCGCCCGTCGCTTTCGCGCAAGCGGCGGCGCAAGCGGCAGGCATAAGCTGCCCACATGGCCGATCCGATCCGCGTTGCCGTCGCCGGGGCCGCCGGGCGCATGGGGGCGACCGTCTGCGCGGCGGTTGAAGCTGCCGACGGGCTCGAGCTCAGCGGCCGCGCCGACCCGTCGCTGGGCGCGGAGCTCGCCGACGTGCTCGGCGACGCCGACGTCGTCGTCGACTTCACCGTCCCCGACACCGCGCTCGGCAACGCCGTCGCCGCGCTCGAGGCCGGGGTCGACGTCGTCGTCGGCACCACCGGCTTCGACCTCGGGGCGCTGCGGGAGGCGGCCGAGCGCTCGTGGCGCGGCGGCGAGGGACCGCGCGCCTTCGTCGCCCCGAACTTCGCGATCGGCGCGGTGCTGATGATGGAGCTCGGCCGGCGGGTTGCCGCGCACATGCCCGAGGTCGAGATCGTCGAGCTCCACCACGCGGCCAAGCTCGACCGGCCGTCGGGCACGGCGGCGCGGACGGCGGAGCTGCTGCGCGACGCCGGCGCCAACGTGCACGAGCCGATCCACTCGGTCCGGCTGCCGGGCCTGGTCGCCCACCAGGAGCTGCTGTTCGGCGGCGAAGGGCAGACGCTCTCGATCCGCCACGACTCGATCGACCGCAGCTCGTTCATGCCCGGCGTCGTGCTCGCCTGCCGCCGCGTCGGCACGCTGCCGCAACCGCTGACCGTCGGCCTCGAAGCGCTGCTCTGAGCGGGGTCTATCCTCGTCCCATGCGGGCGGAGGACGAGGACCGCTTCGAGCAGAAGACGACGCTCTGGCAGCGGCTGGTGCTGCGGCGGATCCGGCGGCGCGCGGGCAAGGCCGGAGCGGAGCCGCTGACCGAGGACGACTGGGCCGCTGTGATGTCGCTGCACCACAGCGGCACCGGCCGGGCACTTGGCCGCCTGTTCCTGAGCCTGCCGAGCAGCCCGCGCTGCTCGATGTGCGGGGCGCCGTTCGCGGGTGTGGGCCGGCATCTCGTCGGGCCGCTCGGCTACCGGCCCTCGCGCAAGAACCCGAACCTCTGCGTCACCTGCGTCGAGGCATCGCCGCGGGGCGGGATCACGGTCGACGCCGGCGTCCTGTTCGCCGACCTGCGGGGGTTCACCGCGCACAGCGAGGGCCGGCCGCCGCGCGAGGTCTCAGAGCTGCTGCGGCGCTTCTACTCGTGCGCGGAGCGGGTGCTGTTCCCCGAGGCGATCATCGACAAGCTGATCGGCGACGAGGTGATGGCGCTGTACCTGCCCTACCTGCGGCCGGGGATCAGCGAGGAGGAGATCAAGCGGTTGATGCTCGAGCACGCCGAGCGGCTGCTGGTGGCGGTCGGTTACGGATCGGCGGCGGGCCCGTTCGTCGAGCTCGGGATCGGGCTCGACTTCGGCAGCGCCTTCGTCGGCAACATCGGCGAGCGGGCGCTGTGCGACTTCACCGCGGTCGGCGACGTCGTCAACACCGCGGCCCGGCTCCAGGCCGAGGCGGGCGGGGGCGAGGTCGTGCTCTCCGAGCGCGCCGCCGCCGACCGCGACCGGCTCGAGCCGGTGTCGTTGCGGCTCAAGGGCAAGGCCGAGCCGCTGCGCGCCTACCGGGTCTCGCCGGCGGGCGCCGGCCGCTAGCGGGCCGGGCGCCGGCGCCCCGATAGGCTCCAGGCTCGCCCTGCCCCGATTCGAGGAGACTGAGATGAGCGACGATCTGGCACGGATGGACGCGACCGCGCAGGCCGAGCTCGTGCGCTCGGGCGAGGCGTCGCCGAGCGAGCTGCTCGAGGCGGCGCTGGAGCGCGCCGCCGCGGTCAACCCGGAGATCAACGCGATCATCCACGACCTCGCCGACGAGGCCCGCGAGGCCGCGGCCGGCGACGTCCCCGATGGCCCGTTCAAGGGCGTCCCGTTCCTGCTCAAGGATCTCGGCGCCGCGTTCGCGGGCCAGCCGCTGCACATGGGGATGCAGCTGCTCAAGGACGCCGGCTTCCGCGCCCCCGTCGACACCTATCTCGCCCAGCGGTTCCGCGACGCCGGCCTGATCACCTTCGGCAAGACCAACACGCCCGAGCTCGGGATCGTGCCGACGACCGAGCCGAAGGCCTACGGCCCGACCCGCAATCCCTGGGACACGACGCGCTCGCCGGGCGGCTCGTCGGGGGGATCGGCGGCGGCCGTCGCGGCCGGGATCGTGCCGATGGCGCACGCCAACGACGGCGGCGGCTCGATCCGGATCCCGGCCTCGAACTGCGGCCTCGTGGGGCTCAAGCCGACGCGGCAACGGATCTCCGAAGGGCCGCTGATCGGCGACAACCAGTCCGGCCTCACCTGCGAGCTCGTGGTCTCGCGCTCGGTGCGCGACACGGCGCGGATCCTCGACGCGGTCGAGGGCGCGGCGCCCGGCGATCCCTACGTGGCGCCGGCGCCGCTACGGCCCTACGTCGAGGAGCTGACCGACGAGTCGGGCGGGCTGCGGATCGGGACGATGACCGAGCCCGCGGTCGAGGCCGAGGTCGATCCCGATTGCGTCGCCGCGGTCGCGACCGCGGCCAAGCTGCTCGCCGGGCTCGGGCACGAGGTCGACGACTCCTCGCCGCTCGATCTGATGCCGGCCGGCGACGACGCCGCCGGGATGCAGATCCAGGACAGCTTCCTGACCCGCTGGGGCGCCGGCCAGGCGGCGGTGATCACCCAGCTCGAGGCGATCGTCGGCCGCGAGGTCACCGCCGACGACGTCGAGCCACTGACCTGGACGCTGACCGAGATCGGCCGCGATCGCTCCTCGGGCCGCTACCTCGCCGACGTCGCCGTCCACCAGGGGATATCGCGGCTGATCGCGGGCTGGTTCGAGGCCGGTCACGATCTGCTGCTGACGCCGACGATGGCCGAGGTGGCGCCGAAGCTCGGCTCCTTCGACGACTCCGGCGACGATCCGATGGAGGCGTTCCACCGCGCCTACCCCTCGGGCGCGTTCACGGCGCTGTTCAACGTAACCGGGCAGCCGGCGATCTCGCTGCCGCTGCACTGGACCGAGGCCGGCGTCCCCGTCGGCGCCCAGCTGATCGCCCCGCTCGGCCGCGAGGACCTGCTGCTGCGGGTCGCGGCCCAGCTCGAGCGCGCGGCGCCGTGGGCCGAGCGGATCGCACCGCTGCACGCCGGCGCCTCCGCCAGGGCATAACCTGCCGCCGATGAGCGTGATCGGAGGCGTCCTGACGGCGATGGCGACGCCGTTCGATCCCGACGGCGGGGTCGACGACGCGGCGGCGGCGGCGCTCGCCGCCCACCTGCTCGCCAGCGGCTCGGAGGGGCTCGTCGTCGCCGGCAGCACCGGCGAGGCGGCGACGCTCGACGACGAGGAGCGGATCGCTCTGCTGCGGGCGGTCCGGGCCGAGGTCGGCGACGGGGTGCTGCTGATCTGCGGCACCGGCAGCAACGACACCCGCCACTCGGTCGATCTGACCCGGGCTGCGGATGCGGCCGGCGCCGACGCGATGCTGGTCGTCGCCCCCTACTACAACAAGCCGAACGCGGCCGGCCTGCGAGCCCACGTCGAGGCGATCGCCGCCGCCACCGAGAAGCCGATCGTCCTCTACAACATCCCCTCGCGGACGGTGATCAACGTCGGTCCCGAGCAGCTCGCGGCGCTGGCCGCGATCGACAACGTGGTCGCGGTCAAGCAGGCCAACGCCGACGAGCTCGGGCCGATCGAGGGCCTCGACGTGCTCGCCGGCAACGACGACTGCTTCCTGCGCACGCTCGAGCTCGGCCTCGCCGGCGGAATCCTCGTCGCCTCCCACATCGTCGGCCCGCAGATGGCGGCGATGCGCGATCTGATCGCCGCCGGCAAGCCCGAGCGGGCGCGCGAGATCGACGCCGGCCTGCAGGAGCTCTACGCGGCGCTGGCGGTGACGACGAACCCGATGCCGCTGAAGGCGGCGCTGGAGATGCTCGGCATCTGCTCGCAACGGATGCGGCTGCCGATGGTGCCCTGCGACGAGCAGCAGCGCGCCGTCGTCCGCGCGGCGCTCGAGCGGCTCGGCCTCGAGGTCGCCGGGTGAGCTCGAAGCGGCTGCGGATCCTGCCGCTCGGCGGGCTCGGCGAGATCGGCAAGAACATGACCGTCGTCGAGCTCGGCGGGCGGATCGTGATCGTCGACACCGGGCTGATGTTCCCGACCGCCGAGATGCCGGGCATCGACCTCGTCCTGCCCGACTTCTCCTACCTGCGCGACCGGCTCGACGACATCGAGGCGATCGTGCTCACCCACGGGCACGAGGACCACGTCGGGGCGCTGCCCTACGTCCTGCGCGAGATCGGCATCCCGCCCGCGATCTACGGTGGCCGGCTGACGATCGGCATGGTCCGCTCGAAGCTCGAGGAGCACAAGCTGCGCGACGCGCCGCTGCGTGATCTCGCCACCGGCCGGATCGAGCGGGCGGGGCCGTTCGGGATCGAGCTGGTCCACATGTCGCACTCGATCCCCGACTCGCGCGCGGTCGCCATCCACACCGACCTCGGCCCGATCCTGATCACCGGCGACTACAAGTTCGACCAGACCCCGGTCGACGGGGTGCCGGCCGATTTCGCCCGGCTCACCGAGCTCGGCGCCGAGGGGCTGCTGTGCCTGTGCGGAGACTCGACCAACGCCGACCGGCCCGGGGTCGCGACGTCGGAGTCGAGCGTCGGTCCGGCCCTGCTGGAGACCTTCTCGCGGGCCGAGGGGCGGATCATCGTCACCTGCTTCGCCTCGAACCTGCACCGGGTCCAGCAGGCGATCGACGCCGCCGACCGGCTCGGGCGCAAGGTGGCGCTGGTCGGCCGCTCGATGCGGAAGAACTTCAACATCGCGTCCAACCTCGGGATCGCCCACGCCCCCGACGGGGTGCTGATCCAGCCGCGCGAGATCGAGGAGTACGCCGACGAGGAGGTGATCGCGATCTCGACCGGCAGCCAGGGCGAGCCGCTCTCGGCGCTGCGGCGGATGGCACACGGCGACCACCGCGACGTCGAGCTGCACTCCGGCGACACGGTCGTGTTCTCGGCGACGCCGGTGCCCGGCAACGAGCGCTCGGTCAACGAGACGATCGACCGCATCTTCGAGATCGGCGCCCGCGTGATCACCGCCGCCGACGCGCCGGTCCACGCCTCCGGCCACGGCTACCAGGAGGACATCAAGCTGATGCTGAATCTGACCCGGCCGCGGTTCGTGATGCCGGTGCACGGCGACTTCAAGCGGCTGCGGCTGCACGCCGGCCTGGCCGAGTCGGTCGGGGTCCCGGCCGAGCGGATCCTGCGCTCGCGCAACGGGCTGCCGGTCGAGATCGGCGACGGCAAGGCGCGGATCGGCGACGACGTCGGCGCCGGGATGATCTTCGTCGACGGCCTCGAGCTCGGCGAGCCCGACGACGCGGCGCTGCGCGACCGCCGCACGCTGTCGGCGGACGGCGTCGTGATCGTCGTCGTCACGGTCTCGTTCGAGGACTCCGAGCTCGCCGCCGACCCCGAGATCGCCTTCCGCGGCGTCGCCTTCAGCGCCGACGAGGATGCCGACCGGCTGCTCGAGGAGCTCGCCGGGGTGGTCGAGGAGGCGGCCGAGGAGGCGCTCGACGGCAAGGTGCGCGAGCCGGCGCTGATCCGCAAGGACATCCACGACGTCGTCGCGAAGCTGGTCGACAAGCGCCTGCGGCGGCGGCCGATGGTGCTGCCGGTGATCGTCGAGGTCTGAGCGCTTGCCGATCCTGCCCGAGCGCCACGGCCGCTGGCCGCTGGTCGCTGCTGCCGCCGTCGGGCCGGCGCTTGTGACGGTCCTGGCCCGGCCCGAGGCGTTCCTCGCCGGCGGCGCCTGGGTGCGCTGGCTGCCGCTGCCGGCGTTGCTCGTGCACCAGACCGAGGAATGGGTCTGGCCGGGCGGCTTTCTGCCCTGGATCAACCGTGACCTGCTCGGCTCGGGGGCGGATGAGCTGCCGATCACGAGGCGCGACGGCCTGATCATCAACGCCGGCCTCGGCTGGGGCGTTGCGGTGACGGCGGGCCTCGCGGGCGAGCGCCGGCCCGCGATCGCGGCAGCGCAGCTGTCGATGGACCTCGGCAACGCCGGCCTGCACCTCGGCGCGGCCGCTCGCTCGCGCAGCTACAACCCGGGCTCGGCGAGCGCAGCGGCGCTGCTGTTGCCGCTCGGCGCCGCCGGCCTGTACCGGCTCTGGCGGC
>CAZCFA010000010.1:0-49414 GCA_964497825.1 uncultured Conexibacter sp.
GACTCGCGCCTGCTCAACGGGCGGATCATCTTTCTCGGCACGCCGGTGACCGAGGACATCGCGAACCTGATCGTCGCCCAGCTGATCCACCTCGAGTCCGAGGATCCGGACAAGGACATCTCGATGTACATCAACTCGCCGGGCGGATCGGTGTACGCGGGCCTGGCGATCTACGACACGATGCAGTACATCAAGCCCGACGTGCAGACGATCTGCGTCGGGATCGCGATGTCGATGGGGGCGCTGCTGCTCTGCGGCGGCGCCGAGGGCAAGCGGATGGCGACGCCGAACTCGAAGATCCTGATCCACCAGGTCTCCGGCGGCTTTCAGGGCCAGGCGACCGACATCGAGATCCACGCGAAGGAGATCATCGACATCCGCCGCCGGCTCGACGAGATCATCGCCAAGCACACCGGCCAGGACATCGAGCGGGTCAAGCAGGACACCGAGCGCGACTACTTCATGAGCGCCGAGGAGGCGGTCGACTACTCGATCGTCGACCGCGTGATCGAGAACCGCTGACGACCCCGGCCGGTCGCTCTTCCCCCTCGACCTGACGCGCCGGATCGCGCTTGCGGATCAGCGCCGAAGGTGGGATGATTGTCCGGCAAGAGATCGCCGGAGACGCGGCGTTGCTCGGCATACCGTTCACCGTCGCTCAGCGACGCCGACCGGTCCGATTCGGCGCCACCACCGGCAGGGAGGCACCGATGAGGCAGATGAGCGCAGCCCCGCGACCGGCGCGGACGCATGTGTGGGCGATGCTGGCGGCGGTGGTGGTCGCGCTCGCCTGGCTCGCGCTGGCGCCGCCGGCCCGGGGCGCCAACGACTTCACGTTCGCGGTCGGCAGCGAGCCCGAGATCGCGGTCGACGACGCCGGAACCGCTCACGCCGTCTGGTTCGACCGCTCCGGACCCGGCGCAGTCGTCTACTGCCAGATCCCGCGCGGATCGAAGGCCTGCGCGTCGACCTCGACCCTGGCCGGCGACTTCGGTGGCAGGCCGCACGTGCTGCTGCCCGCGCCCGGCCAGGTGGTGCTGCTCACCGGCGAGATCGCCTGCGACGTCGCCGAGTTCTGCACGCTCGCCCGGCGCTCGTTCGACGGCGGCGCCAGCTTCGGCCCGCTGTTGGCGATCGCCGATCCGGACGGCGCCGGCTCGCTCACGGGCCCCGATTCGAGCGGCAACGCGGTTTACGGGCCCGGCGACTCGGTCACCTTCGTCAACGACGGCGCCACCAGTGGGGTCCACCTCACCAACGCGGCGCTGAGCGGCGTCACCGAGCACGACTTCGCGACGGTCTTCTCCAGCCTGGCCTCGGAGGCGACGGTCGGGCTCTCGGGCGCGAGCCCGGTGGTCGCGTTCGTCGCCGGCGGCAGCCTGCAGTGGACCGCCTACGACGGGACCGGCGACCTCAACGCCGCCGGCAACTACTCGCCGCCGCAGCCGGTCGAGCCCGGCGGCGGCGGCGAGGACGCGACGCTCGCCGGCGGGCCCGGCGGCCTGTTCATCCTCTACCGCCGCGGCGGAGCCAACGCCCGCCAGTACGTTGCCCGCGCGTTCACCGGCGCCGGCTGGGGAGCGGCGCATCCCGTCAGCGAGGTCGGCGACCCGATCTTCGCCGGCTTCTCGCAGAGCAGCAGCGGCGCGCTCAATGCCGTCTGGGTCGACAACGACGTGAGCCCCAACCGACTGCTCTGGAGCAAGTCGAGCGACGGCGCCAGCTGGAGCACGCCGCTGAAGATCGCCAACGGCGACAACGTGTTCCCGCCGGTCAGCGTCTCCGCGGCCGCCGACGGCGGCGGCTTCGCCGCCTGGGACTCGAAGCAGGGCGGGCCGAGCGGCGCCGCCCACGAGCTCCGGGCGACGCCGCTTCTGCCCGCGGCCGGCGGCAAGGGGGATCCGTGCCAGCCGCCGGCCTGCGTGCCGGCCGGCGGCAAGCCGACGAAGGGCGTCGGCGACGCCAAGCTCGAGCTCGAGGTGTCGGTCTCCTCCTGCGCGTCGAAGAAGATCACGGCGCGGGTCAAGGTCCGCAAGCGGAAGGGAAAGACGGCCCGGGTCAAGGTCCGCAAGGTCGTCTTCCAGCTCGATCGCAGCAAACGCAAGACCGATCGCAGGAAGCCGTACGTGAAGAAGTTCTCGCTGAAGAAGGCGGCGAACGGCAGCAAGCACAAGCTGAAGACGAAGCTGTTCCTGAAGGTGAAGAAGAAGGGCAAGACCTACAAGCGCAAGGTGAAGCTGACCAAGCGCTTCACGCTCTGCCCCTGAGCGGTCGTTGCGGCCCGGCGCCGGGCCCCAGCGGCGTTGGGCCGGCACCCGAGCGCCGGCCGGGCGGACGCGCGGCTGCAATCTCGCGATCCGTTGCAGGGACCGGCGCCGGGGCCGAGTAATCGACCGGCAGCGCGCCGCGGCGGGTCCCCTACCCTTGGTCGGCGCGGACTCGTTCGAACGTCCATCCCGCGATCAACTGAAGGGTCAGGTCCCTTGGCACGTCCCACCGACTCCAACGAGCAGCTCCTCTGCAGCTTCTGCGGCAAGTCCCAGCGCCAGGTCAAGAAGCTGATCGCGGGCCCCGGCGTCTACATCTGCGACGAGTGCATCGACCTCTGCAACGAGATCATCGACGAGGAGCTGACGGCGACCACGACCTTCGAGCTCGACGCGCTGCCGAAGCCGCAGGAGATCTGCTCGATCCTGAACGAGTACGTGGTCGGCCAGGACGCCGCCAAGCGGGCGCTCTCGGTCGCCGTCTACAACCACTACAAGCGGGTGCAGATGGCCGCCGAGGAGGGCGCCGGCGCCGAGGTCGCGGCCGAGCTGCAGAAGTCGAACATCCTGCTGCTCGGCCCGACCGGCTGCGGCAAGACGCTGCTCGCCCAGACCCTCGCCCGGATCCTCAACGTGCCGTTCGCGATCGCCGACGCGACGGCGCTGACCGAGGCCGGCTACGTCGGCGAGGACGTCGAGAACATCCTGCTGAAGCTGATCCAGGCCGCCGACTACGACGTCAAGAAGGCGGAGACCGGGATCATCTACATCGACGAGATCGACAAGATCACCCGCAAGGCCGACAACCCGTCGATCACCCGCGACGTCTCCGGCGAGGGCGTGCAGCAGGCGCTGCTGAAGATCCTCGAGGGGACGACCGCCTCGGTGCCGCCGCAGGGCGGGCGCAAGCACCCTCACCAGGAGTTCCTGACGGTCGATACGACCAACATCCTGTTCATCTGCGGCGGCTCGTTCGCCGACCTCGACAAGGTGATCGAGAAGCGCGTCGCCAGCGGCGGCATCGGCTTCGGCTCAACGATCGCCTCGAAGCAGAACCGCGACATCGGCGAGTGGTTCGGCCAGGTCCTGCCCGAGGACCTTATGGAGTTCGGGCTGATCCCCGAGTTCATCGGCCGGCTGCCGGTGCTGGCGTCGATCGACCAGCTCCGCCGCGAGGACCTGATCACGATCCTGACCGAGCCGCGCAACGCGCTGACCAAGCAGTTCCAGCGCCTGTTCGAGTTCGACGGCATCGAGCTGGTCTTCGCCCCCGACTCGCTGCAGGCGATCGCCGACAAGGCGATCGAGCGCGAGACCGGCGCCCGCGGCCTGCGCTCGATCATCGAGGACACGCTGCTCGAGGTCCAGTTCGAGCTGCCCTCGCGCCGCGACGTGAAGAAGTGCGTCGTCACCCGCGAGACGATCGAGAAGGGCCTGAGCCCGACCCTGGTCACCCAGGCGGTCGCCTCCGAGCAGCCCGCGGACCGGCTCGAGGACAGCGCCTAGCGCATCGGCCCCGGGTCCCGGGACCCGGCGCACCGATCGAGGCGCGCTCGTGACGAGAGCGTGCCGATCGATCGGCGGGACGCGCCAATAACATCGCCCGCGATGGACGCCGAGCGCCGCGCACGCCTCGAGGAGACCACGCGCTACGACCCGGGCGAGGTCGAGGGCCGGGTGTTCGCCGCCTGGGAGGCGGGCGGCTACTTCACGCCGGAGCCCGAGGGGACGCCGGAGGAGAACTACTCGATCGCGATCCCGCTGCCGAACGTGACCGGCTCGCTGCACATGGGCCACGGGCTCAACAACACGATCCAGGACCTGCTGATCCGGCGGGCGCGGATGCAGGGGCGGCGCGCGAAGTGGATCATCGGCACCGACCACGCCGGGATCGCGACCCAGGCGATGGTCGAGCGCGAGCTGCGCAACGAAGGACTCGACCGCCGCGAGCTCGGCCGCGAGAAGTTCGTCGCCCGGGTCTGGGAGTGGCGCGACGAGTACGGCGGCCGGATCATCGATCAGCTGAAGCGGCTCGGGGCCTCCGGCGATTTCGCCAACGAGCGCTTCACCCTCGACGAGGGCTACGTCCGCGCCGTCCACAAGGTCTTCGTCGCGCTCTACGAGAAGGGCCTGATCTACCGCGACAACTACATGGTCAACTGGGACCCGGGCTCACGATCGGCGATCAGCGATCTCGAGGTCGAGAACCGCGAGGTGACCGACGTCCTCTACTCGATCGACTACCCGGTCGAGGGCTCCGACCGGGTGCTGACCGTCGCCACCGTCAGGCCCGAGACGATGCTCGGCGACAGCGCCGTCGCCGTCCATCCCGACGACGAGCGCTACGCCGACCTCGTCGGCCGCCACTGCGTGCTGCCGCTGGTCGGCCGCCGGCTGCCGATCATCGCCGACCCCTATGTCGACCCCGAGTTCGGCACCGGAGCGCTGAAGATCACCCCCGGCCACGATCCCAACGACTTCGAGATCGGCCGCCGGCACGGGCTCGACGAGATCTCGGTGATCGCCGAGGACGGGACGATGGCCGAGAGCGCCGGCAAGCGCTACGCGCGGATCACCGCCGCCAAGGCGCAGGAGAAGGTGGTCGCCGACCTGCGCGCCAAGGGCGCGATCTCGGGCGAGCGCGACTACACGCACTCGGTGCCGTTCTCGCATCGCTCGGGGGAGCGGATCGAGCCGCTGATCAGCCTGCAGTGGTTCTGCGCGATGGACGAGCTCGCGCGGCCCGCGATCGACGTCGTCAAGTCGGGCGAGATCGCCTTCACCCCCGAGCGCTGGGGCCGCGTCTATCTCGACTGGATGGAGAACATCCGCCCCTGGTGCGTCTCCCGCCAGCTCTGGTGGGGGCATCAGATCCCGGTCTGGTACTGCGGCTCCTGCGGGCGGACGATCGTCGCCGAGGACGAGCCCGCGTCCTGCCCGGGCTGCGGCGCGGCGGCGGCGGAGCTGCGCCGCGACCCCGACGTGCTCGACACCTGGTTCTCCTCGGCGCTGTTCCCGTTCGCGGCGCTGGGCTGGCCCGAGCAGACGCCGGAGCTGCGCGCCTTCTACCCGACCGACGTGCTCGTCACCGCGCGCGACATCATCTACCTCTGGGTCGCGCGGATGATCATGTCGGGGATCGAGTTCCTCGACCAGATCCCGTTCGACGACGTCTACATCAACTCGATCATCCAGGCGCCCGACGGCCGGCGGATGTCGAAGAGCCTCGGCACCGGGATCGACCCGCTCGAGCTGATCGATAAGCACGGCGCCGACGCGCTGCGGTTCGGCCTGCTGGCGATGTCGTCGACCCAGGACGTGCGCTTCTCGGAGGCGAAGGTGCAGCAGGGCCGCGACCTCGCCAACAAGCTCTGGAACGCCTCGCGGCTGATCCTGCTCAACGCCGGCGACGCGCGCGGGGAGCCCGCCGGCGACGCGGTCGAGGACCGCTGGATCCGCTCGCGGCTCGAGCGCGCCGTGGCGCTGGTCGCCGAGCGGCTCGACGGCTACGACTTCGCTCACGCAGCGCTCGAGATCTACCGCTTCATCCACTCCGAGCTCTGCGATTGGTACCTGGAGATCGTCAAGCCGCGCCTCTACGACGGCGAGCGCGCCGCCGCCGCCAACCTCCTGTACGTGCTCGAGCGCACGCTCGCCCTCGCGCACCCGCTGATGCCGTTCGTGACCGAGGAGATCTGGTCCTACCTGCCCGCCCGCGAGAGCGAGCTGATCGTCGCCCCCTACCCGGTCGCCGACGAGTCGCGGCTCGACGCCGGGGCCGAGGCCGAGGTCGGGCGCGCGATCGAGACGACGCGGGCGCTGCGGCGCTGGCGCGAGCTCGCCGGGGTGCCGCCGGCGGCGACGCTGAGCGCCCGGCCGACGGCCGGCGCGCCACCGCCGCATCCGCTCGTCGGCCGGCTCGCGCGCGTCGACGTCGACGGCGGCGCCGGCGAGGCGATCGCCGCGGTCGGCGCGCTCGAGGTGCTGCCCTCGGAGGGGCTCGACGCGAGCGCCGTCGCCGCCCGGATCGAGGAGCTGCGCGGCAAGCTGCGCTCCGAGGTCGCCCGCGCCGAGGGCAAGCTCGCCAACGAGGGCTTCGTCGCCAACGCTCCCGACGAGGTCGTCGCCGGCGAGCGCGAGAAGCTCGAGCGCTACCGGGCCGAGCTCGCCGAGCTCGACGGCTAGGGTCGCGCCGGACCCGTGGCCCTCGATCCCGAGCGCTACCTGGCTGCGCTCGAGCCGGTCGGCTGGAGCTTCGGGCTCGAGCGGATGCAGCGGCTCTGCGCCGAGCTCGGCGAGCCGCAGCGCCGCTACGAGACCCTGCACGTGGTCGGCACCAACGGCAAGTCGTCGGTGGCGGCGATGTGCGCGGCGCTGCTCGGCGCCGGCGGCCTTCTGACCGGCGCCTGCCTGTCGCCGCACGTCTGGCGCTGGAGCGAGCGGACGCGGATCGGCGGGGCCGAGATCGACCCCGAGGCGTTCGCCGCCGCGGTCGAGGAGGTGGCGGCCGCCGTCGCCACGCTCGAGCGCGGGGCGGCCGCGGGCGAGCGCGTGACCCAGTTCGAGGCCGCGGTCGCGGCCTCGTTCGTCGCCTTCGCCCGCGCCGGCGTCGACGTCGCCGTGATCGAGGCCGGGCTCGGCGGCCGCCTCGACGCGACCAACGTGATCCCCTCCAGCGCCACCGCGCTGACCTCGGTCGGGCTCGACCACACGCAGTGGCTGGGCGAGGGTGAGCTCGAGATCGCCGGCGAGAAGCTGGCGGTGCTGCGCGAGGGGACGGCGCTGGTGATCGGTCGCCTCTCGGCCGAGGTCGAGGAGCTGGCGCGGCGGACCGCCGCGGCGCGCCGCGCCCGGCTGGTCGAGCCGGGGCCGCTGGCGGCGGAGCTGCTGCCGCCCGGAACGGCGCCGTTTCTGGCCCGTGATGCGGCGGTGGCGCTGGCGCTCGCCGGCGAGGCCGCGCCCGGTCCGGAGCGGCTCGACCCCGGGCGGATCGGCGCCGCGCTGGCGGCGGCGCGGCTGCCGGGGCGGGCGCAGACGATCGCCGGCGAGCCGCCGCTGCTGCTCGACGCGGCCCACAACGAGCAGGGGGCGCGGGCGCTGGCCGAGGTCGTGCCCGCCTTCGCCGCGGGCCGCCCCGCGTTCGCCTGCCTGTCGGTGCTGGCCGACAAGGACGCGGGGGCGATCGCCGCGGCGCTGGCGCCGCTGCTCGCGGGCGCGATCTGCACCGCGGCCGACCCCGGCCCGGCGATGGGGCGACCGGGGGCGCGGGCCCGGGACCCGCGCGAGCTGGCGGCGCTGCTCGAGCGCGCCGGCGTCGCGACCGAGGTCGTCGACGAGCCCGCGGCGGCGGTGGCGCGGCTGCTCGGCCGCGCGAGCGAGCGCAGCGGCGTGGCGATCTGCGCCGGATCGCACTACCTTCTCCGGTACGCATGGACCGCGAGGCGCGATCGGAGCTGCTGTCGATGATGGGGCTGGTGGCCGCCGTGGTCGCCGTCGTGATCCTCGTCTTCTTCGCGCTCGGCTACCTGTTCGGCCGGCTGTTCCTCTGATCGGGCCTCGGGCACGCCGCTGCACCGGCGCGGCTTCGCCGCTGCGCTGAGCCCGATCGCCACTACACTTGCCCGCTCCCGTGCCCCTCGCGCTGTTCGGAATCACCGACGACGGCCTCAACCTGGCCGTCAACCTGGTCATCTTCGTGCTGGTCGTCCTCTGGCTGGCGCTCGCCTACTGGACCTTCGCCGACGCCCGCCGCCGGATCGCCGACCCGGTCCTCGTCACGACCGCGACCGTGGTCGGTCTCGTTCCCTTCCTCGGGCCGCTCGTCTACACGATCCTGCGCCCGCCGGAGTTCCTCGAGGACGTCCGTGAGCGCGAGATCGAGACCCAGGCCTCGGAGCTGCGGATGCGGCACCTGGTCGCCCAGTCGTGTCCGCGCTGCGAGCACCCGATCGAGCGCTCCTGGCTGCGCTGCCCCGAGTGCCGCCACCGGCTCAAGGACCCGTGCGTGTCGTGCAGCCGTCCGGTCGATCCGCGCTGGTCGATCTGCCCCTACTGCGAGACCCAGCTCCGCCGTGAGGAGCGCGCCACGGGCGGGTCCCGCCGCTCCGAGCGGAGCTCGCCGGAGCCCGAGCAGCGCCCGGCCGAGCGCGCCGAGCAGCGCCCGGCCGAGCAGCGCGGCGCCGCCGAGCAGCCGCGCCGTCGCAGCGAGCCGAAGCCGAAGGCGAAGTCGAAGGCGGCCGCCGGCGGGGGCTCCCGCGGCCAGCGCAAGCCGCGGCAGGCGCCGGCCCCGAGCAGCAACGACGCGGGCGCCGAGCCGAGCTCCTCGCGGCCGCCACGGCGTCGCTCAACCAGCAAGTCCTGAGCCCCGGGCTGAACCCGCGGGCGACCCGAGAACGACACGAGAAAGGCAAGGTCCGTGCCCGCAAGCTCCCGCACCCTGATCCTGATCAAGCCCGACGCATTCGAGCGCGGCCTCACCGGCGAGGTCCTCGACCGCTTCGAGCGCAAGGGCCTGAGGATCGCCGCGCTGAAGCTGATCACCGCCGACGAGTCGGTCGCCAACGAGCATTACGCCGAGCACACCGACAAGCCGTTCTTCGGCGAGCTCGTCGCGTTCATCACCGGCGGGCCGCTGGTCGCCGCCGTGCTCGAGGGCGTCGAGGCGGTCGCGGCCGCGCGCCAGCTGATCGGCGCCACCAACCCGATCGAGGCCGCGACCGGCTCGATCCGCGGCGACTTCGGCACCGAGGTCACCTACAACCTCGTCCACGGCTCCGACTCCGACGAGTCGGCCGCGCGCGAGATCGGGATCTGGTTCCCGGAGCTGTAGCTGAAGGGGGCGGCGTGACGGTCGAGGACCCGCGGTCCGGGTCACGCGCCCTGAGCGCGATCCCCGACCTCGTGCTCGCCTCCGCCTCGCCGCGGCGGCGCGAGCTGCTGGCGCTGCTGGGCGTCCGGTTCGAGGCGGTCGCGACCGGGGTCGAGGAGCTGACCACCGGCGAGGGGGCCGAGCTCGTCGTCGCCAACGCGCTGGCGAAGGCGCGGGCCGGGCGCGAGCTGGCCGGCGCCACGGGGGTGGTCCTCGGCGTCGACACCGAGGTCGTGCTCGGCGGCGCGGTGCTCGGCAAGCCCACCGGTGCCGCCGGCGCCGAGCGGCGCCTGCGCGAGCTCGCCGGCCGCGCCCACGAGGTGCTGAGCGGGGTCGCCGTGATCGGCGCGGGCGGCGAGCGCACCGGGCTCGAGCGCACGCTGGTCAGCTTCCGCGACCTCGCCGAGCACGAGATCGCCGCCTACGTCGCCTCCGGCGAGTGGCGCGACCGGGCCGGCGGCTACGCGATCCAGGGGCTCGGCTCGTCGCTGGTCGCGCGGGTCGACGGTGACCTCTCGAACGTCGTCGGGCTGCCGATTCCGCTGCTCAGCAGGATGATCGCGGGATTGCAGGATGGCTAGGAGAGTGCTAACGATTCCTTAGTAAAGACTCACAAAGTGGTTGCCCGAAGCATCGTTCGCTAGACTGCCGCGCTCCGCACGTCCGCCTCGGGCGCCCGGTCGCCGCCGGCCCGCGGGACGGTGAAGCGGCCTCAGGAACGCGCTTGCGGGGGTCGCCCGCCGGCGGGTCCGCGGCCGCCGGCAGCGGGGTCCAAGCTCCTTCGTAGGAAAAAGTCGCCAATGGGAATGCTCTCCTCACTCACCGGGTTCGGCGGCCGCGACATGGCGGTCGACCTCGGCACCGCCAACACGCTCGTCTACGTGCGCGGCCGCGGCATCGTGCTCTCGGAGCCGAGCGTGGTCGCGGTCGACTCGCGCAGCGGCGAGGTGCACGCGGTCGGGATGGAGGCGAAGCGGATGCTGGGCCGGACCCCGGGCACGATCCAGGCGATCCGGCCGCTCAAGGACGGCGTCATCGCCGACTTCGACGTCACCGAGGAGATGCTCCGCCACTTCATCCAGAAGGTCCACCAGAACCGCTTCGCCCACCCCCGGGTCGTCGTCTGCGTCCCCTCCGGCGTCACCGGGGTCGAGAAGCGCGCCGTCGAGGAGGCCTGCCTGGCGGCGGGCGCCCGCCAGGCCTACCTGATCGAGGAGCCGATGGCGGCGGCGATCGGCGCCGGGCTGCCGGTCGGGGAGCCGACCGGCTCGATGGTCGTCGACATCGGCGGCGGCACCACCGAGGTCGCGGTGATCTCGCTCGGCGGCATCGTCGTCTCGCAGTCGATCCGGGTCGGCGGCGACGAGATGGACGACGCGATCGTCAACCACTGCAAGGTCGACCACAAGCTCCTGATCGGTCAGCAGACCGCCGAGGAGGTCAAGCTCGAGGCGGGCTCGGCGACGGTGCTGCGCGAGGAGATCAACACCGAGATCCGCGGCCGCGACATCGTCTCCGGGCTGCCGAAGACGGTGCTTTTGAGCTCCGAGGAGGTGCGCGCCGCGCTCGCCGATCCGGTCGACGCGATCGTCGGCGCGGTCAAGGAGACGCTCGACCGCACGCCGCCGGAGCTGGCCGGCGACATCATGGACCGCGGCATCACGCTGGCCGGCGGCGGCTCGCTGCTGCAGGGCTTCGATGAACGGCTCCGCGAGGAGTGCCAGATGCCCGCCCAGCGCGCCGACTCGCCGCTGACCTGCGTCGCCGTCGGCTCCGGCCGCTCGCTGGAGGAGTTCGAGACGATCCACCGCGTCAACGTCAACGAGCAGCGACGGCGACGCCGCTAGCGGCCCGGCCATGTACCGCAAGCAGGTACGAAGGCGCCGCGCGATCCTCGTCGCCCTCGTCGTCGTCTGCCTGATGCTGATCAGCATCTCGATCAGCGAGGCCGACGACGGTCCGCTGCACAGCGTCCAGGACCGGGTCGGCTCGGTCCTGAACCCGATCGGCGAGGGCGCGAGCCGGGCCCTGAAGCCGGCCCGGGACTTCGTCAACTGGTTCGACGAGACGCTCGACGCCCGCGGCGAGAACGACGAGCTGAAGCAGCAGGTCGCTGACCTGCGGACGCAGGTGACCGAGCTCGAGGGCGCGGCCGAGCGCGCCGGCTACTCCGACCGGCTCGGCGAGCTGATCAAGCGCTCGGGCCTGGGCTCCTACGAGCCGGTCGAGGCGACCGTGATCTACCGCTCGCCGAGCGCCTGGTACGGGTCGGTCAGGATCGACAGGGGCAGCGGCGACGGCGTCGCCGTCGACGACTCGGTCGTGACCGCCCAGGGCCTGATCGGCCGCGTCGCCGATGCCGGCGGCGGCTGGGCCGACGTGACGCTGCTCACCGACGGCGCCAACGCGGTCACCGCACGCGTCGCCGGCCGGGGTCCGGTCGGCTCGGTGACGCCGGTCGTCGGCGCCCCCGGCCGGCTCGACTTCAGCCTGATCGAGGGCGACGGCAAGGTCGAGGAGGGCGACGAGCTGGTCACCGCGAGCTTCGACATCGGCGGCGGCCTGCGATCGCGCTACCCGGCCGGGATCCCGATCGGCGAGATCGATCAGACGATCCCGGCCGACCAGGACGTGCAGGAGCAGATCCGGGTGACCCCGTTCGCCGACTTCGACGACCTCGACGAGGTCACGGTGCTGACCGGGGGCCCGGGGTGATCGTCACCCCGCGCATCCTCCTGCGGCTCGCCGCGATCATCTTCCTCGCGGCGCTGCTGCAGCTCGCGTTCTTCTCCGGGATCCCGTTGCTCGGCTCGGTCCCGAACGTGGTCCCGGTCGTGATCGCCTCGCTCGGGCTGCTCGGCGGCGCCGTCACCGGCGCGGTCAGCGGCTTCGCGGCGGGAATCCTGCTCGACGCGATGCTCGGCGGCGTCCTCGGGGTCAGCTCGCTGGCGCTGATGATCGCCGGCTACGCGGCCGGCCGCTGGCGCGAGGGCTACGACATCGTCTCCTCGCTGGTGCCGCCGCTTCTGATCGGCGTCCTCTGCGGCGTCGCCGCGCTCGCCTACGGCGCGATCCAGCTGACGCTCGGGATCGACGCCACGGTCAGCCCGCTGATCGTGCGTGAGATCGTCGTCCAGGCGCTGTTCGGCGCGCTGCTCGCGGTGCCCGTCTTCCCGCTGATCCGCCGCATCCTGCGGCCGGCGCTGGTCGATGACGCGGCGACTGCGCGGGCGCGGGCGTCGAGCCTGCGCCGCGGGCGGTCCGGGCCGTTCGCCAGCATCATCGGCGACGATCGCGGGTTCTTGCGAGGCCGCTAGCGAATCAGCAGATGTTCCGCGACGACAACAACGCCCCGACCCACTCCCAGTTCGCCTTCCGCGTCAGCGCGCTCGGCGTGATCGCGCTGGTCGCCTTCGCGGCGATCTTCTTCCGGCTCTGGTTCGTCGAGGTGCTCTCCGGCGAGGCCTACCTGAAGGAGGCGAACGCCAACCGCGTCCGCGAGATCCCGATCCAGGCGCCGCGCGGGCAGATCCTCGACGACGGCGGCCGCGTGCTCGTCGGCAACCGCACGATCCTCGCCCTGCAGGTGCAGCCCGACCGGCTGCCGAAGCGGACCGACAAGCGCAACCGCGAGCTGAAGAAGCTCGCCGACGTCGCCGCGATGCCCTACGACAAGATCAAGCGCGAGATCCGCGAGCAGGTGAAGCTGCTGCCGGCGAGCCCGGTGACGCTGCAGCAGAAGGTCGATCCCGACCTCGTCCTCTACCTGCGCGAGCGCCAGGACGAGTTCCGGGGCGTCACCTCGGAGCAGATCTCGGTTCGCGACTACCCCGACGGCAGCCTCGGCGCGCAGCTGTTCGGCTACGTCAGCGAGGTCAGCCCCGAGCAGCTCGACGAACCCGCCTACGCCGGCGTCAGCCCCGGCGACCGGGTCGGGGCGACCGGGCTCGAGTCGCAGTACGACAACATCCTCCGCGGCCGCAACGGCGCGATCCGCGTCCAGGTCGACGCGAGCGGGCGACCGAGCGGGCCCGAGCAGTCGCGGATCGAGCCGGCCGCGGGCGACAGCCTCGTGCTGACCCTCGACGAGAAGGTGCAGAAGGCGGGGGAGAGCGCGATCGCGTCCTGGGGGCAAGGCAACCCGGGCGCGTTCGTGGCGATGAAGGTCGACGACGGCTCGATCCTCGGCATGGGCTCCTATCCGAGCTACGACCCGAACGTCTACACGCCGCCGGTCTCGACCGACGCGATCAAGGCGCTCTCGAGCGACGAGGCGAAGCCGCTGCTCGACCGCGCGATCCAGGCCGGCTACCCGACCGGCTCGACGTTCAAGCTGATCACCGCCACCGCCGGCCTCGAGGAGCACCTGATCACCCCGACCGAGATCGTCGACGACCCCGGCTGCTTCAAGCTCGGCGAGGGCGACGAGTTCTGCAACGCGGGCGATCAGGCGAACGGCCCGGTCGACATGACCGACGCGCTCCGCGTCTCCTCCGACGTCTACTTCTACAAGCTCGGCTTCGAGCTCGAGAACGAGACCGACGAGGGGCTGCAGAAGTGGGCCGCCAACTACGGCTTCGGCAGCCTCACCGGGATCGACCTGCCGGGCGAGGGCGCCGGCCTCTTGCCGACGCCGGAGTGGCGCAACGAGCTCTACGAGCAGGCGGCCGACCCGGACTCCTGCGCGGGCAGCAAGCGCGACTACGTCAACTGCGGCGAGACCGACCGCAAGTGGTCGGTCGGCGACAACATCAACCTCGCGGTCGGCCAGGGCGATCTCAGCGCGACGCCGCTGCAGCTGGCGGTCGCCTACGCGGCGCTCGGCAACGGCGGCGACGTCGTTCGCCCGCACCTCGGCGATCACGCCGAGGACGCCGCCGGCGAGATCACCCAGGAGATCGAGCCGGCGCCGCAGCGGCAGATCGACCTCGACCCGGCGGTCCGCAGCACGATCATGGAGGGCCTGCGGGAGGCGGCGATGGAGCCGGGCGGCACCTCCTATCCGATCTTCGGCGGCTATCCGGTCGAGATCGCCGGCAAGACCGGTACCGCCGAGAAGGGCCTGCTCCCGGACCAGTCCTGGTACGCGGCGCTGGCGCCCGCCGACGATCCTCAGTACGTGGTCGTGGCCACGATCGAGAACGGCGGCTTCGGAGCGGAGACCGCCGCCCCCGCCGCTCGTGAGATCCTTAACCAGCTGCTCGGCGTCCACGGGGGCGAGATCGACACCGTCGGCGGCGACATCGCCGCTGATTAACTAGGTGCAACTTGCAGCGACACCGGACATGCCCACGCTAGCCCAACCGCAGACGTTCGACGAGCGCAGCGCCGGCTTCGGCGAGCGCATCGGGTTCCTGCGCATGGACCCGGCGGTCGCGATCGCCGGGATCGGGCTGATCGTCTGCAGCGTCGTCACGCTCGCGGCGACGACCCGCGGCGACGTCGCCGGCGATCCCTACTACTACACGATCCGCCAGAGCATCTACGCGGTCGTCGGGATCGCGCTGATGTTCGCCCTCGCCCGCTTCGATTACTCGCGGTTCCGCGAGCTGCGGGTCGGGATCTACGCGGCGATGGTGTTCATGATCATCGCCGTGATGCCGTTCGGGGACATCGCCCGCGGCTCGCGCCGCGCGATCGATCTCCCGTTCTTCAGCTTTCAGCCGTCGGAGCTGGGCAAGCTGATGCTCGTCCTCGCTCTCGCCGGCTTCGTGATCGACCGCGCACGGCGGCAGAGCGAGTGGCGGCGCACCGCGCGGCTGCTCGCCCTCGGCCTCGTGCCGGCGGCGATCGTTTTCGTACAGCCCGACCTCGGCACCGCCCTGGTCTACGGCGTGATCACGCTCGTGATCCTGTTCGTCTCCGGGGTCCGCTGGACGCACTTCGCTGCGCTCGGCGGGATCGTCCTGGCGGCGGCGACGATCGTGCTCGTGATCGCCCCGCTGATCGGGCAGCCGGTGCTGCAGGGCTACCAGGCTGAGCGGCTGACGTCGTTTCTCAACCCGAGCGACGACCCGGCCGACGCCAGCTATCAAACGAACCAGGCGCTGATCGCGATCGGGTCCGGCGGCAAGCTCGGACGCGGCGATCAGGCCACGCAATCCCAGCACGGCTTCCTGCCGGAGGGCCACACCGACTTCATCTTCGCCGTCGTGGCGGAGCGGTGGGGGTTCCTCGGCGCCGGGCTGGTCCTATCCCTCTATGCCCTGCTGATCTGGCGGGCGCTGCGGATAACGACACTCTCGAAGAACTTGTACGGGAGCATGGTCGGGGCGGGAATCGCCGCGATGCTGCTCTTCCAGGTTTTCGTCAACGTCGGGATGAACCTCGGGCTGGCGCCCGTGACCGGAATCCCGCTGCCGTTGATGACCTACGGCGGATCGTCGGTGCTGACCACCTTCATGGCGATCGGCGTCCTCCAGAGCGTCTATGTCCAGTCGCAGCTCGCCTCACCCGGCAGGGTCAGAAACGCTCTCTGAGGTGAGCCACTTTGAAGAAGAAGATCCTCGTATCGGTTGACGCCGGCGAAACCCGCGTAGCCGTACTCGAAGCGAAGGGAGCCGCGCGCAAGGGCGGCGCCCAGAACAAGGACAAGCAAGGCGAGAAGAAGGGCGGCGGCCGCGGCGGTGAATGGCGCGTCGGCGAGCTCTACGTCGAGCGCCGCGGATCGCGCTCGATCGTCGGCAACATCTACAAGGGCGTCGTCGACAACGTCCTGCCCGGCATGGAGGCGGCGTTCGTCGACATCGGGCTCGAGCGCAACGGCTTCCTGCACGTCGACGAGATCGTCACCCCCGACGGCAAGGCGCAGCCGAAACGCGGCCACGGCAAGGGCCGGCGGATCGACGAGCTGATCAAGCGCGGCCAGGAGATCGTCGTGCAGGTCGTCAAGGACCCGCTGAAGACGAAGGGCGCGCGGCTTTCGATGCAGGTCTCGATCGCCGGCCGCTACCTCGTCTTCATGCCGCAGGGCGCCGGGATCGGCGTCAGCCGGCGGATGCCCGACAAGGAGCGCCAGCAGATGCGCAAGAGCCTCGAGCGCCTGCACAAGGAGAACAAGGAGAAGGGCGGCTACATCGTCCGCACCGCCGCCCAGGGAGCCCGCCAGGAGGACTTCGAGCGCGAGATCGCCTACCTGCACAGGCTGCACGAGGTGCTCGACGACCGCTCCGCCGACCTCTCGGCGCCGGCGCTCGTCTTCCAGGAGGCCGACCTGCCGATCCGCGTCCTCCGCGACGTGCTCGGCAGCGAGTTCGACGGCGCCGAGATCGACGACGAGAAGCAGTTCCGGCGGGTCACCTCGTTCTTCAAGCGGACCGCGCCCGAGCTCGTCGATTCGGTCGAGATGCACTCGCACTCCGACCATCTGTTCGACCGCTACGGCGCCGCGCAGGCGTTCGAGTCGACGCTTTCGCGGCGGGTCGACCTGCCCTCGGGCGGATACCTGATCATCGACTACGCCGAGGCGCTGACGGTGATCGACATCAACACCGGCTCGTTCACCGGCAAGGGCAAGGGACGGCTCGAGGACACGATCACCAAGGTCAACGTCGAGGCCGCCGACGAGGTCGTCCGGCAGCTGCGGCTGCGCGACATCGGCGGCATCATCGTCATCGACTTCATCGACATGGCCCGGGCGAAGAACCGCGACCAGGTGCTGAAGACGCTGCGCAAGGCGCTCGACGAGGACCGGACGAAGACCTACGTGGTCGAGGTCTCGCCGCTGGGGCTGGTCGAGATGACCCGCCAGAACGTGACCGACGGCGTCCGCGAGATCCTCACCGAGCGCTGCCCGACCTGCGACGGCGAGGGCGTCGTCCGCTCGGCCGAGACGGTCGCGATCGACGTCCTCCGCAAGCTCCGCGACGTCGCCGGCGACGGCAAGCGGGCCGAAGCGATGCTGATCCGCGTCAACCCGAAGGTCGCGCGCGAGCTGATGCGCGAGGACAGCGGCCTGCTCGAGCTCGAGCAGGAGCTCGGCAAGACGTTCCTGTTCGAGGGCGGCGAGGCGCTGCCGATCGACACCTTCGAGGTCGCCGAGTCGGGCGACCGGGCGGAGATCGAGCGGCGCGCGTTGCCGTTCCAGGTCGGCGACGAGGTGCTGCTGACGATCGACGAGCCGCACATGTACGACCCGGGCGACGCCGTCGCCAGGGTCGATGCGCTGATGATCACCGTCGCCGACGCGGCGCCGCTGGTCGGCGAGCGCAAGCTGGTCCGGATCGAGGCGATCGACCGCTCCTCGGGGCGGGCGACGCTGCTCGACGGCGCCCCGGCCCCCGACGAGTCCGCCGACGGTCTAGACTCCGGCGCCCGGCGCCGCGGCCGCAGAGGTGGACGGCGCCGTTCCCGCGCCGGGAGCGGTTCCCGCTCCGGCTCCGACGACTGAACGAGACCAGCAACGAGGACATGCCCACCTACGCGATAGTCGAGAGCGGCGGCAAGCAGTACCGCGTCGAGAAGGGTCAGTCCCTGCTCGTCGACCGGCTGCCCGGGGACGAGGGGGCGAAGGTGCCGCTGCGCGCGGTCATGTTCCGCTCCGACGACGACACCGTGCTCGAGCCCGCCGGCCTCGAGAAGGTCAAGGTCGAGGCGCGGATCGCCGGCCACGAGCGCGGGCCGAAGATCCGCGTCTTCAAGTACAAGGCGAAGAAGGGCTACCGCAGGCGCCGCGGTCACCGCAGCGAGCTGACCCGGCTCGAGATCACCGACCTGGCGATGCTGAGCCGCAAGCCGGCGGCGCGGAAGAAGGCCGAGGGCGAGCCCGGCGGGGAGAGGCCCGGGGCGAAGGCCGCCGCGACGAAGCAGGCCGCCGCCGCCAAGCCGGCGGCAAAGAAGCCCGCCGCCGAGGCAGCGGCGAAGAAGCCGGCGGCCAAGAAGCCGGCGGCGAGCCAGCCCGCCGCCGAGAAGCCGGCAACGAAGAAGCCCGCCGCCGAGAAGCCGGCGTCCGGGAAGCCCGCTCCAAAGAAAGCCGCCGCCAGGAAGCCGGCCGCCAAGAAGGCTGCGGCGAAGCCCGCCGCCAAGAAGCCGGCCGCCAGCTCCGGGGCGAAGAAGCCCGCCGCCGGCAAGCCGGCAACGAAGAAGCCCGCGACCGAGAAGCCCGCGGCCAAGTCCGCGGCGAAGAAGCCCGCCGCCGGAAAGCCCGCAGCGAAGAGGAAGGAGGGCGACTGATGGCCCACAAGAAGGGACTCGGCTCGAGCCGCAACGGCCGCGACTCGAACCCCAAGTACCTCGGCGTCAAGGTCTTCGCCGGCCAACGGGTGAAGGGCGGCGAGATCATCGTCCGCCAGCGCGGCACGCGCTTCCATCCCGGCGACGGCGTCGGCCTCGGCCGCGACCACACGATCTTCGCGACCCGCGCCGGCACCGTCGCGTTCGCCTCCGGGCGCCGCGGCCGCACCGTCTCGGTCGCCGCCGACGTCGAGTAGCCCCCCAACCACCGCTCGGATCCGGCGAGCCGCAGATTGCGGCACCATCATTGCCGCAATCCGCGGTTCGGTGGACCGAACCGCGCCGATGAGCTGCACGGTCGGCAGCTTCGATTCGCGCGCGTCGATCGCGCGACCATCAGGCCGGCCTGCGATCCGGCTGCGGCGCTGCACGACCGCGCGGCGCATGAGGCCGCCTGCGATCCTGCGGCGGCGCTGCACGACCGCGCGGCGCATGAGGCCGCCTGCGATCCTGCGGCGCTGCACGACCGCGCGCGCATCGGGCGGCCCGCGGTCCTCCTGCGGCGCTGCACGACCGCGTGACCTTCGGGCCGCCTGCGATCCTGCGGCGGTGTTGCACGACCGCGCGCGCATATTCGTCGAGGGCGGTCGCGGCGGCGACGGCGCCGTCAGCTTCCGCCGTGAGGCGCACGTGCCGCGCGGCGGCCCCGACGGCGGCGACGGCGGCCACGGCGGCGACGTCGTGCTGCTCGCCGACCCCTCGCGGCGCGACCTCGCGGCGTTGCGCGTCGCCTCTCACCAGCGCGCCGCGCCCGGCGCCCGCGGTGCCGGCGCCAACCGCCACGGCGCCCGTGGTGAGGACCTGGTGATCGCGGTCCCGCCGGGGACCAGCGTCGCCGGGATCGAGGGCGAGTACTTCGACCTCGTCGAGCCGGGGCAGCGGGCGATCGTCGCCGCCGGCGGGCTCGGAGGGCACGGCAACAAGCGCTTCGCAAGCTCGACCCAGCGGGCTCCGCGCTTCGCCGAGCGCGGCCTCGCCGGCGCCTCCGGCTGGGTCGAGCTGCGGCTGCGGCTGCTCGCCGACGCCGGGCTCGTCGGCCTCCCGAACGCGGGCAAGTCATCGCTTCTGGGCCGGATCACCCGGGCGGCACCGAAGGTCGCCGGCTACCCGTTCACGACGATCGAGCCGGTGCTCGGCACGATCGACGACGGCGACCGTCAGCTCGTGCTCGCCGATATCCCGGGGCTGATCGAGGGGGCCGCCGCGGGCGCCGGCCTCGGCCACGAGTTCCTCGCCCACGTCGAGCGCTGCCGGGTCCTGGTCCACCTGCTCGAGCTCGGTCCCGGCGCCGACCCGGAGGCCGCCTACCGTACGGTCCGCGCCGAGCTCACCGCCTACGGCGCCGGGCTCGGCGAGCTGCCGGAGATCGTCGTCCTCTCCAAGCGCGACCTCGTCCCCGAGGCGGAGGCGGAGGCGGCGCTCGCCGCCTGGGCCTCCGCGCACCCGGCGGCGCTCGCGGTCTCGGCGGCGACCGGCGCCGGGATCGACGAGCTCGTCGCCGGGATCTTCGCCGCGGTCGCGGCGGCCGGCGAGGCCGGCGCGGGCCAGGGCGCCGGCGCCGAGCCCGACTACGAGGCCGATCACCGCGTCTACCGCCCGCGCGGTCCCGGCGGCTTCGAGGTCGTGGCCGTCGCCGACGGCGTCTACGCGGTCACCGGCCGCGGCATCGAGATGCTGGTCGAGCGCCACGACCTCGGCAACGACGAGGCCGTCGCCCACCTCGAGCGCCGGCTGCGCGAGATCGGCGTGATCAAGGCGCTGCGTGACGCCGGCTTCGAGCCCGGCGACGAGGTCCGGATCGGCGAGCAGGCGTTCGATCTCGATCCCGGCGAAACCTGAGCGCGGCGACGGGGTTGAACCTCTCGATGCGCCTTCGCAGGACGACGATCGCCGCGATCGCGGCGCTGGCGTGCGCCGCCGCCGGCGTGCGCGCCGCGAGCGCCGCCGCCGTCAGCCTCGACCAGATCGGCAGCTACGACGACCCCGTCTACGTCACCTCGGACCCGTCGAACCCGGATCGGCTGTTCATCGTCGAGCGCCGGGGGAGGATCAAGCTGACGACGCCGTCGGGCACCTCGCAGTTCCTCGACATCACCGACCTGGTCGAGAGCGGCTACGTCGAGCAGGGGTTGCTGTCGATGGCGCCGGCTCCCGACTTCGCCGACTCGGGTCGCTTCTACGTCTACTACACCGGCCGCGACTCGGGCGCGATCCACGTCGCCGAGCTGCGGGCCTCCGGCGACGTTGCCGATCCGGCGACGCTGCGCGACGTGATCACGATCCCCCATGCCGACGCCCCCAACCACAACGGCGGCCAGCTTCAGTTCGGCCCCGACGGCTACCTCTATCTCGGCACCGGCGACGGCGGCGGCGGCAACGACAACAGCGGCGCCGGCAACAACGCCCAGAACCTCGGCCGCAGGCTCGGCAAGCTGCTGCGAATCGACCCGCGGCCGAGCGGCGCGGCGCAGTACGCGGTCCCGGCCGATAACCCATTCGCCGCAACGCCCGGTGCCGCGCCGGAGATCTGGAGCTACGGCTTGCGCAACCCGTACCGGTTCTCGTTCGACCGCGCCACCGGCGCGCTGGTGATCGGCGACGTCGGCCAGAACAGCTACGAGGAGATCGATTACGCGCCGGGGCCGGCGCCGGGACGCGGCGTCAACTTCGGCTGGCGCTGCCGTGAGGGCGCCCACCCGACGCCGACGCTGGGATCGCCGTGCACCGCCCCAGGCGCGGTCGACCCGGTGCTCGAGTACGGGCACGGGGGCGGCGCCTGCGCGGTGACCGGCGGCTACGTCGTCCGCGACCCCGGCCTCGATCAGCTCCGCGGCCGCTACCTCTACGCCGACTACTGCGGTGGCGAGCTGCGCTCGGCCCGGCTCGCGGTCCCACTCGCCGCCGACGATCGCCCGCTCGGCATCGCGCTGCCGCAGGTGTCGAGCTTCGGCGAGGACGCCTGCGGGCGCGTCTACGTCGCCTCGCGCCAGGGCGAGGTCGCGCGGCTGGTCGATGCGACGCCGACCGACTGCGGCCGGCCGCAGCCCGGCCCCGGAGCCCGCTGCGCGCTGACGATCGACGGCAGCGGGCGCAAGGACCGGATCACCGGCGGCGCCGGCGGCGAGCGGATCAACGGCCGCGGCGGCGCCGACCGGCTGCGCGGCGGCCGCGGCGACGACTGCATCGCCGGCGGCCGCGGTGAGGACCGGATCAACGGCGGCGGCGGTGAGGACCGCCTCAACGGCGGCCGCGGCGGCGACCGCCTCAACGGCGGCGGCGGCAGCGACAGGCTGCGCGGCCGCACCGGCGATGACCGGATCTGGGCCGCCGACGGCGTGCGCGACGTGATCGCCTGCGGCCGCGGCGACGACCGCGCCCGGGTTGACCGCATCGACCGCGTTCGCGGCTGCGAGCGGGTGCTGCGGCCGCAGCGCTGACCCGCGCCGCCGACCTAGACTCCCGCCGGTCATGACCGTCGTCGTCAAGCTCGGATCGTCGATCGTCGCCGGCGCCGATGGGGCGCTGCGCTGCGACGTCCTCGACGGGGTCTGCGACCAGGTCGCCGAGCTCCATCGCCGCGGCGATGACGTGATCATGGTCACCTCGGGGGCGATCGCCCGCGGCCGGCGCCTGCTCGGCCTCGACTCGCGCCCGACCGCGATCGACGCGCTGCAGGCGGCCTCGGCGGTCGGCCAGGGCAACCTGTTCCGCGCCTACGAGGACCGGCTCGCGGCCCGCGAGGTGCGGGCGGCGCAGGTGCTGCTGACCGCGTTCGACCTGTCGGAGCGGATCAACTACCTGAACGCCCGGCAGACCCTGCAGCGGCTGCTCGCCTGGCACGTCGTGCCGGTCGTCAACGAGAACGACACGACCGCGACCGACGAGATCACGTTCGGCGACAACGACTTCCTCTCCGCCCAGGTGGCGATCATGGTCAAGGCGCGGCGGCTCGTCCTGCTCACCGACCAGGCCGGGCTGCACCGGGCCGACCCGCGCACCGATCCCGGGGCGGAGCTGGTCGGCGAGGTCGCCGACACCGCCGAGCTCGAGGCCTACGACATCGGCTCCCGGACCTCGGCGTTCGGCTCGGGCGGCATGCGCAGCAAGGTCGTCGCCGCGCAGATGGCGAGCAACTCGGGGATCGCGGCGACGATCTGCGACGGGACCGAGAGCGGGACGCTGCTGGCGGCCGTCGCCGGCGAGCCGGTCGGCACCGCGTTCCACACCCGCAGCGACCGGGCGCCGAGCTTCAAGCTGTGGCTGCGCTGGTCGACGCCCGTGCGGGGCCGGGTCGTGGTCGACGCCGGCGCCGGCCGGGTGCTGCGCGAGCGCGGCTCCTCGCTGCTGCCGGTCGGCGTCGTCGCGGTCGAGGGCAGCTTCGCCGCCGGCGATCCGGTCGAGGTCGTCGATGCGGAGGGGATCGTCGGCAAGGGCATCTCCGAGCACTCGTCCGAGGTGCTGGGACGGCTGCTCGGCAAGCGCAGCGCCGAGGTCAAGGCGATCCTGCCGGACGGCGCCGAGGAGGCGATCCACCGCGACCGGTTCGTCCTCACGTAGGGCGCTCGCCGCTCCGGCTACGCTTCGCGGATGGCCGTAACGACCGAATCCGTCAGCGCCGTCTGCCGCCGCGCCCGCGCGGCCTCGCTGCTGCTCGCCAGCGTCCCGACCGCGGTCAAGGACGAGGCGCTCGCGAACGCCGCCCGGCTGCTGCGCGAGCGCGGCCCTGAGATCCTCGCCGCGAACGAGTCCGATCTCGAGCGCGGCGCGGCCGCCGGCCTCGATGCCGCGCTGCTCGACCGGCTGCGGCTCGACCCGGCGCGGGTCGAGGCGATCGCGGTCGGGGTCGAGGCGATCATCGCGCTGCCCGATCCGGTCGGCGAGGTGATCGATCGTCGGACGCTCGAGAGCGGGCTCGAGCTCGAGCACCTGCGGGTGCCGATCGGCGTCATCGCGATCGTCTACGAGGCGCGCCCGAACGTCACCGTCGACGCCGCCGCCCTCTGCATCAAGAGCGGCAACGCGGCGGTCCTGCGCGGCTCGAGCTCGGCGGCGGCGTCGAACGCGATCCTCGGTGCGATCGTCGCCGAGGCGGTCGCCGAGGCCGGGATGCCGGCCGGGACCGTCGAGACCGTCGCCGGCGGCGGCCGCGAGGAGCTCTCCGAGCTGGCCCGCCAGCGCGCGCTCGTCGACCTGATCATCCCCCGCGGCGGCGACGGCCTCAAGGCGGCGCTCGAGCAGGTCGCCGAGGTTCCGATCCTCTACGCGGCCTCCGGCAACTGCCACGTCTACGTCGACGAGGACGCCGACCTCGAGATGGCCCGGGCGATCATCCTCAACGCCAAGGTCCAGCGTCCCGGCGTCTGCAACGCCGCCGAGACCCTGATCGTCCACGCCGCGGTCGCCGACCGCTTCCTGCCCGTGGCGCTCGCCGAGCTCGCCGCGGCCGGGGTCGAGCTGGTCGGCGACGAGCGGACGCGGGCCGCCGCCGGCGCGACACCGGTCGGCAGCGCACGGTCGCAGGACTGGGACACCGAGTACCACGCGCTGAAGCTCGCGGTCGCCGTCGTCGACACGCTCGAGGGCGCGATCGACCATGTCAACGAGCACGGCAGCGGCCACTCGGAGGCGATCGTCACCGCCTCGGCCGAGGCCGGCGAGCTGTTCTGCCGCCGCGTCGACGCCGCCTGCGTCTACGTCAACGCCTCGACCCGGTTCACCGACGGCTTCGTCTTCGGGATGGGGGCTGAGATCGGCAACTCGACCCAGAAGCTGCACGCGCGCGGCCCGATCGGGTTGCGCGAGCTGACCTCGACCAAGTACGTCGGCCGCGGGTCGGGCCAGATCCGCGAGTGAGCGCGATCGGCGTCCTCGGGGGCGCCTTCAACCCGCCCCACATCGGGCACCTGCTGCTCGCCCAGGAGGCGGTGGCGACGCTCGGCCTCGACGAGCTGCTGCTGGTTCCGACCGGGGTGGCGCCGCACAAGCGGATCGATCCCGAGCCGGGAGCCGCGGTCCGGCTCGAGATGACGCGGCTCGCCGTCGCCGGCGAGGAGCGCCTGGCGGCGTCGGCGCTCGAGGTCGAGCGCGAGGGCCCGTCCTTCGCCTACCGTACGCTGGAGCTGCTGGCGGATGAGAGGCCGGGAAGCGACTTGACCTTCGTGATGGGCGCCGACGTCGCCGCCGGCTTCGAGGGCTGGCGCCGGCCCGACCGCGTCGTCGCCCTCGCCCGGATCGCGATCGCCGACCGCCCGGGGGTCGACGGCGCCGCCGTCGACGCGGCGCTGGACCGGCTCGGCGCCCGCCGCGCCGCGCCGATCGCGATGCCGGCGGTCGGGATCTCCTCGTCGCTCGTGCGGGCCCGGGTCGCGGCGCGTCGCCCGATCCGCTGGATGGTTCCCGCCGCGGTCGCCGAGCTGATCGCCGCGCGCGGGCTCTACGGCGGCGGCGGGGCGGTGCCCTCGTGACCGCGGCGCCGGAGCGGCTCGCGGTCCGGATCGCCGAGCTCGCCGACTCGAAGCTCGCGACCGACATCGTCGCCCTCGACGTCGGCGGGATCGTCGGCTACACCGACGTGCTGGTGATCTGCACCGCCCGCAACGAGCGCCAGGCGAAGGCGATCAGCGACGAGGTGCAGCTGCGGCTCAAGCGCGACGACGGGCTGCGGGCGAGCCGGGTCGAGGGGCTGCCGGAGGCGCGTTGGATCCTGCTCGACTACCTCGACTGCATCCTCCACGTCTTCGTTCCCGAGACGCGCGAGCTGTACCGGCTCGAGCAGCTCTGGGGCGAGGCGCCGCGGCTCGAGCTCGGCCTCGGCGAATCGCCCGCCCACGCCGCCGGCGAGCGCTGAGTTCCGTCCGCGCCGGGCCGTAGCTTCGCGGCATCGCCCAGGCAAGGTTCAGGAGGTCGCTGCTCGGCTACCGCCCGCGCGAGGTGGAGGGGGCGATCGATGCGCTCGAAGCGGAGCTCGGCAGAAGCGACGAGCGGCTGCGGGCGCGCGCGGCCGACGCCGCCCGCCTCGAGGCCGAGGCCGAGGCGCTGCGATCCGAGCTCGCCGCCGCGCGCGAGCAGGCGCGCGAGCAGCTGCAGGGGATCGCGCTTGTCGGCCGCCGGCTCGACGAGCTGTGGACGAACGCGCGCGGGCAGGCGACGCGGCTGCGGCTGCGGGCGCTGCGCGAGGCGGCGCTGCTGAGCGCGGCGGCGACCGAGGCATCCGAGAACCCGGAGATCCGCGGCGAGCGCCACGAGCGGTTGCTGAACGCGCTCGAGGAGGCGATCGCGCGGATCGCGTCGGAGTGGGACGAGGACGAGGAGCCGGCGACGATCGCCCCGGCCGCCGAGGCGGTCGCGACGGTGCGCCGCGGCGCCCGGGCCGAACGCCGGCGGGTCAGCGTCGACGTCGGACCGTTCGCGGACTTCTCGCAGCTCGTCCGCTTCGAGGACGCGGCGAACGCGATCGGCGCCACCGGCGACATCTCGATCAAGCGGTTCTCGGAGGGGCGGGCGCGGATCGACGTCGCCCTGAGCGAGCCGGTCGACCTGCTGCGCGAGCTCGAGCAGCGCTGCGACCTCGAGTTCAAGGTGCGCGCGGCCGCCGACGACGAGATCGTGCTCGACGTCGGCGACGAGTGACCGGCGCGGCTAGCGGGCCGAGCCGAAGATCCTCAGCATGAACAGGAACATGTTGATGAAGTCGAGGTAGAGCGAGAGCGCGCCGAGGATCGACAGCTTCTGGGCCGCCGCGCCGTCGATCCCCGACTCGCCGATCCGCTTCAGCTTCTGCATGTCGTAGGCGGTGAGCCCGCAGAAGACGAGCACGCCGGCGAAGGTGACGAACCAGTAGAGGGCCGAGCTCGCCCAGAACAGGTTGACGATGCTGCCGATGATCACGCCGATCAGGCCCATGAACAGGATCGACCCGAGGCTCGAGAGGTCGCGCTTGGTCGCGTAGCCGAACGCCGCCATGCCCGCGAACATGCCGCCGGCGGTGGCGAACGCGGCGGCGATCGAGGCGGTCGTGTAGGCCTCGATGATGACCGAGAAGGTGAACCCGGTGACCGCCGAGAACAGCGCGAACAGGAACACCGCGACCGGCGCCGAGATCCTGTTGATGCCGGCTGAGATCGCCACCACGAGCCCGATCTGGACGATGAACATGCCGATGTAGGCGAACGGGTTGTCCTCGAACCAGGCCATCATGTCGCCGCTGGCGGCCGCGTAGGCGGCGACGCCCGCGGTCAGCGCGAGGCCGACGAACATCCAGCCGAAGACGCTGGTCAGGAACGACTGCCGCGCGATCTGCGCGTCGGCCGTGGCGAGGGTGGTGGTGCCGATCTGGTCGTTCATCTGCGCGGTCTGCTCCTTGCTCTGGCGGCGTCGTCGCGGGCGGCGGGGAAGGATACCCGCGTGGCGGCGGGCTCCGACGGGCGGCAGCCTGCTCGAGCGGGGGGGGCGGAGGCGCTGGCGCGCCCGCCGCTCGTTTCGTCCGCCACGTATGGGAACATGTGTTCGTGTCCGGAATGAGCTCGAACGCGAAAGGGGCCACAGCCGAGCTGGCCATCGCACAGGAGGCCTCCCGCCTTGGCCTCGGGGTCTTCTGGCCGCTCGTCGAGCACGGGCGGGCCGACCTCGGCATCGAGGTCGGCGATCGCATCCTTCGGGTTCAATGCAAGTGGGGGCGGGTTCGCGGTGATGTGATCGTGGTGGAGATCGCGAGCTCGCGGCACACGCCGCTGAACGGGTACGTTCGTCGCAAGTACACGGCCGCGGAGGTAGACGCGATCGCCGTCTATGCCGGGGACCTCCACCGCTGCTTTCTGATCCCGATCGCGCAGGCCCAGGGGCGATCGGCATTCCATCTGCGCCTTGCGCCCGCTCGAAACGGACAGCGCGCCGCGATAAACTTCGCCGCCGATTACGAGTTCTCTGGGGCTGTAGTTCAGCTGGCTAGAACGTCGCACTGGCAGTGCGGAGGCCGTCGGTTCGAGTCCGACCAGCTCCATCCGGAAACGAGTGTCGTTGGCACCGGGCGGTTCAGCGCCCACGCAGCTAGTTTCATCCAACGTGCGAAGGCGGGCGAGCGCTTTCTGATCACCCGCCGCGGCAAGCCGATGGCGGCGCTGGGCCCGCTCGACCGGCTCGATTTGATAGGACCAGATAACGGGGATCTGGCACAACCCTCGCTGCCCGACGAGCCGCCGCCGGCAGACGCTGCTTGAGGGCGCTGGTGTCGAGCTCCAGGTGTGGTGGTGCTATCCCGACGTTCCGCCGACGACGCCGGAGTTCGAGGAAGCCGAGCCTGAGGTTCGCGGCGAGCCCGACGCCGCGAGTTCATCGAGGCCGCCCGATCAGGCCGGGCTGACAAGCTTCGCTGCGTGTCAGCTCCGATCCCGGTTGAGCGGCTGCGGCGCCTGCGGCTCGGCGCCCAGCGGCTCAGCCCCCGAACCGGGGCCGGATCCGTCACCGAAGCGGCCGCCAGCGTCTGCGGCATCCAGGCCCAGGACGTCCGCGCCGCGCGCCTGGCGCTGCGCTCCCGGGTCCCCGGCCTCGAGCGCGCCGACGTCGACGCCGATCCGGGACTGGTCCGTACCTGGACCGTGCGTGGCACGGTCCACCTGATCGCCGCCGCCGACCGCCCCTGGCTGCAGGCGCTCACCGCCGCCCGCAACCGGCGCTACTTCGAGAACCTGATCGACAAGCGCGGCGCCCGCGACGCCGCCCGAGCGGCGCTGCCGGCGATCGTCGCGCTGCTCGAGACCGGCGCGCCGCTGACCCGGGCGGAGCTGCTCGCCGGCCTCGCCCAGCGCGGGCTGCCGTCGCTCGGGCCGCACGCGGTCAACGTGCTGATGCCCTGGGCCTGCGTGTCGGGCCCGCTCGTCGGCCTCCCCGACGGTCGCTTCCGGGTCGCCGAGCCGCCGTCGCCGGTGGCCGAGGACGAGGCGCTGGCGACGCTCGCCCGCCGCTACCTGGGCGGCTACGGCCCGGCCGCCGCCGAGGACCTCGCCAAGTGGTCGGGCCTGCCGCTGACCCGCTGCCGCCGCGCCCTCGACGCCGCCGGCGAGCTCGAGCGCGCCGGCGGCCTGCTGGCGCTGCCGGGCACGCTCGACCGTGAGCCGCCCGAGCCGCCGGCCGCGGCGCTGCTCGCCGCCTTCGACGTCGCGATGCTCGGCTGGAGCAGCCGCGAACCGCTCGTCGCCGCCGCCGGAGAGGGCCGGGTAGCCCCCGGCGGCGGCATCGTCCGGGCCGTCGTCCTCGCCCGCGGCCGCGCCGTCGCGACCTGGCGTCTCAAGGGCAGCGGTCGCCGCCGCACCCTGGCGCTCGACCGCTTCGGACGCGGACCCGGGACCCGGGCCCTCGCCGCCGAGGCCGCCGACGTCGGCCGCTTTCTCGGGGTCGAGCTCCGGCTCCCCGCCTAGACTCCCGGGCCGTGAACGAGCCGACCACGAGCGACGAAGCCGCCCGCTACGAGCCGCGCGAGATCGAGCGTCGCTGGCAGCGGCGCTGGGCCGAGGAGCGCACCTGGGAGGTGCCGAACCCGGGTGCCGAGGGCTTCGACGGCTCGAAGCCGAAGGCCTACGTGCTCGAGATGCTCCCCTATCCGAGCGGCGAGCCCCACGTCGGCCACCTGAAGAACTACTCGCTCGGCGACGCGATCGCGCACTTCCGCCGCCGCCACGGCTTCCAGGTCGTGCACCCGATGGGCTACGACGCGTTCGGCCTGCCGGCCGAGAACCACGCGATCACCACCGGCGAGCATCCCCGCGACTCGACCTGGGCGTCGATCGAGCAGTTCAAGCAGCAGTTCCTCTCCTGGGGCATATCGATCGACTGGAGCCGCGAGTTCGCGACCTGCGAGCCCGGCTACTACCGCTGGACCCAGTGGCTGTTCCTGCGCCTGTTCGAGCGCGGCCTCGCCTACCGGCACGACGCGCCGGTCAACTGGTGCCCGCGGGACCAGACCGTGCTCGCCAACGAGCAGGTCGTCGACGGCCGCTGCGAGCGCTGCGGCACCGAGGTCGTCCAGCGCGACCTCGAGCAGTGGTACTTCCGGATCACCGCCTACGCCGACCAGCTGCTCGACGACTTCGCGCTGCTCGAGTCCTGGCCCGAGCACGTGGTGACGATGCAGCGCAACTGGATCGGCCGCTCGGAGGGCGCCCGCGCCGTCTTCCGCTGCGAGGAGCTCGGCCTCGACTTCCCCGTCTTCACGACCCGCCCCGACACGCTGTTCGGCGCCACCTTCTTCGTCCTCGCGCCCGAGCACCCCGAGCTCGAGCGCCTGATCGAGGGCACGGCGAACGCCGACGAGGTCCGCGCCTACGCGGCCGCGGCACGGCGGCGCGGCGACGAGGACCGGGCGGCGGCCGACCGGGAGAAGACCGGCGTCCGGCTCGAGCGCACCGTCACCAACCCGGTCAACGGCGAGCGGATCCCGGTCTTCGTTGCCGACTACGTGCTGATGGAGTACGGCACCGGCGCGATCATGGCGGTGCCCGCCCACGACGAGCGCGACTTCGAGTTCGCGACCAGGTTCGGGCTCGAGATCCGCCCCGTGGTCGCCCCCGCGGACGGCTCCGAGCCCGCCGCCGGCGAGCCCTTCGTCTCGCAGTCCGACGACGTTCGGATCACCGGCTCGGGCGAGCTCGACGGGCTGACGCCGGCCGCGGCCAAGCGGCGGATCATCGCCCGGCTCGAATCCGAGGGCCGGGGCGAGCCCGCGGTCAACTACCGGCTGCGCGACTGGCTGCTGTCGCGGCAGCGCTACTGGGGCTGCCCGATCCCGATCATCCACTGCCCCGATTGCGGTCTCGTCCCGGTTCCCGACGACCAGCTCCCGGTCGAGCTGCCCGACGTCGACGACTACCGGCCGCGCGGCAGGGCGCCGCTCGCCGCCGCGACCGAGTGGGTCGAGGTCGCCTGCCCGCGCTGTGGCGGCGCCGCCAGTCGCGACACCGACACGATGGACACCTTCGTCGACTCCTCCTGGTACTTCCTGCGCTACCTCGACCCCGCCAACGAGGCCGCCCCGTTCGCGCGGGAGGTCGCCGACCACTGGATGCCCGCCGACCAGTACATCGGCGGCGTCGAGCACGCGATCCTGCACCTGATGTACGCGCGGTTCTTCGTCAAGGCGCTCGCGGACGAGGGCATGCTGGCGGCGCGGGAGCCGTTCGCCAACCTGTTCACGCAGGGGATGATCACCCGCGACGGAGCGAAGATGAGCAAGTCGAAGGGCAACGTCGTCAGCCCCGCCGACTACGTCGAGCGCTACGGCGCCGACTCCGCCCGCACCTACGTCTGCTTCATGGGCCCTCCCGACCGCGGCGGCGACTGGGTCGACGAGGGGGTCGAGGGCGTGCACCGATTCCTCGCGCGCCTGTGGCGACTGGCCGAGGAGCTCGCGGCCCGCGGCCCGGGGCCCGGCGCCACGGGAGCCGCCGCCGGCAGCGACGGCTCCTGGCAGCGGCAGGCGAGGGGGGATGCCCTGGCGCTGCTGCGCAAGGCGCACTGGGCGATTGACAAGACGACCCGCGACTTCGAGCGCGGGTTCCAGTTCAACACGGTGATCGCGGCGGTGATGGAGCTCGTCAACGAGGCCTACCGGGTCAAGGAGGGCCTCGGCGGCGACCGCGACGGCGAGCGGGCGCTGCGGTTCGCGACCGCGACGGCGGCGTCGCTGATCTTCCCGTTCGCCCCCCACCTCGGCGCCGAGGCCTGGGAGCGGCTCGAGGGCGGCGACGTCTGGACGCAGCCGTGGCCGGTGGCCGATCCCGAGCTGCTGGCCGCCGAGACCGTGACCCTCGTCGTCCAGGTCAACGGCAAGCTCCGCGACCGGATCGAGGCCGCCGCCGGTGCCTCCGAGCGCGAGCTGCTCGAGCTCGCCCGGGCGAGCGAGCGGGTCCGCGCCCACGTCGACGGCAGGCAGCTCGTCAAGGAGGTCGTCGTGCCGGGCAAGCTCGTCAACCTCGTCGTCCGCTGATCGCGCCGCGCGCCGTCAACCTCGTCGTCCGCTGATCGCGCCGCGCGCCGTCGCTGGGCGTCTGCTAGAACACCCGGCGTGCTCGTCAGGCGCCTCTCCGACGCCGCGGTCAAGGACTTTCACCGGCTCAGCTCCCACATCCTGATGGATGCTGGTGAGCTCGGCTCGCGCCACATGACCGTGACCTGGATCGATGTCCCCTCCGGCGTCTCGCAGGAGCTGCGCTCGCACGAGGAGGTGGAGCAGGTCTACGTCGTCGTCGAGGGCACCGGAACGCTGTCGACCACCGGCGACACCGAGACCCTGGTTCCCGGCGACCTGGCGCTGATCCCGCCCGCCACCGACCACACGATCGCCAACGAGGACGAGGCGCCGCTGGCGCTGCTGTCGGTCCAGTCGCCGGCCGTCTCGGTCGACGAGACCTTCGGCCGGCAGACGACCGCGGTCGTCGGCTACGACGAGGACGAAGACGACTTCTGATCGCGCCGCCGCCGTCCGCCGTCGCGTTCGCGTCCGCGGTCGCGTCCAGGGCGTCTTCTACCGCGATTCGGTGCGCCGGATCGCGGCCGGCCGCGGCGTTGCCGGCAGCGCCGCCAACCGCGCCGACGGCTCGGTCGAGGTCGTGCTCGAGGGCGCTCGCGAGGACGTCGAGGCGGTGATCGCGTTCTGCGCCGACGGGCCCGAGCGAGCCGAGGTCAGCGCCGTCGAGGTCGAGGCCGAGGGGCCTCGCGGCGAGGTCGGGTTCACGATCGCCTGAGCGCCCCCCGAGGCCGCTGAAAAGTCACGCTTCGGCGCGGCAATTGCCACATCCATGTCTCGACCGGTGACCCGGGCCGCGGCACGATCGAGGCGATGCGGGCCCGGGCCGACAGGCGGACGCGGTGGCGGCGATGAGCCGTGCCCAGATCGCCGTCTATGCGGCGATCGGCGTCTGCCTGCTGCTGCTCGGGATCCGGGCCGTGCGCGAGGCCGGCGCCGGCGGCGCCGAGCGCGGCGCGGCGGGCGTGCCGCTCGCGACGGCGCCGGCCGGCGGCGGTGATACCGCGAGCGGCGGCGAAGCCGTCGTCCACGTCGCCGGCGCGGTCGCCGAGCCCGGCGTCTACCGGCTGCCGGCGGGCTCGCGGGTGGCCGACGCGGTCGCCCGCGCCGGCGGCGCCACCGGCGCCGGCCGGCCCGACGCGATCAACCTCGCGGCGCGGGTCGCCGACGGCCAGCAGATCGTCGTTCCCGGGCGCGACACGGCGCCGGCGGGCGCGACCGAGGACGGCCCGATCAGCCTCGGCTCCGCCGACCAGGCCGACCTCGAGACGATCGACGGGATCGGCCCGGTGACCGCGGCCGACATCATCGAGTTCCGCGACGAGCGCGGCGGCATCGCCTCGATCGAGGAGCTCGACGCGGTGCCCGGCATCGGCCCGGCCACGCTCGAAGCGCTTTCCGATCGCCTGCAACCGTGAGCCGCGCCGGCGGCTGGTGGCGCCACCTGGCGCTCGCCGGGACCGCCGCCGGCCTGCTCGCCGCCCCGGCGGTGCCGGCACCGGCGGGGTGGGCCTGGTGCCTGGGGGCCGCGGCCGCGGCGCTCGCCGCCGTCGTGGGCGCGCCGGCGCGCTCGATCCGCCGCGGGCCGCGGCGCCGGGCGGGCGCGGGCGGCGACCGCGGATTCGCGCCGCCGAACGCCACGATCGCCGCGCGGCTCGCCGCGCTGCTGGCGCTCGCGGTCCTCGCCGGGCTCGGCCTCGGCGGCCTGCGGCTGGCGGCGATCGCCGGCGGCGCCCTGCGGGCGCCCGACGGCGCGCGGGTCAGCGCTCGGGGCTTCGTCGCCGGGTTCCCGCAGCGCGGCTTCGGCGAGGTCCGGGTCCCGCTCGCGACCGCGGCCGGCCGGGTGCTCGTCGTCGCCCCCGAGCCGGTCCCCGACCTGCGGGTCGGGACCGAGCTGCGCGTGAGCGGGACGATCGCCACCCCCGAGGCGGGCTTCGCCCGCTCGCGGGTCGGGCGCGCCGGGGCGGCCGTCGAGCTGCGGGCCGAGCGGCTGCGATCGACCGGCGCCGCCCGCGGCGGCCTCGCCGGCGTCCTCGACGCGGCCCGCGGCCGGGCCGAGGACGCGCTCGGCGCCGATCGCGGGATCGAGCAGGCGGCGCTGGCCCGCGGCTTCGTGCTCGGCGAGGACGACCGCATCGAGCCCGCCACCCGCGAGGCGTTCCGGCGCGCCGGGCTCGCGCACCTGCTGGCGGTCTCGGGCCAGAACGTGATCCTGCTGGCGATCCTCGGCGGCGCGATCCTCGCCCTGTTCGGAGCCGGGCTGCGGATGCGGCTGGCGCTGACGCTGCTGCTGATCGCCGCCTACGTGCCGATCGCCGGCGCCGGCCCCTCGATCCAGCGGGCCGGGGTGATGGGCGCGGCGGCGATCGCCGCGACGCTTGCCGGCCGCCCGTCGCAGCGCGCCTACGCGCTGCTGCTCGCCGCCGTCGTGACGTTGGCGATCGATCCGCGCGCCGGCGCCGACCCCGGCTGGCAGCTCTCGTTCGCGGCGGTCGCCGGGATCATCGTCTGGGGGCGGCCGCTGCGTGCCACGATCGCGGCGCGGCTGCCGCGACGGCTGCCGCGGCGGCTCGCCGGCCCGCTCGCGGAGGGCGTCGCGCTGACGGTCGCCGCCACGGTCGCGACGGCGCCGCTGATCGCCCACAGCTTCGAGCGGGTCTCGGTTGCGGCGCTGCCGGCGAACGTCGCGGTGCTGCCGGCGATCGCGCCGGTGATGTGGATCGGCATGGCGATCGCGATCCTGGCTCAGCTCCCGGCCGCGATGACCGCGCTCGGCCCGATCGATCCGATCGCCTGGCTGCGCTTCGTCGAGGCGCGGCTGATCGACTACGTCGCCGCGGTCGCCGACGTCTTCGCCGCTCCGCGCTGGGCGCAGGTCGAGGTGGCGCTGCCGGGGGTTGCGGCGCCGCTCGCCGCCGCGATCGCCGCCGCCGCGGCGCTCAGCGTGCTCGTCGCCGCGGCCGGTCGGCGCGAGCGCCTGCGGCTGCCCCGGGCCGCCGCGCTGGGGGCGGCGCTCGCGGTCCTGCTGGCGCTCGTCCCCGCCCTGCTCGGCGGTGCGAGCGGGGCCGATCGCCCGCCCGCGGGCGCGCTGCGGATCACCGAGCTCGACGTCGGCCAGGGCGACGCGACGCTGCTCGAGCCCGGCGCCGGCGCCCCGGTGCTCGTCGACGGCGGCCCCCCGGGCAGCGCCGCCGCCGATCGGCTCGCGGCGCTCGGCATCGAACGGCTTGCGGCGGTCGTCGTCACCCATGACGAGCTCGACCACGCCGGCGGCCTCGCGGCAGTGCTCGACCGCTTCGAGGTCGGCGAGCTCGTCCACGCCCGCCCGGCGCCCGAGCTGCAGGCGATGGCGCGCGGCGCCGGGGTACCGATCAAGCGCGTCGCCGCCGGATCGACGCTGCGGTTCGGGCGGCTCGAGCTCGCGGTGCTGTGGCCGCCCCGCGACCACCTCAGCGCGGTGCCCCCCGATCGCAACGCCGACGCGATCGTGCTAGTCGCCGGCTTCGGCGGCTGGCGGGCGCTGCTCAGCGCCGACGCCGAGCAGGAGCTCACCGGGCTCGATCCGGGCCCGCTCGACGTCCTCAAGGTCGCCCATCACGGCAGCGACGACGCTGGCCTGGGACCGTTGCTCGAGCGCTCGCTGCCGCGCGTCGCCCTGATCGGCGTCGGCGCCGGCAACCCCTACGGGCACCCGACCGAGGCGACGATCGCGACGCTCGCCGAGCACGACGTCTGCACGCTCCGCACCGACCGCGACGGCAGCGCCACGGTCGAGCTCGACCGTGACGGCCTCAGCGCCCGGACCGAGGCGGGGCCCGTGGCCGAGCTGCAAGGGTGCGCGGCCGCGGGCAGTTGAGACGGCGGCCGCGGCGCCCGTCGCGGCGGCGATGGCGGCGGCCGGCCGGGCGTCCGCGCCGAGCGGCCGGATCGCGGCTTAGACTCGCCCGCGATGCCGGAGCAGATGAAGCCCGCCTACCTGCTCGCCGGGGGTGACGAGTCGAAGCTGTCCGCCGCGCTGGCGCGGCTCCGCGCCCGGGCCGAGCGCGAGGGCGGAGCGGGAGCGCTCGAGGACTTCTCCGGCGCCCCGGGGGCGGCGCCCGACGCCGAGGCGCTGATCGCGTCGATGCCGGCGATCTCGCTGACCGCCGAGCGCCGCTACCTGCTCGCCGACGGGGTCGAGCGCTGGAAGGCGGCCGCGGTCAAGGCGATCGCCGCGGCGCTGGCCGCGGGCACCCCCGGCGTCACCGTCGTCCTCGTCGCCCGCGGGTCGGCGCCGAAGGGCCTGGCGGAGGCGGTCGAGCGGTGCGGCGGCGAGGTCCTCGCCTACGCCGCGCCGCGCCGGCGCGAGCTGCCCGCCTGGCTCGTCGCCGGCGCCCGCGAGCGCGGCTTCCGCCTCGCTCCGCAGGCCGCCCGGGCGCTCGTCGAGCGCCTCGGCGACGGCACCGCCCGGCTCGCCGTCGAGCTCGATCGGCTCGCGATCTGGGCCGGGGAGGGGGGAGAGGTCGGCGCCGAGCAGGTCGAGGAGCTGACCGCCGACAGCTCCGAGCGCGCCGGCTGGACGCTCGGCGACGCGATCGTCGCCCGCGACATCGAGGCCGCGGTCGCGAGCGCCGAGGCGCTGCTCGAGCAGGGCGAGGCGGTGACGCCGCTGGTCTACGGGATGGCCTCGCGGCTGCGCAGCGCCCACCAGGCGGCGACGATGCTCGAGGCCGGCACGCCGCCGCGGGAGGTCGAGCGGGCGCTGCCGATGGCGCCCTACCCGTCGAAGCTGACGGTCGGCGCCGTTCGCGGCACCGATCCGGTCGAGCTCGCCGAGGCGATCGGCGCGATCGCCGACCTCGAGTGGTGGACGCGCGGCGGCTCCGATTACGACGATGGGGTCGCGATGACGCTCGCCGTGCGGCGGGCAGCGGGCGGAGGTTGAGCCCCGCGGCGGCTAGGCGCCGGCGCGGATCCGGGCCGCCCGGCTCTTCTTGCGGCCCGCGGTCCGCGCGTGCAGGGCGCCCTTCTGGACCGCCTTGTCGATCCGCGCGATCAGCTTCCGGTGCTCGCTCTCGATCGCCTCGGCATCGCCGGAATCGACCGCGCTCTCGAGCCTGCGGAAGTGCGTCTTGACGGCCCCCTTAAGGCGGCGGTTCTCCTCGTGCTCGCGCTCGGAGCGGAGGATGCGCTTCTTCTGTGAGGCGATGTTGGCCATCGGCGGCGGCGTACTTTAGCGGCCGATGAGCGAGCGGACCGACCGAGTCGAGCCCGGCATCGCGATCGGATCGGCGGAGCCCGGGCCGGACTCGCCGGCGCTGGAGGAGGAGCAGGCCGAGCGCGCGAAGCGGCTCGGGCGCTCGACCGCGTTCTTCAGCGTCGCCACCGGGCTCTCGCGGATCGCCGGGCTGGTGCGCGAGATCTTCGCCGCCAGCTACTTCGGCGTCAGCATCCAGATGTCGGCGTTCACGATCGCCTTCCTCGTTCCCAACCTGGTCCGCTCGCTGTTCGCCGACGCCGCGCTGCAGGCGGCGTTCGTGCCCGTCTTCACCGAGCAGCTCGAGCGCCACCGCAAGATCGAGGCCTTCCGGCTCGCCTCGACCCTGATCTTCGCCGCGATCTGTGTCCTCGGCCTGATCACGGCGCTGTTCATCCTGCTCGCGCCGTACGTGATGCCGCTGTTCGCGCCCGGCTACAGCGGCGCCGAGCTCGACCTCACCGTCTCGCTCTCGCGGGTGCTGTTCCCGATCCTGATCATGCTCGGCGTCTCCGGGGTCGTCGTCGGCGTCCTCAACAGCTACAACCGCTTCGGCGTCTTCGCGATCGCGCCGCTGTTCTGGAACCTGGCGATCATCGCCGTCCTCGTCGGCCTCGCCCCGGCGTTCCCCAGCGACGACCGGATCTACGCCTACGCGATCGGCGTCGTCGTCGGCACCGCGCTGCAGCTGGCGATGGTCGCCTACGACCTGCGCAACACGCCGTTCCGGCTGCGCCGCGTGTTCGAGTGGCGCAGCGACCTCGTCAAGCGGGTGCTGCTGCTGATGCTGCCGGTGACGATCAGCCTCGGGCTGATCAACTTCAACCTCGCGATCAACGGCATCTTCGGCTCGCTCGTCCCCGGGCAGGGGGCGGACGCGCCGGCCGCGATCGACAAGGCGTTCCGGATCTACATGCTGCCCCAGGGGATGTTCTCGGTCGCGGTCGCGACCGTCGTCTTCCCGACGCTGGCCCGGTTCGCCGCCCGCCGCGCCTACGACGAGCTGCGCTCGACCGTCGCCAACGGGATGCGGATGATCCTGCTCGTGCTCGTTCCCGCCGCCGCGGCGATCCTCGTCCTCGCCGAGCCGATGGTGCGGCTCGTCTACCAGCGCGGCGACTTCTCCGCCGCCGACACCGACCTCGTCGCCACGGCGCTGTTCTGGTTCGCCTTCTCGCTCCCGTTCAACGGCCTCTTCCTGCTGCTGACGCGGACCTTCTTCAGCCTCCAGCGGCCGTGGATACCGACCGCGGTATCGGCGCTCAACCTGCTCGTCACCGCCGGCGTCTCCGCCGCCCTCTACAAGCCGTTCGGCGTCGCCGGGATCGTCACCGCGACCGCGGTCGCGACGCTGGCCAGCGTGATCGCGCAGATGATCCTGCTGCGCCGCGAGCTCGGGCGGATCGAGCTCGGCACGCTGCTCGACGGAGCGGTCAGGATCGCCGCCGCCTCGGCGCTGCTGGCCGCCGTCTCGTGGCTCGTCTGGGACCAGCTCGATGCGATCGTCGGCCGTGGCACGATCGGCCAGGCGATCTCGCTCGCCGTCGCCCTGCTCGCCGGCGCCGCCCTCTACCTGGGCGCGGTGCTGGCGCTGCGGGTGCCCGAGGCGAAGCAGCTGCTCGGGGTGCTGCGGCGCTGAGCCCGGGCCACCGCTACGAGTCGTTCGCTCCGCCGCCCGGCTGCTCGGCCGGCGGCAGCAGGTCGGCGAGCAGCTCGAGCGCGACCCGCAGGTCCCCGGGCGTGTCCTCGTGATCCTGCGGTTGCACCGTCGTCCCGCCCTTGGCCTGCTCGTCCCCGTAGCTGAGCGTCACGAAGATGCAGTCGACGCATTCGTCGTCGGGCAGGTCGCCGAGGTCGGCCGCCGCGAGGTGGTCGCGGATCGAGCTCAGCTGGTCGGCGGGAACCGTGAACCGGCGGCGATGCACCCGGGGATCGCCGCGGTACTGAGCGCTGGTGGCGGCGTTGCCGTCGGCATCGATCCTGATCGAGCGCACGGTCGGCGGATAGCCGATGAAGATCTCGTAGCCGATCGGCTCGGCCGGGCCCGCGACCGTCGCCGACGTGTCCTCGCCGCCGCCGCAGCCGCCGAGCAGCGCGACGAGAACGGTCAGCGGCCCGGCGGCCAAGGCGCGCGCGGCCCGCACCTCAACCGTCCTCGGGCGCGGTGGTGGCGGGCGCGGGCCCCGGCCGGATCGAGGCGTTCATCCATCTACCCTACGGCGCGCCGGCGGATCCGTCCCGGGATCCGCGGGCGAACCGGACCATGGACCACATCCGCAACTTCTCGATCATCGCCCACATCGACCACGGCAAGTCGACCCTGGCCGATCGCATCCTCGAGCTCACCGGCGCCGTCGATGAGCGGCAGATGCGCGCCCAGCTGCTCGACTCGATGGACCTCGAGCGCGAGCGCGGGATCACGATCAAGGCGCAGGCGGTGCGGGTCGAGTACACGGCGCCCAACGGCGCCGCCTACCACCTGCACCTGATCGACACCCCGGGCCACGTCGACTTCTCCTATGAGGTCTCGCGCAGCCTCGCCGCCTGCGAGGGGGCGCTGCTGGTCGTCGACGCCGCCCAGGGCGTCGAGGCGCAGACGGTCGCCAACACCTATGCCGCGATCGACGCCGGCCTCGAGCTGATCCCGGTCCTCAACAAGGTCGACCTCCCCGGGGCCGACCCCGATCGCGTCGCGGCCGAGGTCGCCGACCTGCTCGGCACCGATCCCGACGAGGCGATCCCGATCTCGGCCAAGACCGGCGCCGGGATCGACCGCGTGCTCGAGGCGATCGTCGCGCGGATCCCGGCGCCCGCCGGCGCCGCCGGGGGGGCGCCGCGGGCGCTGATCTTCGACTCCGAGTTCGACCAGTACCGCGGCGTCGTCGCCTACGTGCGGATGATCGACGGCGCCTTCGCCAAGGGCGAGGCGATCCGGGCGATGCAGAGCGGCAGCGCCGCCGAGATCGACGAGCTCGGCTTCTTCCGCCCGGAGATGACCGCCGCCGAAGGCATCGAGGCGGGCGAGGTCGGATACGTGATCACCGGGCTCAAGGACGTCGCCAAGCTGCGCGTCGGCGACACCCTGACCTCGCGCGCGAATCCCGCGGCGGAGCCGCTCGCCGGCTACCGCGAGGTGCAGCCGGTCGTCTTCTGCGGCCTGTTCCCGATCGACAGCGACCGCTACGAGGACCTCCGCGACGCGCTCACCAAGCTCAGCCTCAACGACGCCGCGCTCTCCTGGGAGCCCGAGACCTCGGGCGCGCTCGGCTTCGGCTTCCGCTGCGGCTTCCTCGGCCTGCTGCACATGGACATCGTCCGCGAGCGGCTCGAGCGCGAGTACGACCTCGAGCTGATGGCGACGACGCCGAACGTCTCCTACCTGGTGCTCCGCACCGACGGCGAGGCCGTCGCGGTCCACAGCCCCGCCGACCTGCCCGATCCGGCCCGGATCGAGGCGATCACCGAGCCCTACATCCGCGCCTCGCTGATCTGCCCGAAGGAGCACGTCGGCGCCGTCATGGAGCTCTGCCAGGCGCGCCGCGGCAGCCACGTCGACATGCACTTCCTCAGCCCCGAGCGGGTCCAGATCCGCTACGACCTGCCGCTCGGCGAGATCGTCCTCGACTTCTACGACCAGCTCAAGTCGAGCACCCGCGGCTACGCCTCGCTCGACTACGAGCAGCTCGACAACCGCGCCGGCGACCTCGTCAAGCTCGACGTCCTGCTCGCCGGCGAGACCGTCGACGCGCTCTCGATCATCTGCCATCGCGACAACGCCCTCGCCCACGGCAAGAAGCTGGTCGCGCGGCTGCGCAAGACGATCCCGCGCCAGCAGTTCGACGTCCCGGTCCAGGCCGCGATCGGGTCCCGCATCCTCTCCCGCGAGACCGTCAAGGCGGTCCGCAAGGACGTCACCGCGAAGCTCTACGGCGGCGATGTCACCCGCAAGAACAAGCTGCTCGACAAGCAGAAGAAGGGCAAGAAGCGGATGAAGCAGGTGGGCTCGGTCGAGGTCCCTCAGGAGGCGTTCCTGGCGGTGCTCACGCTCGACGACTGATCGCCGCCGGCGGCGCGGCCGCCGGAGCGCGTCGGCGCCCACCGCGGCCGGTGCCTCGAGCTGCGGCCGGCCGCGCCGCTCAGCGGTCGAGGAACGCCGCGATCAGCGCCGCCAGCCGCCGCGGCTCCTGGGCCATCAGCGCGTGGCCGCAGCCCGGGAAGCGGGCGAGCCACGAGTCCGCGGCCCGGGCGGCGATCAGCTCGGCGTTGGCGGGCGGGATCACCACGTCGAGCGAGCCCGCCGCCGCCAGCGTCGGCATCGACTCCAGCGCCGAGCAGTCGCGCTGCTCGTGCCAGGCGCGCATCGCCCGCTCCTGGGCGCTGAGCGCCTCGGGGTCGAGCTCCGCCCGGGCGGCGGCCACCAGCTCGCCGAGCTCGCGATCGACCCGCGCTGCGACCGCGGCCGGGAACAGCAGTGAGATCAGCCGGCGCGCCTGCTCGCGCGGGGTGCCGCCGTGGTCGGTCAACCGCGCCCAGGTATCGCGATCGCAGAGCTCGGCGCCGGCGCCGGGGTCGCTGCCGAGCAGGACCAGCGCCTCGACCCGCTCGGGCGCGGCCAGCGCCATCGCCTGGGCGACGAAGCCGCCCATCGACCAGCCGAGCACCGGCGCGCCGTCGATCGCCAGCGCGTCGAGCGCCGCCAGCGCGTCGGCGGCCATCGACTCGGCGCTGAGCGCGTCGAGCCCGTCGCCGGCGGCCGAGGCGCCGATCCCGCGGTTGTCGGGGCAGAGCAGCGTCGCGAAGCGGCCGAGCGCGGCGACGAAGGTCGGATCCCAGTCGAGGCTGGAGCCGGCGTAGCCGTTGATCAGCACCAGCGGTGGCCCGGAGCCGAGCCGTCGCACCCCGATCGTGCCCCCCGGAACCTCGACCTTCAGGCGTTCCTCCACCGCCGAGCAGTATGGCCGACCGGGGGGCGCCAATATCCTGCGGGCGATGGGCGGAGCACCGGCGGAGTCACTCGAGCGCGCCGCGCCGCGGGCGGCCGAGCCGTCGCGGCCGCGCTCCTGGGCGAACGCGAGGACGGCCGCCTTCGCCGGCCTCGCGGTCTACGCCGTCGCGACGGCGGTCCTGATCAGCGTCGACGGCCTGCTGCTGTCGCGCGACACCCTGTTCGCCTGGCTCCTGGTCGGGGTCCTGATGGTCTCGCTCGCCGATCTCAAGGGCTGGGCGCGGGGCGTGATCTTCGACTGGTTCCCCTACTTCCTCGTGCTCTACCTCTACGACTTCCTGCGCGGGCAGGTCGGGCAGAACCCGATCTTCGCGCCGCACGTGATGCCGCAGATCGACTTCGACCGGTTCCTGTTCGGCTCGGTCCCGAGCGTCGATCTGCAGGCGAAGCTCTGGGACCCGCTCCACATCGACGCCCTCGACGTCGCCGTCTGGGCGGTCTACATCAGCCACTTCTTCGCCGTCTTCGTGATCTCCGCCGTGCTCTGGCGCCTGGCGCGGCCGAGGTTCCTCGAGTTCCGGGCGATGGTGGTGACGCTTAGCATGGCGGCGTTCGCGACCTACGCGCTGTTCCCGGCGGCGCCGCCGTGGATGGCCAGCGACCAGGGCCAGATCGGCCCGATCACGCGCCTGATCGGCAACGTCTGGGGTCACCTCGGCGTCGGCGTCGCCGACTCGATCTGGGGCCACGGCGGCGACTGGTCGAACACGGTCGCGGCGGTGCCGTCGCTGCACGTCGCCTTCCCGGCCCTGATCCTCTGCTTCTTCTGGCCGACCGGGAGGTGGTGGGTGCGGGCGCTGTGCCTCGCCTACGTGCTGGCGATGAGCTTCACGCTGGTCTACGCCGGCGAGCACTACGTCTTCGACATCGTGCTGGGCTGGATCTACGCGCTCGCCACCTACCTCGCCGTCCGCAGGGTCCGGTCGGCCTGGCGGTCCGCCCGCGATCGCCGCGCGATCGCCGCCACCTCTTAGGCAACCCTAACGCGCCTGCTAGGGTCGCTCCCGCATGAGCGCCGGGAGCTTCGTCAAGACGAAGAAGAAGTGCTGCAAGTCGGGGCCGCGCTGCAAGCGCTGCCCGGCGGCGCTGCGGAAGCTCGAGCGCCGCGGCCTCGCGCGGCGGGTCTCCAAGCGCGGCTACGTCGTCTCGCTCGAGGCCACGAAGGCCGACATCAGGGCCGCGCGCAAGCGCTGAGCGGCCCGACGCGGCACCTGCGGCCGCGGCCGCCCGCACCGTTTCGCTGCCGCGGGCCCGGTCGTCCGGTCGTCCGGCGCGCCGCGACCCCGCGCGCCAAGGTCCGAGCTAGGATCGCTCCCCCCGAGAAGAGGAGTTGCGGAGATGCGAATGCGTGCGGCCGTGCTGGAGCAGTTCGGCGAGCCCCTCGTCGTCCAGGACGTCGAGCTTCAGGACCCCAGGGCGGGCGAGGTCCTGGTCCGGCTGGCCGCCTGCGGCGTCTGCCACACCGACCTCTACACGGCATCGGGCGCCGACCCCTCCGGCTACGCGCCCGCGGTCCTCGGCCACGAGGGCGCCGGCGTCGTCGAGAAGGTCGGCGACGGCGTCAGCTCGCTGCAGGCCGGTGACCACGTCGTGACGCTGTTCTCGCCGCAGTGCGGGGAGTGCGTCCACTGCGTCGATCCCCGCACCAACCTCTGCATGGCGATCCGCGCCGAGCAGAACCTCGGCCACCTGCCCGACGGCACCGTGCGGCTGCGTCGCGGCGACTCCTCGGGCGAGGAGATCCGCCACTTCATGGGCACCTCGACCTTCGCCGAGTACACCGTGATGCCGGAGATCGCGCTCGCCAAGATCGACCCCGAGGCGCCGTTCGATCGCGCCTGCCTGTTCGCCTGCGGGCTCTCGACCGGCCTCGGCGCCGCGATCAACACCGCCAAGGTCAGCGCCGGCTCGAGCTGCGTCGTCTTCGGCGCCGGCATGGTCGGCCTCGGCGCCGTCGCCGGCTGCCGGCTGCAGGGCGCCGAGCGGATCATCTGCGTCGATCTCTCCGACGACCGCCTCGAGCTCGCCGCGGGCCAGGGCGCGACCGACCTGATCAAGGGCGACGAGAACACGGTCGAGCGGCTGCTGGAGATGAGCGAGGGCGGCTTCGGCTTCGACTACACGTTCGAGGCGACCGGCAACGTCGAGGTGATGGCGCAGGCGGTCGAGGCGGCGCGAATGGCCTGGGGCCTGTGCACGGTCGCCGGCGTCGCCGGCAAGGGCGAGACGCTCGAGGTGATCCCGCGCTTGCTGATCACCGGCCGCCGCATCGCCGGCTCCTCGTTCGGCGGCGTCAAGGGCCGCGAGGGGGTGCCGAAGCTGGTCGATCGCTACATCGAGGGCGAGATCGACGTCGATCCGTTCATCTCGCACCGGATCGGCCTCGACGACGTCAACCGCGGCTTCGAGCTGATGGAGGCCCAGGACGGGATCCGCAGCGTCATAGAGTTCGACGCATGATCCTGCAGCGCGTCGAGCAGTCCGAGTGGCTGTCGAACTCCTACCTGGCCGTCGACGAGATCGGCGGCACGGGCGTCCTGATCGACTCCAACGGCGTCACCGAGCCGCTCTGCGAGCGGGCCGAGCGCGAGGGAACGACGATCACCCACATCCTGCTCACCCACCACCACTGGGACCACGTCTACGGGCTCGAGGAGCTGTCGCAGCGGTTCGGCGGCCTGCCGGTGCTCGCCCACCCGAAGACGGCGGAGCTGCTCGGCGACGGCCTCGTCACCGAGACGATCGACGACGGCGACGTGGTCGAGACCGGCGATCTGCGGATCGAGGTGATCCACACGCCGGGCCACTGCGCCGACCACCTGGCGCTGCGGATCAACGACGACGACTGCGTCACCGCCGACGTCCTCTTCAAGGGCACGGTCGGCGGCTGCGCGTCGCCGGGCGCGGCGGGCTTCGACGCGCTCAAGTCCTCGGTCATGCGGCTGATGGAGCTGCCGCCGGAGACGCGCGTCCACCCGACGTCCTCTTCAAGGGCGCGGTGGGGGGGACCGGGGCCCCCGGCGCGACCGGGCTCGGCGACCTCAGGGCGTCGATCATGGACCGGCTGATGGAGCTGCCCGGCGACGTCCGCATCCACCCCGGCCACCGCGAGCCCTCGACGATCGGCGCCGAGTGGGAGCGCAACCCGTTCGTCCGCCTCTGGCGCGGGCTCGACGAGCCGACCTCCGAGCCGGTCTCGATCGGACCCGCCGACGCGGCCGAGCGGCGCCCGGCCGAGCTGCTGCTCTGGGCGCCCGACTACGACGGCGGCAACAAGGCGCTGGTCCGCTTCGCCGACGACGGCAGCGAGACGATCACCGGCGGATCGCAGGTCAAGCGGGAGCGGTAGGCGCCCGCTCCGCTCGCCTCCGTCGCTTCGAAATAGACTGCCCGCGTGCCCGTCCAGACCGCAGCGGTAGGCAAGCGCTACCCGGCCGTCTCCTACGAGGTCGGGGCCGAGAAGATCCGCGAGTACGCCGATGCGGTCGGCCAGTCCGAGGACGTCCACCGCGACCGCGGGGCGGCGCGCGCCGCCGGCTTCCGCGACGTCGTCGCGCCGCCGATGTTCGCCGTCGTCTACAGCGCCCGGGCGATGGCGCCGGCGATCCTCGACCCCGAGGTCGGGATCGACTTCGCGGCGATGGTCCACGGCGGCCAGGAGTTCGTCTGGGGCGAGCCGGTCTGCGCCGGCGACACGATCACGACCACGGCGCGGGTCGCCGCGATCAGCGAGAAGGACGGCAAGGGCTTCTACGTGTTCGAGTCGACCTCGGTCAACCAGGACGGCGACGAGGTCGTCCGCGGAACCTGGACGAACATCGTCCGCGGCGTCTGAGCGGGGGCCGGACCGATGACCGATCTCGATCCGGGCGAGGCGATCCCCGAGCTCAGGGTCACCCCCGACAAGTACCTGCCGCACCGCTACGCGGGGGCCTCCGGCGACTTCAACCCGATCCACATCGACGGCGAGTTCGCGCGGATGGTCGGGTTGCCGCGCAACATCCTCCACGGCCTCTACACGATGGCGCAGGTGGCGCGGGCCCAGACCGAGGCCGCGGGCGGCGACCCGCGGACGCTGCGGCGGCTGCGCGTGCAGTTCCGCGGCATCGGCGTCCCCGAGCAGGAGATCGTCGTCAGCGGCACCGTCCGCGAGCGCGACGGCGAGCGCCTCGTGATCGAGGCCGAGGCGGTTCAGGGCGGCACCGGCGTCGTCCGCAATGCCGAGGCTGAGATCGAGCTGCGTTGAGGATCGCCGTGATCGCCGTGATCGCCCTTGCCCTCGGGGCGGTGGCGGTCCCGGTGGTCGGCGCCGCCAACGCGATCTCCGACGAGACGACCTGCCGCGATCTCGCCCAGGCGGGGGCCGAGCCGCTCCCCGGCGAGAACTGCTTCAACGGCTCGACCCAGCGCCGCGCCGTCGTCGCCGGCCTGCTCGTGCTCGCCGCCGCGGCCGCGGTCGCGGCGATGGTCGCCGGCGGCGCCGCCGCGATCCGCGACGGCAGCGGCCTGCTGATGCTCGCGCTCGCGCTGCTGGCGGTCGGCCTGTTCCTCGGCGCCTACGCCGCGGCCCGCATCTGAGCCCGGCCGGGGCCGGTTTCGATCCCGCGCGCCCCGCCCCGACCTAGAATCCCCGCCATGCTCTCCGAGCGCCAGGAGCTCGTGCTCGACCTCGTCGTCGAGGCCTACCTGAAGACCGGCCAGCCGGTCGGCTCGCGGGCGATCTCCGATCGCGCCGACGTCGACTGGGGGCCGTCGACGGTGCGGGCCGAGCTCGCCGAGCTCGAGCGCCTCGACTACCTGACCCACCCGCACACCTCGGCCGGGAGGATCCCCACCGATGCCGCCTACCGGCGCTACGCCGACAACCTGATCGAGTCGCGGGTGCGGCCGGCGGCGGCGCCGGCGGCGCCGGGGCTCGCCGGGCTCTCCCAGGTCCGCCGCGAGGTCGACGACGCGCTGCGCGAGACGACCGCCGCGCTCGCCCAGGCGAACGATCTGCTGGCGCTGGTCACCGCGCCGCCGGCGAGCGCCGCGACGATCCACCGGATCGAGGTGCTGCGGCTGCAGTCGCGGGTCGTCGCCGTCGTCGCGATCGCCGACAACGGCAACGTCGCCAAGCGCGTCTTCACCTTCGAGCAGCCCGTCGACGCCGGCCTCGTCGAGTGGGCGTCCTCGTTCCTGAACGAGCGCCTGGCCGGGGTCGGGATCGGCTCGCGCTCGCTCATCGCGCGGCTCGACGACCCCGAGCTCGGCGAGCGCGAGCGCGGGTTCCTCGCCGCGATCGGCGCCGCCGTCGCCGAGCTCGCCGAGGCCTCGCCGCAGGAGCTCTACATGGACGGGACCGCGCGCCTGCTCTCGGAGAGCCACGCCGCCGACATCCCGCACCCCGACGGCGTCGTCCGCGCGCTCGAGGGCCGGGTCAGCGTGCTCAGCGTGCTGCGCTCGGCCCTGCGCGAGCGCTCGGTGTTTCTCTGCATCGGCGAGGAGAACCCGGAGCCGGCGCTGCGCTCGGTCAGCATGGTCAGCGCCTCCTACGGGCTCGGCTACCGCAACCTCGGCGCGGTCGGGGTCGTCGGGCCGCTGCGGATGGACTACGCGACCGCGATCGACTCGGTTCGCGACGCCGCCGGCGAGCTGTCGCGCTTCTTCGCCACGGTCTACGAGGGCTAGCGGCCGGTGCCCGCCGACTACTACGAGACCCTCGGCGTCGACCGGGGGGCCGAGGAGGGCGAGATCAAGAAGGCGTTCCGCCGCCTCGCCCGCGAGCTTCACCCCGACGTCAACAAGCACGACCCCGAGGCCGAGGAGAAGTTCAAGGCGGTCGCCGAGGCCTACGAGGTGCTCTCCGACCCCGAGCGCCGCCGCACCTACGACGCCTTCGGGCACGAGGGCCTGCGCTCCGGCGGGTTCCACTCGCGGGCGGCGGGCGCGGGCGGCTTCGAGGACATCTTCAACGCGATCTTCGGCACCGCGGGCGGCGCCGGCGGCTCGCCGTTCGACGACCTGTTCGGCGGCGGGCGCGCCGCCGGGCCGGCGGCCGGCGGCGACGTCGGCGTTCGGGTCGAGATCGAGCTCGCCGACGTGCTCACGGGAACCAGCGAGGAGGTCACGTTCGAGGCGATCGTCCGCTGCCAGCACTGCCATGGCAACGGCGCCGAGCCCGGCACCCCGATCCGGACCTGCGAGACCTGCGGCGGTCAGGGCCAGGTGCGGCAGGCGACGCGGACGCCGTTCGGGCAGATGGTCCGCGCGACCGTCTGCCCGGCCTGCAACGGCGCCGGCAAGGTTCCGGAGACGCCCTGCGCGAGGTGCGGCGGCGACGGCGTCGTCGCCGAGCGCAAGAGCTACGAGGTCGAGATCCCGGCCGGGATCGAGAACGGCCAGCGGATCCGGATCGGCGGCGCCGGGCACGCCGGCGAGCCGGGCGCCGCCGACGGCGACCTCTACGTGCAGGTGCTGGTCGCCGAGGACGAGCGCTTCCACCGCGAGGGCGCCGACCTCGTGACGGTGCTCGAGCTGCCGGCGACGACGGCGATGCTCGGCGCCACGGTGCCGGTCGAGACGCTGAGCGGCGAGCGCGAGGTCGAGATCGACGCCGGGACCCAGCACGGCGACTCGATCCGCCTCCGCGGCGAGGGGCTGCCGAGCCTGCATGCCGGGCGCGGCTCGCGCCGCGGCGATCTCCACGTCGCCGTCAAGGTCGTCACCCCGGTCAGGCTCAGCGACGAGCAGCGCGAGCTCGCCGTCCGGCTCGACCGCACGCTCGAGGATCGCAACGCCCCCGGCGACGGCCAGGGCCTGTTCGCGCGGATGCGGCGCGCCTTCCGCTGATCCGTGATCCGGCTCGCCGTCCGCTGCGCCCCCCGGCAGGCCGAGCGGGTGCTGGCCGAGCTCGTCGAGCTCGTCCCCGGCGGCGTCGAGGAGGATCGCGGCGACGGCTACGTCGAGTACGCGGTCTACGGGCCGCCGGGCGAGCTGCCGGCGCTTCCCGGCCTGCGGGCGGCGGCGGCCGCGGGGCTGGTCGCGATCGAGACGACCGAGATCCCCGACGACTGGGCCGACCGCTGGCGCGACTTCCACGAGCCGGTCGTCGCCGGCGGCGGCCGGATCGTCGTCCGCCCCTCCTGGGAGCCGCGGCCGCCGGCCGCCGCCGCGGCCGCGCTCGAGATCGTCATCGATCCCGGCCAGGCGTTCGGGACCGGGGCCCACGCGACCACCCAGGCCTGCCTCGAGCTGCTGCTCGCGCTCGCCGACCGCGGCGCGGCCCGCGGGTCGCTCGCCGACTGGGGAACCGGCTCGGCGGTGCTGGCGATCGCCGCCGCGAAGCTCGGCTGGGAGCCGGTCGTGGCCGTCGATCACGAGCGCGCCGCGGTCGTCGCCGCGAGCGAGAACGCGGAGCGCAACGGAGCCGCGGTCGAGGTCCTCCGGCTCAACCTTCGCGATCGGCCGCCGCCGCATGCGCCGACCGTCGTCGCCAACCTGCTGACGCCGCTGCTCGTCGACCTCGCCGGGCGGATGGCACGAGGGGCGATCGCGACGCCGGCGACGCTGGTGCTCAGCGGCCTGCTGGCGACCGAGGCCGAGCGGGTCGCGGACGCGTTCGCCGCCGCCGGCCACCGCGCCGAGTCGACGATCACCCGCGGCGAGTGGGGAGCGCTGCTGCTGCGCGCCGACGACCGTCGGAGCGGATAGGTTGCCGCGATGATCGCCAGCGCCTCAGTCACCTTCTACAACGTCATCGTCTTCTTCCACAGCGCCGCGGTCGTCATCGGCGCCGGCCCGACCTGCACCT